>NZ_JBHSKM010000013.1:0-32385 GCF_042657965.1 Streptomyces coerulescens
CCGTCCCGCGGGAGCCGCACTCCTCGTGAGGGGAGGTGTGGGTCGACTCGCCACCGGTCCTGCAGGAAGTGCAGCCCCCGTGAGGAGAGACGGTCGGTCACGGGTGGGTCCTCCCGGTCGGGGTGGCTGAGTCCGCCGCTGTTCCCGTGAGGGTCTCCCGGTATGCCGGGATGGCCCACAGTTCCTCGTGGTGGCCCACGGCTCGCACCCGCCCGCCGTCCAGCCACGCCACCGCGTCGGCCCGGGCCGCCGTGGCCGCCCGGTGGGCGATCAGGAGGCGGGTGACGGACGAGTCGCCGCCGGCCAGGGCCCGGGTGATACGGGCCTCCGTCACCGAGTCCAGGCTGGACAGCGCGTCGTCGAGGATCAGCAGCCGGCCGCCGTGGGCGAACGCCCGGGCGAGGCCGAGGCGTTGGGACTCGCCGCCGGAGCGCGGGGCGTCGGCCAGGGCGGTGGCGTACCCCTGCGGCAGACGGCTGACGAAGTCGTCGGCGTGGGCGGTGCGGGCGGCCTGCCGTACCCGGTCGGGGGAGGGGGCGGTGAGGGCGAGGCCGATCGCGTCCTCCACGGTGCCGCCCAGCAGGACCGGGCGTTCGAAGGCGTAGGCGACGGCGCGGCGCAGGTCGTCGTGGGCCAGTTCGGGCAGTGGCACTCCGTCGAGGAGGACTTCGCCCTCGTCCGGGTCGGCGAGTCGTCCGGCGAGGGCGGCGAGCACCGACTTGCCGGTGCCGGAGCGGCCCACCACGGCGAGGGTGCTCCCGCCGGGCACGACCAGGTCGACGCCGTCCAGCACGGTGTGTCCGCCGCGCCGGGCGGTCACTCCGCGCAGCTCCAGCCGGCCGGGCCCGGGAGGCAGCCGGCGCGTGCCGTGCGCGGGGGCGGGCTCGGCGACGACCTCCCCGAGGCGCCCGGCCGCCGCCCGGGCCCGTGCCACGCCCGCGAGCTGGGCGACGAGCATGCCGACGCCGGTCGCGAGGACGGCGTAACGGGAGGCGGCCAGCACCTCGCCGACGGACAGCCGGTGCCGGGCCAGCAGCGCACCGGCGACGGCGATCACGCCGAGTTGCAGCAGCGGGGCGACGGTGACGGCCTGGCCGGCGGCCCGGCCCTGCACCTGCCACATACGGTGCCCCGCGCGGGACAGTGCGGACAGCGGCCGCAGGATCCGTGCCGTCTCCCGGTCCGCGGTGCCGGCCGCGGCGATGGTGCGATGACCGTCGACCGCCTCGGCGAGCGCGGTCGCGATCCGGCCCTGTTCCCGCTGGTAGTCGGCCACGCACCGGGACGTGTCCCGGGCGAACGCCCGCAGCAGCAGGGCGAGTACCGGGGCCCCGGCGAGGAACGCGGCGGCGAGCCACGGGTCGATCAGGGCGAGGGCGGCGATGCCCCCGACCGGTCCGGCGAGCGCGGCGAGCAGGACGGCACGGGCGGCCGGTGCGGTGCCGGCCTGCGCGGCGTTGCCGACGAGCCGGGCCACGAGGTCGCCCGCTCCGAACCGGCCGGTGGCCCGTGGGCCCAGGGCCAGGACGTGTCCGGTGAGCCGGTGGCGCAGCCAGGCCGTGGTGCGGGCGTCCACGGTGCCGACGAGGACGCTCTGGAACGCGTCGAGCAGGGCCAGCGCGAGCACGAGTGCGGCGCAGCGCAGCACCCAGCCCGTCGCCGGGCCGCCCGCCAGCAGGAGGTCGAGGGTGTGGCCGAGCGCGGCGGGCAGCAGCAGCCCGGCGCCGGTCGCGGCGGTGCTCACCAGGCACAGCGTCACGGTACGGGCGCCGCTGTGCCGGGTGGCCGCGCGGGCCAGTGTCCGGGAAGGGTCATCGGCAGAGGTCGTCATGCTGCTCCTGCCTCGCTCCTCGGTCCGGAACAAGGGCCCGGACGGCCCCTCCGCGCAGGAGGGGAACCGCCCGGAACCGTCACTGCACGAGGTGTCAGAGACAGAGGCTGATGCTCGCCTGGCTGGCGCAGAGCAGCAGGCTGACCACGCTGCCGCCGCCGGTGTGCTCCTCGGTCTCCATCGTCTGCAGGTCGAGAAGTGCCATGTCGTGTCCTCTCCTTGTCATGGGGACGGGGTTGTGTCACGACTCCGTCAGATCGCGGAGCCGCGTTCGGGGTGCCGCGTCGGCGGCGGGAGGAAGGGCAGGTGAGCCGGTGCCGCACCCGCCTCGTCGGTGCCGAGGGCCGCACGGAGCGCCAGCAGACAGCCGGCGGTTCCGGTGCCCAGGTCCATGGAGAGCCGCATCATCTGGTGTCCGGGGAAGGCCAGTTGACCCTGGTAGGACATCGCGTACCAGCCGAGCCCGGCGATCTGCGCCGCGAGCCGGTCGGCGCTCGCGCCCGGCGTGGTCGTACGGCTGAGGTGCAGGATCATCCCGGCACGTCCCTGGAACAGGCCGGGCTGGGCGTAGAAACGGGAAGTGGCGGCCGTGAGGATGCCGGCGCGGGCCCGCTGAAGCACGCCCGTGTCGTCGTCGGCGTGGGCGAGATAGTCGTCGAGGACCATGCCCACGCCCGCACTGCCGTCGCCCAGATAGGGCATGGTCCGCCGGCCCTCGTCGACCTCCAGCGAGCCGCCCTTGTGCTCGACGCAGCACGCCAGGTCCCGGCGCAGTGCCTCGCCGGCCGCGTCGAGCAACTCGCGCTCGCCGGTGCGCTCGTACCGCCGCAGCAGGAACAGCGCGGGCCCGCTCGCTCCCCGCAGCAGTCCGGCGCGCGGGCGTGGCCCGTCCGGGACCGGTGCGGTGAGGCGCCGTACCAGGATGTCGGCGGCCTCCGCGGCCCGTTCGCGCAGCTCCGGCTCACCCGTGGTGTGCGCGAGGTCGTCGAGGACCAGGCCGAGTCCGGCAAGCCCGCCGCGCAGGTCGGAGGAGAGCCGCTGCCACCGCTCGCGCAGGACGGTGTCGACCAGGTCCAGGGCCCGCTGCCGGTGGCCCAGCAGGCCGAGGACATGGGCCACGCCCGCGAGGCCGTCGTAGAGTCCCAGCGGCGTGCCGACCGGGGGCGGGTCCGTGCGGTCCAGCAGCCAGCGCTCGCCCTCCTCGTAGCGTTCGGCGCCGCTCGCGCCCAGCGCGTACAGCACACCGGCCGCGCCATGGGCCAGGCCCAGTCCGCCGCCGTCGGAGAACTGGCCGATGTCGCCGGGGAAGAGGCGGTCCTCGCGCTCCGGGGTGGCGGAGGCCAGCAGCGCCTTGACCATCGAGTCACGGCTGTAGGGCCAGTCGCCGGGCTCCACGTACGACGCCGCGACGGGCGGCGCGGCCCCGGCCCGTCCCGGGCCGTGCCGTACGTCCCGGGTGATCTCGGCGACCGCCTCGTCCAGGAACCGCCGCGGCACGTCCGGGAACTGACCCGCGATCACCTCCGACAGGTGCGCCGCTTTGTCGCGGTCCACGACGAACAGCGAGGTGACGGGCAGGAACATCGCCAGCCGCAGACAGGCCAGCGCGTAGCGGTCGACATCCGCGCCCCTGCGGTCCGGCGGAGCCAGGAACCCTGGGTGGGCGACGATCTGACGGCCGTTCTCGCCGACCGGCGCCGCGGCCTCGAAGTCGAGCAGGGACACCGACTCCTCGTCCGGGGCGACCATGATGTTGAAGACGTGCAGGTCGTTGAAGACGATCCCCCGCGCGTGCACCGCCTCCACGGCCCGCTCGACCGCCCGGTGCACCCGCAGCGCCCAGGCCGTGTAGTCGGCCACGGCACGCGGGTCGGGATCCGGGCCGATCAGCGGATGGCGTTCCGCGAAGAACGAGTTCAGGGTGCGGCCCGGCACGAAGTCCATGACCAGGAAGCGGTGGTCGCCGAGCAGGAACCAGTCCCGTACCTCGGGCACCGCCCCGGTGCCCGCCAGCTGCTCCAGTGCGTCCTTCTCCCGCTCCAGCCGGGCCACGGCGTCCGCCCCGTCCGCGGCGAGCCCCGCGTGCGGCCGGCCCTCCTTCAGCACCACCTTGCGTCCGTCGCGCGCGTCGGTGCCCACGTACACGCCGCCGCCGTTGGAGAAGTGCAGTGCCTTCTCGATGCGGTACGGCAGTTCGCCGACCGTCGTGGTGTTGCGGGCCGCCAGATGCGGGGCGAGGAACGACGGCAGCGTCACCCACTCGGGCACCTGGAACGACGGCGTCCGCCGGTCCGGGACCAGCTTCCCCTCGCCGTCCCGCACCGCCGGCACCAGCGAACCGTGCTCGTCGACGACGAACAGCCGCGCGAAGGCGCCGTACCGGACGTACAGCGGACCGTCGCCCCAGCGCAGGTCCGTCAGGACGTACGGCCCCTCGAAGCCCTCCAGCAGCCGGCCCAGCTCCCGCAGCACCGTGTGGAGCTGCTCGTCGTCGGCCGGATAGACGGTGACGAACTTGCCGCTGGAGTCCCGGCCCGCGTACTTGGCGTTGCGCAGATGCAGCAGATGCGGGCCCGGCACGAACTTGAAGGCGATGCCCCGCGGCACGCAGTAGTCCCACACGATCCGTGCGATCCGCTCGGCGTTCGCGAGGGTCGCCGAGACATGGATCTTCCAGCCCTGGGCGCGGTCCGGCAGCGGAGTTCCGTCCGGGTCGAGCGGCGCCAGGGTCAGCCAGTCGCCGATCCGCGCGGCCTTCCAGCCCTCGGGAGCCGTGCGCCGCGCCGTCTCGTAGAGCGGCGCGGCCCCCTGGCCCTCGGCGGACAGCCGGTCCGGCGTCTCGTAGAAGTGCCTGTCAGCCAGCGCGTACACCTCGTAGCGCTTGTCCATACGCCCCCCTCCGCAGGCCCGGCACCGAGCCTTCCAGCGGGCCGGCGGCAACGGACAGTCACGCCTGTCACGAGATCACCGTGCGGAACGCATGCGTAAAGACATGTTCGGCCCCTTTCGAGCGCCGCGAGCGTTTCGGCTGCACGGAACGCTCACAGGGGCTGCGCAGGTGGCTCATAAGCGCTGTAATGGCGGACGTGGTCAGTGAGGGCGCCGCGGGACGCAGGACGAGAAGTCTGCGCGCCGAGGGGGCCCTGAAGGCGCTTTCCGTCGATCCGGACTCGCCCGAGCGGCTGCGGCGGGTCCTGGAGCAGGCCCTCGTTTTCGCCGGAGCGACCCTGGCCGCGGTGTACACACCGAGTGAGGACGGCGAGCTGCTGTGCCTCGTCGAGTCCGCCGGCGTGCCCCGCACCCTGTACGGCCTGCGTGACGGCTACACCCCGACCGGGCGCTCCCCGCTCGCCGAGGCCCGGCGCACCGGCCGTGCCGTGTGGCTCGGCCCGGAGCAGCTCGCGGGCCGCGCGGAGTCCCGGCGGACCCCGTCCGGCGGCTTCTCCCTTGCCGTCCTGCCCGCCGAGGGCGACGGCGGCTGCCTGCTGGCCGTGAGCGAGCGGCCCGGCGGCTTCGACGCCGAGGACCGCGTGTGTCTGGAGCTGATCGCCGAGGCCATCTCCTACCCCGCCCCGGCCGCTGCCGCCGAAGGCGGCGAGCTGCCGGTCAACGCGTTCAGCCTCGCCATGGACACCGGGCGCGTCGAGGTCGGCGACGGCCTCCTCGGCCTGTTCGGCATCGGAGCGCAGCAGTTCGACGGCAGGGTCGAGACCCTGCTGGGCCTGACCGTCCCCGAGGACCTGCCGTCACTGATGTCGGTCGTCGAGGCCGACCACATGTCCATCGGCGACCGCGAGCTGGAGTTCCGGGTCCTGCAGCCCGCCGGACCGCCCAAGTGGCTCAGGCTGCGCGGCCGCCTGCTGCCCGGCGGCGAGGGACGGCCGGCCCGTCTCGTCGGCACCGTCGCCGACGCCTCCACCCTGCGCCCCGAGGTCACCGACGTGGCCCGCGTCCAGCGCCTCGCCGCCGCCCTCGCCACCGCCGGCACCGTCCGGGACGTCAGCCACGCGGTCGTCACCGCCCTGCGCAAGCCGCTGCGCGCCGACCGCATCGCGCTGGCCGAGCTGGAGCACGACCGTCTCGTCGTGACCGTCCTCGACCCGCCCGAACCCGAGTCCTGGCCGGAGCTGTGGCGCCTGGAGTGGCGTACCGAATGGCCGGACGCGCCCGTGCGCGCCATGCCCACCCTCGCCGCGGCCCTGCGCGAGGGCCGCGCCCGGATCTGGCCGGCCGGCACCCCGCTGGAACCCGCCCTCGCCGACGTCGGCCCCGGCGGCCTTGCCGTCCTGCCGCTGCCCGCCGGCGGCCGGATGGCCGGCGCCTGCCTGATCGGCTGGGACAACCCGCACGAGTTCGGCCCCGACGAGCGAGCCCTGCTCACCGCCTCCGCGGGTCTCGCAGGGCAGGCCCTGATGCGCGCCCACGCCTTCGATGCCGAGCACGAGCTCGTCGGCATGCTCCAGCGCCAGCTGCTGCCGCGCCGCCTGCCCCGGCTGCCCGGCGGGGAGGCCGTCGCCCGCTATCTGCCCACCACGGCCGGACTGGAGGTCGGCGGCGACTGGTACGACGTGATCCCGCTGTCCGACAACCACGTCGCCCTCGTCATCGGCGACGTCCAGGGCCACAGCGCGGCCGCCGCCACCCTCATGGGCCAGATGCGCACCGCGCTGCGCGCCTACGCCGCCGAAGGGCACCCCCCGGACGTCGTCGTCCACCACGCCAACCGGCTCCTGATGGACATGGAGACCGACCTCTTCGCCACCTGCTGCTACGTCGACATCGACCTGGAGGAGGGCTCCGGCTGGTGCGTGCGCGCCGGACACCTCCCGCCGGTCCTGCGCCGGCCGGACGGCGGGACGGAGATCGCCGAGGCGGAGGGCGGCCCGCCGCTCGGTGTGATGCGGCAGGCCGACTTCCCGATGAGCCCGCTCCGGCTGGCCCCGGGCACCATCGTCGCCCTGACCACCGACGGCCTCGTCGAGTCCGCCGAGGACGACATCGACACCGGCATGGACCGGTTCGCCCGTACGCTCGCCCGCTCCGACCCGGCCCACCTCGGTCTTGTCGCCGACGCCCTGCTGGTCGGCGCCCGCCGCAACGACGACATCGCCTTGCTCCTGCTGCGCTACGACGGCATGGCCGTACGGCCCCTGCGCGAGAGCTGGACCGTCTGGCGCGTCCCGGAGGCCGTCGGGCACGCCCGCCGATTCACCCGCCGCACGCTGCGGACCTGGGGCGTGCCGCAGCGGTCGACGGACACCGTCCTGCTCGTCGTCTCCGAGCTCGTCACCAACGCCCTGGTGCACACCGACGGCCGAGTCCGCCTCGATCTGACGCTCGTCAACCACCGCGTGCGCGTCGCGGTCGCCGACGCCTCGCCCCGCACCCCCGTCAAGCCCACCAGCATCAGCTGGGAGGCCACAGGTGGACGCGGAATCCTGCTGGTCGAGGCCATGTCGGCGGCATGGGGCACGGTGCCGGTCAGTGGCGGAAAACAGGTGTGGAGCGAGATCCCGGCCGGCGACTGAAGCCCGGATTCCGGTGAACTCCGGACAGCTCCGCGATGTCGTACCAGCCAACCGACCCCGTCAAAATGGCTGAATCGGGGCTAAGGTGAAGCAGATGAAGGCTCTTGTGCTGTCCGGCGGTGCCGGTACGCGCCTGAGGCCGATCACGCACACTTCGGCCAAACAGCTCGTGCCGGTGGCAAACAAACCCGTGCTCTTCTACGGACTGGAATCCATCGCCGCGGCCGGCATCACCGACGTCGGTGTGATCGTCGGTGACACCGCCGCGGAGATCCAGGACGCGGTGGGCGACGGATCCAAATTCGGCCTGGAAATCACCTACATTCCCCAGGAACGCCCACTGGGACTGGCGCACGCCGTGCTCATCGCCCGGGACTACCTGGGCGACGACGACTTCGTCATGTACCTCGGCGACAACTTCATCGTCGGCGGCATCGCCGACCTCGTGGAGGAGTTCCGCGGCAACCGCCCCGACGCCCAGATCCTGCTGACCCATGTGCAGGACCCGCGCTCCTTCGGCGTCGCCGAACTCGACGCCGCGGGCCAGGTCGTCGGCCTGGAGGAGAAACCGGAACACCCCAAGAGCGACCTCGCGCTGGTCGGCGTCTATCTGTTCACCCCGGTCATCCACGACGCGGTCCGCTCCATCACCCCGTCCTGGCGCGGCGAACTGGAGATCACGCACGCCATCCAGCAGCTGATCGACTCCCGCGCCGACGTGCGCTGCACGGTCATCCAGGGCTACTGGAAGGACACCGGGAACGTCGCCGACATGCTGGAGGTGAACCGGACCGTCCTGGAGAGCCTCAGCCGCCGCATCGACGGCGAGGTCGACGAGGCGTCGGAGACCGTCGGGCGCGTCGTCGTCGAGGAGGGGGCCCGCATCGTCAACTCGCGCATCGTCGGCCCCGCCGTCGTCGGCGCCGGCACGGTCGTCGAGGACTCCTACGTCGGCCCCTTCACCTCCGTCGCCGAGAACTGCCGTGTCATCGACAGCGAGTTGGAGTTCTCCATCGTCCTGCGGGACTCCACCATCCACGGGGTGGGCCGTATCGAGTCCTCGCTCATCGGCCGGCACACCGAGGTCACGCCCGCGCCCAGCGTCCCCAGCGCCCACCACCTCGTCCTCGGCGACCACAGCAAGGTGCAGATCCACACATGAACCTTCTAGTCACCGGCGCCGCCGGCTTCATCGGCTCGACCTACGTCCGCACCCTGCTGGCCCGCGACGACGCGCCGAGCATCACCGTGCTGGACAAGCTCACCTACGCCGGCACCCTGGACAACCTCGAACTCGACCACCCACGGCTGGAGTTCGTGCGCGGTGACATCCGCGACGCCGGGCTGGTCGACAAGCTGATGGCCGAGGCCGACCAGGTGGTGCACTTCGCCGCCGAGTCCCATGTCGACCGTTCGATCGAGGGCGCCGGCGACTTCGTCCTCACCAACGTCGTGGGCACCCAGACCCTGCTGGACGCGGCCCTGCGCTACCGCGTCGAACCCTTCGTGCACATATCGACCGACGAGGTCTACGGCTCCGTCGAGGCGGGCTCCTCCACCGAGGAGGACATCCTGCGGCCCAGCTCGCCGTACTCCGCCTCCAAGGCCTCCTCCGACCTGCTCGCCCTGTCCTACCACCGCACCCACGGCCTGGACGTGCGCGTCACCCGTTGCTCGAACAACTACGGCCCGCACCAGTTCCCCGAGAAGGTCGTCCCGCTGTTCATCACCAACCTTCTCGACGGCGAGCGGGTCCCCCTCTACGGCGAGGGCCTCAACGTCCGCGACTGGCTGCACGTCGACGACCACTGCCACGGCGTCGAACTCGTCCGCACCCAGGGCCGGCCCGGCGAGATCTACAACATCGGCGGCGGCACCGAGCTGAGCAACAAGGACCTCACCGCCCTGCTCCTGCACGCCTGCGGCGCCGACTGGGACCGGGTGCGGCACGTCGAGGACCGCAAGGGCCACGACCTGCGCTACTCCGTCGACTGGACCAAGGCCCGTACCGAACTCGGCTACCGGCCCCGCCACGACTTCGCCGCCGGCCTCGCCGCCACCGTCGCCTGGTACCGCGACCACCGCGCCTGGTGGGAGCCCCTCAAACGGCGCGTCGGTGAGGAGCACGGATGAAGTGGCTGGTCACCGGCGCGGGCGGCATGCTCGGTCACGACCTGGTCGGTGAACTCCGCGCCCGCGGGGAGCAGGTGACCGGCCTCGACCACGCAGCCCTCGACATCACCGCCCCCGAATCCATCGAGGGCGCCCTCGCCGCCCACCACCCCGACCTCCTCGTCAACTGCGCCGCCTACACGTCCGTCGACGACGCCGAACAGGACGAGGCACGCGCCCTGCGCGTCAACGGCGACGGCCCACGCCTGATCGCCAGGGCCTGTGCCGCCCACGGGACCCGCCTCATCCACCTCTCCACCGACTACGTTTTCGCCGGGGACGCCCGCACCCCCTACCCGGAGGACGAGCCCCCGGCCCCCCGCACCGCCTACGGCCGCACCAAACTGGCCGGTGAGCGGGGCGTGGCGGACGAACTCCCGGACGCGAGCGCGGTGGTCCGCACGGCCTGGCTGTACGGCGTCCACGGCCGCAGTTTCGTCCGCACGATGACCGAGCTCGAGGCCCGCCTGGACACTGTCGACGTCGTCGACGACCAGCGCGGGCAGCCCACGTGGAGCGCCGAGGTCGCCGCCTTCCTCGCCGACCTCGGCCCGCGCGTCGGCGGCGACACGACCGGTGTCCTGCACGCCACCAACTCGGGTGAGGCCACCTGGTACGACCTGGCCCGCGAGGTGTTCCGGCTTCTCGATGCCGACCCGGACCGGGTGCGCCCCGTCACCAGCGCGGCCTTCCCCCGGCCCGCGCCCCGCCCCGCGTACAGCGTCCTCGCGCACGGCCGCCGGGAGCGGCTCGGCCTCGCACCGGCGCGCGACTGGCGCACCGCCCTGCACGAAGCACTGCCCCGCATCCGCAAGGAGACCCTTCGTGAAACGCCATGAGTTCCTGAAGGAACTGCACAAGGTCAGCGGCAACCGCAACTACCTGGAGATCGGCGTCAACGACGGCCGCAGCCTCAGGCTCTCACGCGTCCCCACCATCGCCGTCGACCCCGCCTTCAAGGTCGTCACGGAGATCCGCTGCGACGTCCATCTCGTCAAGGCCACCAGTGACGACTTCTTCGCCCGCGCCCAACCGCTCATCCACCTCAAGGGCGGTCGCCATCCGCTGCGGAACCTGCGCCGGGGCCGCGGTCCGTTCGCGTACTGGCGGCGTCCCGTCCTCGACCTGTCGTTCATCGACGGGATGCACCTGTTCGAGTACGCGCTGCGGGACTTCATGAACATCGAGCGGCACTCGGACTGGACGAGTGTGATCGTCTTCGACGACATGCTGCCGCGCAACATCGACGAGGCGGCCCGCGACCGGCACACCGGCGCGTGGACCGGTGACGTCTACAAGCTCGCCGAGATCCTCGGGCGTCATCGCCCCGATCTGGTGACGGTGCTCGTCGACACCCAGCCCACCGGGCAGCTCGTCGTCTTCGGCGCCGATCGCCGCAACACGGTGCTGCGTGACCGGTACGACGAGATCGTCGCCGAGTACGACGTTCCGGATCCGCAGAAGGTGCCCGAGACGATCCTGGACCGGGGCGGGGCGGTGGCGCCCGAGGCGCTGCTCGGGGCGAGTTTCTGGCGGCCGTTGGCGCGGGCCCGGCGGCTGGGGGTGGGGCGCTCTCGGGGGTGGGAGCCGTTGCGTACGGCCGTTGAGCGGGTTGCCTCCGGCGGTTGAGCGGGGTGTGGGGCGTGCCGGATGCTGCCGTCGTGTGGCTGCGGGTGCGTCGTGGCTTGTCGCGCAGTTCCCCGCGCCCCTTGGGGGTTGCCGGTGCCCGGCGTCAGGCTGGGCCGTTTCTCAGTGCTTCGTAGTGAGCGGCGCAGGTCTCGTACGACGGGAGGAGGCCTGCCTCGCGTGCCTGCGCCAGTGACGGGGCCTGGGCGTCCTTCGGGGAGAGGACCGGGGGGATGTGTTCGGGCCAGGCGATGGCCAGTTCCGGGTCCAGTGGGTGTACGCCGTGCTCGCGCTCGGGGGCGTAGCCGGTCGAGCACAGGTAGACCACCGTCGCCTCGTCGGTGAGGGCCATGAACGCGTGGCCGAGCCCCTCCGCGAGGAACAGGGCGTGGTGGCTCGCGTCGTCGAGGCGCACGGCCTCCCAGCGGCCGAAGGTGGGTGAGCCGACGCGGATGTCGACCACCACGTCCAGGACGGCGCCGCGCAGACAGGTCACGTACTTGGCCTGACCCGGCGGCACGTCGGAGAAGTGCACACCGCGCAGGACGCCCCGGCGGGAGACCGAGCAGTTGGCCTGGGCCAGGGACAGGTCGTAGCCGGTGCTCTCGCGGAACTCCGCGCCCCGGTACCACTCGTGGAAGCTGCCCCGGGCGTCCGGGAAGACCTTGGGCTCCAGCGCCCACGCGCCCTCGATGCCGAGCGAGCGCATGCCGTCACCTCCTCCCCGTCCGGGCCCGCAGCCGGGTCGCCGTGCGGCCCAGTGCCGTACCGAGCCCGCGTCGGGCCCTGCGGACAAGTCGTCGTAGCGCGCTGGGTACGGGAACGCGGGCGGCGCGAACCCCGCCTGCGCCGGCGCGCAGCACGAACGGCAGGGCGAGGAAACGCGGTCCGGGCGTGCCCAGTGCCACCCGCCAGGTCGCGCCGCGCAGGTCACCGAGGGAAAGTTCGGCCTCCAGCAGCGCGCCCGAGACCCGGGGGGAGAGCGTGGCGGGCACGTCGAGCGTGGCGCGGGAGGAGGTGAGGCGGAGGGAGGCCTCGGCGCCGTCGCCGGGGACGTGGAGCGGGAGCGGCATCCGCAGGCGGTCGCCCGAGACCGTGACGTCGTCGGGGGAGAGGGAGCCCAGGCCCAGGCGGCCGGTCGCCCGGTCGACGTCCAGGGCGAGATGCGCGTGCGGCGAAGTCCAGTACGGCAGGACCACATGACCGCCGGCCAGGGCGGCGGACGGCGTGGGGCGGGCCCTGCGTGGTGCCGGGCCGAGACGGCACTCCTTGGTCCAGCCGCCGAGGCGGACACGGACCAGGGCGTCCCACACACCGGCACGGGTGAGAACGGCCGGATCGACGGTGGCCGTCGCGTGCAGCACCAGGCGGACCCGGCCGTCGTCCCCGGCCGGCACCTCCTCGCGGGTGAACTCGACCGACTGGAAGTACTGGGCGGCACTGGCCCGCTCCCGCATCAGGAGATCCGCGGTCGCCCGGCCGAACCGGGCGGCGCTGTCGGCGCTCACCCAGGCGACCGCGGCGGCCAGGTCCTCGGGAGGGCCGTCCAGCGGCGCGGGAGCGGTGCCGGCGGGGAAGGTCATCGGCTCGGCGGCGGACGTGTACTCGGCGCTGAAACCGACCCGGAGCGTGCCGTCCTCCCAGGCCACCCGCTCGGGGACGGCCGTGAGCGCGATACCGGCCTCCCACTCGGCGAACGCCTCGACGTCGTCGTACCGGCCCGCGGTGATCAGCGCGGCGACGACCTGCTGCGTCGGCTGGAGCCCGGCCGCGACCCCGGGCCCGAAGCGCTCCACGACGACCTGGTGCATCTCCTCGAACAGCTCCCGGCGGTAGTCCGCCGGCAGGGCGAGCAGCCGCCGCGCGCGCATCCGCTCGACCATCTCCACCCGCAGCCAGCGCCGGAAGAGCCGGTCCCGCAGCGGGCCCGGCTCGGTGTACCGCTCGACGACGTCCAGGGCTTCACGGAGGTTCTTGAAGTAGCCGCCCGGGTCGAAGCGCTGGAAGCCGGCGTTCGAGGCGTCGTCGCGCCGGACGTGGTAGTAGCAGACGTAGTCGCCGAGCACCGAGACATTGGCGGCGCGCAGATACGCCTCCGTGACGAAGACGTGGTCCTCCAGGCGCCGCCGGCCCTCGGGGAAGCGCAGCCCGATGTCGTCGAGGAAGGCGCGGCGGAACATCTTGTGCGGGGTGAGGCTGTCGATCAGCGGCGCGTTCTCGACGGTGGCCCGGGGGTGATTGCGGCGGAACAGCTCCACCGGAACGCCGCGGCCCTTGCCGGCCATCTTGCCGACCACGACATCGGCGCCGTGGGCCACGCCGTAGTCGTACATCCGCTCCAGCGCCTCGTCGCCGAGGTGGTCGTCGTTGTCGACGAACATCACGTACTCGCCCCGGGCGGTGCCGATGCCGACGTTGCGGGGCTTGCCCGACCAGCCGGAGTTCTCCTGGTGAACGACGGTGACCCGGGACTCCGCGGCGGCGAGCGCGTCGAGCCGGGCGGGCGTCTCGTCGGTGGAGCCGTCGTCGACGAAGATCACTTCGTACTCGTCCGGGGGCAGCGACTGGCGGAGCAGGGAGTCGATGCAGTCCTCGACATAGACCCCGGGGTTGTACACGGGCACGACCACGCTGACCTTGATCGGCATCGGTCTCCGAGCCCCCTAGGGGTCGCTGGGCGTTTGCGTCAGATTACGGCCCTCGTGGCCAGATGCTATCCCTGTCACGGCTTTTGTCCACCGCTCAACGACACGGCGCGGCACGGCGAATCGGCGGATCGGGGATGCCGAACGCGCGGCGGAACGGCAGCTCGGTGATCCTTTACGCCGGTAGCCTGGCGCCGTGCGTCTGCTCCTGATGTCCGACACCCATCTGCCCAAGCGCGCCAAGGCCCTGCCCGAGCGGCTGCTCGCCGAACTGCCGGGCGCCGACGTGGTGTTCCACGCCGGGGACTGGGTGGACACGGCCACGCTCGACCTGCTGGAGAGCCACAGCGACCGGCTCATCGGGGTCTACGGCAACAACGACGGGCCCGACCTGCGAGCGAGACTCCCCGAGGTGGCGTACGTCGAGCTGGGCGGCCTGCGGTTCGGCGTCGTCCACGAGACGGGGCCCGCCCAGGGCCGCGAGGCGCGCTGCGCGGCCCGCTTCCCCGAACTCGACGTCCTGGTCTTCGGCCACAGCCACATCCCCTGGGACACCACCGCCGCCACGGGCCTGCGCCTGCTGAATCCCGGCTCCCCGACGGACCGTCGCCGGCAGCCCCACTGCACCTACATGACCGCCACTGTGTCCGACAGCGGGCTCACGGAGGTGGAGCTGCACCGACTGCCGCCGCGCTGACTGGCGACGTCAACGGGGGATGCGCCCGCACAAGATCCGGGCCGCTCCTTGTGCAGGGAAGCGGCCCGGGCGCTGCAAGTGCGCTGTCATGGACCTCCTTCCCGCTCAGAGGCTGTGTTTCGGGGGCACGAGATGCCTCCGTTGTGCCGTGACTACCCCTTCGCGCCCGCCTTACACATCCGATTTCGGCCCTCGGGGATGGATGGCTCCCGCGGTCGCCGTCAGCGGGGTGCCGCTGCCTCCCCAGCGCAGCGCGACGATCTCGGCCGCGACGGACACGGCGACCTCCTCGGGCGTGCGGGCCCCGAGATCGAGCCCGACCGGTGAGCGCAGCCGCGTCAACTCCCCTTCACCGAGCCCGGCTTCGGTCAGCCGCTTCATCCGGTCGTCGTGGGTACGGCGGCTGCCCATCGCGCCGATGTACGCAGCCGGACGCCGCAGCGCCTCCTGGAGCAGCGGCACATCGAACTTGGGGTCGTGGGTGAGCACGCAGATCACCGTGCGGTCGTCGGTGTCGGTACCGCTCAGGTAGCGGTGCGGCCAGTCCACGACCACCTCCACGCCCCGCGGGAAACGCTGCGGCGTGGCGAAGACGGCGCGCGCGTCGCACACCGTGACCCGGTAGCCCAGGAAGTCACCGATACGGGCCACGGCGGCCGCGTAGTCGATCGCGCCGAAGACCAGCATGCGCGGCGGCGGCGCGAACGAGTGCAGGAAGACGGTGACCGCGTCCTCGCGCCGCTCACCGTGCGGGCCGTAGTGCCTCAGGCCCGTGGCGCCCAGGGCGAGCTCGCCGCGCGCGTCGGCGCTCACCGCCACGTCCAGGCCGGGCGCGCCCAGCGTGCCCGCCACCCGGTCGGGCCACACGGCGAGCGTCGCACCCCGCGGCGCCGGCCCGTCCGTCACCGTCGCCACGGTCACCGGACGGCCCGCCGCCACCGACTGCGCGACCTCACCGAACGACGGGTCGCTCTGCGGCGTCACGGAGCGCACGAGCAGGGTGATCTCGCCGCCGCAGGTGAGCCCGACCGCGAACGCGTCCTCGTCGCTGTACCCGAAGGTCTCCAGCCGCGCCTCGCCGCCGGCCACCACCTCCCGCGCCAGCTCGAACACGGCGCCTTCCACACACCCGCCCGACACACTGCCCACGACCTCGTCGCCCGGACCCACCGCCATCGCGGCACCCGGGTGGCGCGGTGCGCTACGGCTCGTGGCGACCACGGTGGCGAGTCCGAACGGCGCCCGGGCCGCGTACCAGCCACCGATCACCGGGAGAATCTCACGCATACTCGCGGGTACTCCTCGTCGAGCTCGACGGACGGGGCTCCGGACCAGTGGTCTTCGTGACGGCCGATCAGGCCGCCGTGGCGGCACACACGGGCCGAGCGCGCTGCTTCCAGCAGTATCGACCTTGCGGCGGCGAAGTTCATACGCGCCGGGCAGCGCCGATTCCGGGGAGATCGCCGTGCAGGGATGTTCCGGTTCACGTGTGATGCCAGGGGTACTCGCGCGCCCATGGACATCGCAAGGACGGACATCGCCGCGGAGGGCGCGCTGGGCATGGGCCTGGTCGTCGCCGGTCTGGTCGTCGTGGGTCTGCTTCTCGGCGGCTTCCTGATGGGCTACCGGGTCAGGCGCCGGGAATCCGCTCCGCCGCGCCCCGAGGAGCAGCCCCGGCTGCCCGACGACGGGCCGGTCCGGGAGGTCCGGGAACGCCGGGAGCCCGACGTGGTGCCCAGGAGCGACCGGCGGCTGACCCCGCACGAACTCCCCGGCCACGGCAACATGCCCTCACGGCGCAGTTCCTTGAAGGGGCGGCGCCGCTGGGACGAGGGCAGGAGCGGGTCGTTCGGCAGTGGCGGCCGGGCTGACGCCGACGGCCACCCGTGAAATGGCCGTCCAACCGGTCCCCCCGCAGGTGCGCACCGAGGGAAGTGAGTGTCATGGCCGATCCCGCCCGTAACACCCTGCCGCTGCCCGACTACGACCACCTGCCGATCGGCGGGCTGAAGAGCCGGGTACGGTCGCTGTCCTCCGGAGAGGTGGAGGAACTGCTGGCCTACGAGCGCTCGCACGGCCACCGGCTCCCGGTGACCTCGCTGCTGGCCGCGCGTCTGGAGCAGCTGGAGGCCGGGGCCGAGCCGACGTCCGGCGATCCGGGTGCCCTGCGCCCCGAGAGCGGCGCCCGTCGGACGGGTTCCCCGGCGTCGCCCGCGACCGCGGCGCAGCCCTTCAGCCCGCCGCCGCACGGCACCCCCGATCAGCGCGGCAGGCCGAAGGGCGACCGCGCCTGACACCGTCACCCGCCCGCCGCGCACATGCCGAGCACACCCCCTCGGCGTAACGTCCCCATATGTATGAACTCGGGCAGACGTGATACCGCCGTGCCGCGTCCCGAGGGGAGCGGAAGGCATGACCGCCACGGGAGATCCGGCCCTCGGCGCCGACGCACTGGACGCCGAGTTCGCCGAGACGATGCGCCGCACCGGAGCGTCCATCGGCGCCCTGTACCTGCTCGCGCCCGACGGGCCCGTGCTGTACCTGGACATGCTGAGCGGGGTGCCGGTCGACTTCGCCGCACCGTGGACGAGGGTTCCCCTGGCCTCCCCGGCACCCGTGGCCGACGCCGTCCGCGAGGACCGTCTGGTGTGGGTCGGCAGCCAGGAGGAGATGGTCCGCTCCTACCCGCGAACCGCGATCGCGCTGCCGTATCCGTTGGCGCTGGTGGCGGCGCCGGTGAGCGGCGCCCGGACGTGGGGAGCCCTGCTGCTGATGTGGCCGGCCACCCGCCCGCCGTTCATGACGCAACGGGAACGCGGCAACATCAACTCCAGTTGCCGGCGGCTGGCGCGGCTGCTGGAGGAGGGCGCCCAGCGAGGCAGTGTCGTCGCCCACCGTGAACAGCCTCGCGGCGTCTCTGCAGGAACCCGCGGAGAGGCGGTGAGCCCCGAGCCGGCCGTGGCCGACTACGTCGAGCGGCTGCCCGGCGGCAGCTGTGCCCTGGACCTGGAGGGGCGCGTCACCTACGTGAGCTCCGGCGCCTGCGAACTGCTCGGCCGTGAGGCAGGTGAGCTGCTGGGCACCCTGCCGTGGCAGTCCGTGCGCTGGCTCGACGACCCCACCTACGAGGACCGCTACCGTGCCGCGGTGATCAGCCGGGAGCCCGTCTCGTTCACCGTGTGCCGCCCGCCCAACCACTGGCTGGACATTCACCTGTACCCGGACGCCAGCGGCATCAGCGCCCGGATCGTCCCCACCGGCGCCCCCGCGCCGCCCTCACCGGCGCCCCGCCGGTCCACGCGCACCGCCACACCGACCCGCGCCGGCCGGCTGTACCAGCTCACGCACCTGGCCGCCGGCCTGACCGAGGTCGTCGGCGTCCAGGATGTCGTCGATCTGATCGCCGACCAGATCATGCCCGCGTTCGGCGCCCAGAGCCTGGTCCTGTCCACCGCCGAGGCCGGCCGGCTGCGGATCACCGGCCATCGCGGCTACCCCGTCGAGACCATCAGGCGCCTGGACGGCCTCCCCCTCGACACCACCTTCACCCCGGCCGGACAGGCCCTCGCCAGCGGCATCCCCGCCTTCTTCGCCGACCCCGAGGAGATGCGGCGCACCTACCCCGAGGCACCCATGGTCAGCGGAAAGAAGGCCTGGGCCTTCCTGCCGTTGATCATCTCCAGCCGCCCCGTCGGCGTCTGCATTTTGTCGTACGACAGCCCGCACGCGTTCCCGGCCGAGGAGCGTGCCGTCATGACGTCGCTCGCCGGGCTCATCGCCCAGGCCTTCGACCGCGCCCGCCTGTACGACGTCAAGCACGAGCTCGCGCACGGCCTTCAGGAGGCGCTGCTCCCGCGCGGCCTGCCCACGCTCGACGGCCTGCGGGTAGCCGCCCGCTACCTGCCCGCCACCCGGGGCATGGAGATCGGCGGGGACTTCTACGACCTGATCCGGCTCGGCGACAGCGCGGCCGCCGCCGTCATCGGCGACGTCCAGGGCCACAACGCCGCGGCCGCCGCCCTGATGGGTCAGGTACGCACCGCCGTGCACGCCCACGCGACCCTCGGCACACCCCCCGACCAGGTCCTTCACCGGACCAACCGGCTCCTCACCGACCTCGCCCCCGACCTGTTCACCAGCTGCCTCTACGTCCACCTCGACCTCGCCCGCGGACGCGTCTCACTCGCCAGTGCCGGGCACCCACCACCCCTGCTGCGCCTCCCCGACGGCGAGACCCGGCCCGTGGACGTGCCACCCGGCCCCCTCCTGGGCATCGAGCCCGACGCCGTCTTCCCCCTGGCCGAGATCCCGCTGACCGAGGGCATGCTGCTCGCCTTCTACACCGACGGCCTCGTCGAGGCACCGGGCATCGACCTCGAAGACGCGATCAACCGGCTCGCACAGCACCTCGCCGACGCCGACGACCGCGACCTGGACCAGCTCATCGACACGCTGCTGAGCAGCGCCGCCACCACCGCCCAGCGGATCGACGACATCGCCCTGCTGGTGCTCCAGTGCGAGTAGTGCCGCGCGTCGCTCACGCGGTGCTGAGCGCCGGCCCGATCTGACGCCGGCGCAGCTCCTCCAGCGTGCCCTGCTGCCGTCGGGCCCGTTCGAGCAGACGGTCGAGGAGGTCCGGGTCGAGGCGTTCCTCGTCGTCGGCGAGGTCACGCAGCGTCTGCCAGGCGGCCGCCTTGCCCTCGACGCCCACCTGCAGCGTTTCCAGCTCCACCAGCGGGCTCAGCGGGGAACGCCGTACGAGTCGGCCGTTGCTCTTCAACCGTCCCGCGCGCTCGGCCACCCGGCCCGCGTAGACCTTGTAGTGCCGCACCGGGATGTCGAGCCGCTCCATGATGTCGATCAGGATGGCCCGGTCCTCGGTGATCTCCGTGGAGATCGGCTCCATCGCGGCAGCGAGGTCCGTGCCCCGGTAGGAGCGTGTCATGTGGCGGGCCCGCTCGGCACCGCCCGTGGCGCCCGCCAGATGGTCGTTGAGGTAGACGCCCAGCAGGTCCGCACCGGTGTGGTGGGTGTGCGCGTCGGATCGCGTTCGGTGGTTCATGGAGTGTCCCTTCGCCGCGGGCCGATGAGGTGGCCGCGATTCGCAGGTATGCCTCCGGGTGCCCGTCGCCCACGCCAGGAAACGCAGGTCACGGGGGAGACGGACGCGTTCCGCCGTGCGGCGGTCCCGCGTTTAATACGTTGCCGTCGCCACGCCGGGTCTGCTGCACTGCACGGACCCGTCGTCGGAAGACCAGGAGCAAAGATGCGCACTGCGTGCATGTCCCCCCAGGAAGGAATCACCCCCTCGTCAAAGGACATGACGCTTCGTGCACTTGCTCAACCTTGGAATTCTCGCCCATGTCGACGCAGGTAAGACCAGCCTGACCGAGCGTCTGCTGCACTCGGCCGGCGTGATCGACGAGATCGGCAGCGTCGACGCCGGGAGCACACAGACCGACTCCCTGGCGCTGGAGCGGCAGCGCGGGATCACCATCAAGTCCGCGGTCGTGTCGTTCGCGCTGGACGGCATGACCGTCAACCTCATCGACACCCCCGGCCACCCGGACTTCATCGCCGAGGTGGAGCGGGTGCTCGGGGTCCTCGACGGTGCCGTGCTGGTCGTCTCGGCCGTCGAGGGTGTCCAGCCGCAGACCCGGATCCTGATGCGCACGCTGCAACGGCTGCGCATCCCCACGCTCGTGTTCGTCAACAAGATCGACCGTCGAGGCGCCCGGTGCGACGCCGTCCTGCGGGCCGTCTCCGAACGGCTCACCGCGACCGCCGTCCCCATGGGCACGACCACCTCACTCGGCACGCCCGAGGCGCGGTTCCTGCCCGGCCTCGGCACGGCCGCGCTCGACGTGCTCGCCGACCTCGACGACGACCTGCTGACCGCGTACGTCGAGGGCGAGGTCTCCGACGACCGGCTGCGCACCGCCCTCGCCGCCCGGACCCGTCAAGCGCTGGTCCATCCGGTGTATTTCGGCTCCGCCATCACGGGCGCGGGCGTGGACGCGCTGACCGACGGCATCAGAGAACTGCTGCCCGCCGCCGGCGGCGACCCCGACGCGCCCGTCTCCGGAACCGTGTTCAAGGTGGAGCGCGGCCCGGCGGGGGAGAAGGTCGCCTACGCGCGGATGTTCTCGGGGACACTGCGCACCCGGGACCGGATCAGCTTCGGCGACTCCGACGGTTCCGGCGAGGCAGACATGCCCACCGAGCCCGGTGACAGCGGCGGCCTCGCGTACGGCCACGCCGAGTCGGCCCGCACCGAAGCCCGCGTCACCGCCATCAGCGTCTTCGACCAGGGCACGGACGTCAGGGACGACCAGGTGACGGCGGGTCGGATCGCCAAGCTGTGGGGCCTGGCCGACATCCGGATCGGTGACACGATCGGCGAACCCCGCAAGGCACACGGGCACTTCTTCGCCCCGCCCACCCTGGAGACGATCGTCGCCCCGGCCGAGGGCGTGGACCGGCGGGCCCTGCACCGCGCCCTGACGCGGCTGGCCGAGCAGGACCCGCTGATCGACCTGCGCCACGACGAGGTGCGCCGGGAGACCTTCGTGTCCCTGTACGGCGAGGTGCAGAAGGAGGTCATCCAGGCCACCCTCGCCGACGACTTCGGCCTCGACGTCACCTTCCGCGAGACGACGCCGCTGTGCATCGAACGGCCCGTCGGCTCCGGCGCGGCGGTCGAGTTCAACAAGAAGGACGGCAATCCCTTCCTGGCGACGGTCGGCCTGCGCGTCGACCCGGCGCCGGCCGGATCCGGCGTGGCCTTCCGGCTGGAAGTGGAGCTGGGTTCCATGCCGTACGCCTTCTTCAAGGCCGTCGAGGACACCGTCCGCGAGACCCTCGGCCAGGGGCTGCACGGCTGGCAGATCCCCGACTGCACGGTCACCATGACCCACTCCGGCTACTCGCCCCGGCAGAGCCACGCCCACCAGGGCTTCGACAAGAGCATGTCGAGCACCGGCTACGACTTCCGGGGCGTGACCCCGCTGGTCCTGATCGAGGCGCTGCGCCGGGCGGGCACGCAGGTGCACGAACCCCTGCACCACTTCCGTCTGGAGGCCCCGAGCGACACCCTGGCCGCGTTGCTGCCGGTGCTGGCCAGGCTGCGCACCACGCCGCAGACCACGGAGACCCACGGCGTCTCCTGCCGGCTGGAGGGCTCGGTGCCCGCGGCCCATGTCCATGAACTGGAGCAGCAGTTGCCGGGGCTGACACGAGGCGAGGGCGAGCTGGAGAGCGCCTTCGACCACTACGCACCCGCTCCGCGAGGCACGCTCCCGGAGCGCCGCCGCACCGACCTGAATCCGCTGAACCGGAAGGAGTACCTGTTGAACCTGACGCGCAGGGTGGGGAGTTGAGCCATCGGAGCCATAACTTACTCACGGGTCAGGAGTATTGACGGTGTCCTGATATCACCGGACTGTAGTGGACATGCCGAACATACGAGCGCGTCTGCTGGTTGTTCTGGTCGTCCTCTTCGGATCCCTCACGGTGGCGGGCCCCTCTCCCGCCACCGCCGCATCCCTCCCCGACTCCCTGTGGTTCGACGAAACGCCGCTGACCGTGCGGAACGGCCGCTTCGTCGACGGCCACGGCCGCGAGGTCGTGCTGCGCGGCTACAACGTCTCCGGCGAGACCAAGCTGGCGGAGAACGGCGGCCTGCCCTTCGCCTCGGTCACCGACGCGAAGAAGTCCGCGACCGCGCTGCGCGCCCTCGGCGGCGGCAACTCCATCCGCTTCCTGCTGTCCTGGGCCCACGCGGAGCCGGTGCGCGGACAGGTCGACACGACGTATCTGGCCGCCGCCACCGCCCAGATCCGCGCGTTCCTCGACGCCGGCATCCGCGTCTACCCCGACTTCCACCAGGACCTCTACTCCCGGTACCTGTTCGACCCCGACAGCTGGTACACCGGCGACGGTGCCCCCAAGTGGGCCGTGGACGCCGGGGACTACCCGGACGAGTCCTGCGGGATCTGTTTCTTCTGGGGCCAGAACATCACCCAGAACGAGGCCGTGAAGCAGGCGTCGTACGACTTCTGGCACAACGAGTACGGCCTCCAGGACGCCTTCCTCACCACCGCGCAGAAGGCAATGGCCTACATCAGGCAGAACGTGTCGGCCGCGCAGTTCGCGGGCGTCGTCGGCTTCGACCCCTACAACGAACCCCACGCAGGCAGCTACACCTCCGGCCAGACCAGCCGCACCTGGGAGCGGGATGTGCTCTGGCCGTTCTACGAGAAGTTCCGGGCCCGCATGGACGCGGCCGGCTGGCAGGACAAGCCGCTCTTCGCCGAACCGAACCTCTTCTGGAACGCCAACCTCGACTTCCAGAAGCAGGAGGGCGGGCTGCTCGACGCGGGCACACTCGGGCCGCGCTACGTCTTCAACACCCACTTCTACGACCAGAAGGCCATCTCCGGCATCTTCATGTGGGGCAAGGCCGCCGACGGCCAGTACGCCGGTGACTTCGGCACGATCCGCGACCGCGCCTCGGCCACCGGCACACCCGCCGTCGTCAGTGAGTTCGGCCACCCGTTGTCGGGCTCGGTCTCCGACAAGGCGCCGACCGTCCTGAAGGCCATGTACCAGGCCCTCGACTCCCGTGTCCCGGGCGCCGGTTGGTGGTCGAGGCCGACCTCCTCCGGCCCGGTGCTCTCCGGCACGCAATGGCAGTGGGACCTCTACAACGGACGTCACCACGAGCTGATGAACGGCAACCCGGACAAGGTCCTCGCCACCGGCGACGCCTGGAACGACGAGGACCTCTCCGCCGTACGCCTCGACGACTCGGGCAGGCCGGTGCTGCGGCAGGACGCCCGGCTGCTCGACCGGATCTACCCGAGCGCCACCTCCGGAACGACGGTCGCCTTCACCTACGAGGACCGCTCCCGGGACGGCGACACCACCCTGACCTGGAACCCGGTGCCGAACTCGCTGCCGAACGTGGCGCGGCTGGTGGGATCGGGACAGTACGGACTGCTGCTCTGGCGCTCCGACAGCGGCACGGCGCCGACGGAACTCCACCTGCCGGCGTCCTTCCCGACCGGGTCCACCACGGTGATCTCCGACCTGGGCACGGCGTACGCACCCCCGCCCTACGCCTCGGACACGCCGGTCGGCGTCGCCGCGGAACCGGGCGGCACGGGCAGCCGACGTCTGCTGCTCACGGACACCGACTCCGGGGTCCCGCACTACGCGCTGGTGACCAACGGGGCGACCGCTCCCTCGGCCGCGCTGCTGAACGCCGCACGGTCCGAACTCTCCGCCTGGGGCGCCCGGAACGGCGGATGACGTACGCCGTTTGACCCTCCCCTTACGTCAGGCTGCACGCTGTACCTCGACGAAAGGGCAGGTGAATGAGTTACTCCGTGGGGCAGGTCTCGGCCTTCGCCGGGGTGACCGTGCGCACGCTGCACCACTACGACCGGGCGGGACTGCTCTCGCCCAGCGGTCGCAGCGGCGCCGGTTACCGGCTGTACGACGACGCCGACCTGGCCAGGCTCCAGCAGATCCTCTTCTACCGCGAACTCGGCTTCTCCTTGGACGAGATCGCCGAGATCCTGAAGGACCCGCAGGCGAACGCACTGGAGTATCTCCGGTCCCGGGTACGGCAGTTGAGCGAGGAGATCGGTCGGTTGCAGAGGCTGGCGGAGGTCGCCGAGCAGGCGATCGACGTGCAGCAGACGGGCGTGGAACTCACCCCGGAGGAACGCTTCGACGTCTTCGGCGAGATCGCCTTCGACCTCTCCTACGCCACCGAGGCCCAGCTCAAGTGGCAGGACTCGGCGGGACAGAAGGAGTCCATGGCCCGCGCCGCCGCGCACACCAAGGAGGACTGGCGGCAGCTCATGGGCGAGGCAGCCGCCTGGCGCGCGGAACTGCTCGCGGCCTTCGACGAGGGCGAACCCGTCGACGGCGAGCGTGCCATGGACCTCGCCGAGGAGCACCGGCTGCACATCGCCCGCTGGTTCACCACCTGCCCGCCCGACATGCACCGGCGCATCGCGGACGACTTCGCCGCCGATCCGCGCGCCTTCGCGCTCGTCGTACCGCCGTCGCAGCAGCGGCCGGGCCTCGCCGCCTATCTCTGCAGGGCCGTCCACGCGAACGCGGCCCGCCGGGCGGACCGAGAGGAGGAGGACCGATGAGGATCCTGATCGCCGCCGCCGGATCACGCGGCGACGTCGCCCCGTACACCGGGCTGGGAGCGGGTCTGCGGGAGGCCGGGCACGAGGTCACCGTGGCCACGACGGACAGCTTCGCGCCCCTGGTACGGGAGGCGGGCCTGGGGTTTAGGAGCCTTCCTACGCGCCCGCAGGCGCAGCAAGGCGTCGAAAGCAGGCGTGAACTCCTGTGCACCGCCGCCGCGTTCGTCACCGAGCTCGCTCAGGGCTTCGCCGACGCCGTGGACGACGGCACGGACCTTCTGCTGCTGTCGGCGACCACCGCTCCGCTCGGCTGGCATCTGGCCGAGGCGAGAGGCATCCGGGCGATCGGCGTCCATCTCCAGCCCAATGCCCCGACCGGCGACTTCCCGCCCCCTGTGATGGGCACGCGCTCTCTGGGCCGCTTCGGCAACCGCACCGCCGGACGCTTCGCCCTGCGCATGGCTGACCGCGTCTACGCCGAGGCCGTCGCGTCGCTACGCCACCGTCTCGGCCTGCCTCCGTCGGCGCCCTCCGCAATGCGCCGACGTCAGGAGCGGGCGAACTGGCCCGTCCTGCACGGCTTCAGCACGGCGCTGGTGCGGCGCCCGTCCGACTGGCGCGAAGGACTCGACGTCGTCGGCACCTGGTGGCCGTACCTCTCCCCGGACCGTCGGCTGCCCGCCGACGTGGAGGACTTCCTCGCGGCCGGAGCGCGCCCGGTGTTCATCGGGTTCGGCAGCATGGCGGCCGGTCACGGCGAGCGGCTGAGCCGGATCGCCGTCGAGGCGCTGCGCGGCGCCGGGCTGCGGGGCATCGTCCAGACGGGCAGCGCCGGACTCGCGGCCGACGGCGACGACGTCTTGACCGTCGGCGACCTGCCGCACGCCCTGCTGTTCCCCAGGGTGGCCGCGGTGGTACATCACGCCGGGGCGGGCACCACGGCCGCCGCGTTGCGCGCCGGGGCGCCCTCGGTGCCCGTGCCGGTGACGGCGGACCAGCCGTTCTGGGCGGGCCGGCTCGCCGCGATCGGCGCCGCCACCGACCCGATCCCCTTCGCCTCGCTCACCGCCGAGCGGCTCGCGGACGCGCTCGGCCGGACCGTGCGGCAGCAGGCGTACGCCCGTGCCGCCTCGGTCGCCGCACGGCACATGGCGACCGAGGACGGGGTGTGCGCGGTGCTGAAGGCCCTGGGCTGATCAGTTCGCCGCCGGACTCGCCCAGCCGCTCTGCACATGGCCGAGCCGGACCCGCTGCGGGTGGTCGCCGACCGGGACGGACACCTGCTTCTGCCCGGTGGCGAAGTCGATGGCCGTGACCTGGTCGGTGCCGCTCTCGGAGACCACGCAGGACTTGCCGTCACCGCTGACCGTGGCCCAGTAGGGCTTGGAGGCGGTGACGAGCGGGCCCTCCTGGAGCGTCGTGCGGTTGACGACGGTGGCGTAGTCGTCCATCGTCCCCGCGACGCACAGCTTGCTGCCGTCCGGGCTCATCGAAATGCCGTGGTGGCGTGAGTCGTTGACGAAGGTGGTGCGGTCGTCGCTGGTCGCCGGGTTCTTCGGCAGGGTCTTGGTGCGGGTGATCCGGTCGGTGGCCAGGTCGTACTCGAAGAAGCCGTTGAAGAACGACACCTGGAAGTACAGCTTCGACTCGTCCGGCGAGAACACGGCAGGCCGCACCGCGTCCGAGTAGTCCGTGAGGCCGAGCGCGTCCAGCTTGGGCCGCATGTCGATGACCTTGACCTGCTTGTACGTGGTCGCGTCGACGACCGTGATGCGCCGGTCGCCCTTCGTCCAGTCCAGCCAGGGGGCGTCGGTCTGCGTGTTCACGTCGCCGATCGCCATGTTGTAGATGTACTTGCCGTCCTGCGTGAAGATGTTCTCGTGCGGCTTGTCGCCGGTGCCGAACTTGCCCAGCTCCCGACCGCTCTCGATGTCCAGGACATGCACGGTGTTGGAGGTCGAGGCCGACACGGCCACCCGCTTGCCGTCGGGGGAGACGGCCATGTGGTCGGCGCGGTAACCGGACACCGGGAAGCGCCAGTTGACCTCGCCCGTGGCCAGGTCGAGGGAGACCACGTCGGCGAAGCTGGGACGCGAGACGACGACCGACTTCCCGTCCGGCGTCGAGTACATGTCGTCGACGAACTGGTCGTGGCCCTCGCCGACGCTGTTGCGGATCGCCATGAAGTAGATCCACTTGATCGGGTTCGCGTTGATCTCCGCCATCCGCTCGTCCTTGTCGGGGATGACGTTGATACGGCCGATCTTCGCGAAGTCACCGGACGACTTGATGACGTCGGCGGTGCCGTCCCAGTTGTTGCCGACGAACAGCACTTCGCGCAGTGCGGCGGAGGAGTCGGCGGCGGTGGCGGCGGTCGCGGAGGCGGAGACGGTCAGAGCGAGGGCGGCGGCTACGGAGCACAGGTGCCTGGTTCTGATGGCAGGCATGACTGCTCTCTCTTCCTCTGAAAGGGGGTGGGCGTCATGAGTGGGGCATGCCGAAGCGGAGCGTCGAATCTGAACACATGTGCTTTCAGAATCAACTTACTGAAAAGTAAGGAGGGGGTGCCCTTCTCCACAAGACTGCGTACACGACAAAATTGATCGTCGGGACGGCGCGGCGGCGGGAGGACAGCGTGGCGGGCAGGATCAAGGCGCCCACCGGCCGCTACGGCGGCAAGTCGGCCGAGGAGCGGCAGGCCGAGCGACGGCGGCGTTTCCTCGACGCGGCGCTGCAACTGTTCGGCGACGGCCCCGGCTTCCGCGGGACGACGGTGGCGGCGCTCAGCGAGGCCGCCGGACTGTCGACGCGTCAGTTCTACGAGGAGTTCCGCACCCTGGAGGATGTGCTCGCCGCGCTCCACCTCCAGGTCAACGGGTGGGCGGAGGAGGCCGTCCTGGGCGCGGTCGCCGAGGCGGAGGACATGCCGCTCGCCGAGCGTGCCACCGTGATCTTCCGTGCGTACGCGGCGAACGTCACCTCGGACCGGCGCCGTATCCGCATCACCTTCGTCGAGATCATCGGCGTCAGCCCCCGCCTGGAGGAACAGCGTCTGGCGCGCCGCGCCCGCTGGATCGACCTGGTGTGCGCCGAGGTGGCGGGCGCCGTCGCGCGCGGGGAGGCGGCGCCGCGCGACTACCGGCTGGCCGTGACGGCGTTCATCGGCAGCGTCAACGGGCTGCTGCACGACTGGAGCGCGGGATGGGTGGACGCGACCCTCGACGAGGTCGTCGACGAACTCGTCCGTATCCTGCTCGGCATCCTCCAGCCCGTCGGGACGCGGCTCACCGGGCCTTGAACGTCTGCCGACCCAAGCCGCACCGTGCTTCAGCCGCCGAGCCGGTGCACCGCGTCCAGCACGGGAGCCATGCCGTCCTCGGCGCGCAGCCCGTCGGCAAGGGCGCGGGCGCGATGGCCGTGGGCCGGGTCGCCGGTGGCCTGCCGCAGGGCGGCTGCCAGGGCGTCGGCCGTGAACCTCCGCAGCGGCAGGGCGCGCGGCGCGACACCGAGCGAGACCAGGCGGGCGCCCCAGAAGCCCTCGTCGAACTGGATCGGCACCGGTACCGCGGGCACCCCGGCGCGCAGTCCGGCGGCGGTCGTGCCCGCGCCGCAGTGGTGGACCACGGCGGCCATCCGCGGGAACAGTGCGGAGTGCGGCACCTCGTCGATGGTCAGGACGTCGTCCCCGGCGGCGGCCAGACCGCCCCAGCCCCGCTGGATCACCGCCCGCAGCCCGGCCGCACGCACGGCACGCACGACCTCCGCGCTCAGCCCCGCCGGATCGGGGACGGTCGCGCTGCCCAGGCCCACGAAGACGGGAGGCGGGCCGGCGTCGATGAAATCCCGTAGATCGGGCGGGAGTTGAGCCGAACCGTCGTAGGGCCACCAGTACCCCGTCACGCGCAGGTGCGGGCCCCAGTCGTGCGGACGGGGCACCACCAAGGGGCTGAAGCCGTGGAGCACCGTGCCGTCCGGGCGGCCTCGTAGCTCGCCGCGGGCCCTGACGCGAGGCAGCCCGAGGCGTGCGCGCGCGTCGGGTACGGCCGCGGAGAAGACCCGCTCGATCGCCAGGTTCACGGCATGGCCGCCGACCCGGTTCGGCAGGCTCCCCCAGGAGCCCCCGCCGAGCATCGCCGGGGCGAACTCCCGGGTGGGAGCGAGCGGTTGGAGCGGCAGGTCGATGCTGGGCAGGGACAGACCCTCGGCGATGGCGTGTCCCAGTGGTGCGGTGGAGGGGGCGAGGAGCAGGGCGTCGCTCGACCGCGCCGCGGCCAGCATGTCGTCCGTCAGTGACCCGGCCAGGCTCCGGGCCAGCTCCACCACGCGTACGAGCTTGCCCAGGCCGCTCCCGCTGCGGTGCAGACTCCGCCCGCGCGCGGACTCCAGCTCCGCCCGAGGGTCGATGGGCAGCGGATGGAACCGTACGCCGGACTTCGTGACCAGCCGCTCGAAGCAGCCGTGTGTCACCAGGGTCACCTCGTGCCCGGCCCGGGACAGGGCGTGCCCGAGTCCGGTGTAAGGAGCCACATCGCCCCGGGAGCCCACTGTCATGATCGCCACCCTCACCTCGCCAGTATGGCGGCGCAGGACCCCGAGAGCGCCAACTGGACGCGCGAACGGGCGACTTCAGGTCCGTCCCATCCGTTGACTTCCCCCTCGCACGGCCCTAACTTCAGCGCCACGTGTTCGATGTTCCGAATTGCGTTCGAAATCACGGACAACTTGCCTTCCCCCGCTTCCCGCGTGAAGGAGCCGCATGTACCCCCCGCCCCGCACCAACCTCGTCCGCCGCTTCAGAACCGCCGTCACGCGTGCCCTGGTCCTGGCGCTCACCGCGACGGCCGCGCTGCTGTTCGCGGCGCCCACCCCGGCCCGGGCGGCGACGACGGCCCGGCAGATCCCGGTGCCGGCCGCCCCCATGGGCTGGGCCTCCTGGAACGCGTTCGCCGCGAAAGTCGACCACAACGTCATCAAGCGGCAGGTCGACGCGTTCGTGGCGGCGGGGCTGCCCGAGGCCGGCTACGAGTACATCAACATCGACGAGGGCTGGTGGCAGGGCACCCGTGACAGCGGCGGCAACATCACCGTCGACGAGGCGGAGTGGCCCGGCGGGATGAAGGCCATCGCCGACTACATCCACAGCAAGGGCCTCAAGGCCGGCATCTACACCGACGCGGGCAAGGACGGCTGCGGCTACTACTTCCCGACCGGCCGCCCCGCCGCGCCCGGCTCCGGCAGCGAGGGCCACTACGAGCAGGACATGCTCCAGTTCTCGCGCTGGGGCTTCGACTTCGTGAAGGTCGACTGGTGCGGCGGCGACGCCGAGGGCCTCGACCCGAGGACGACCTACCAGGCGATCAGCGACGCGGTCGCCACCGCGACCGCCACCACCGGCCGCCCGCTCGCGCTCTCCCTGTGCAACTGGGGCTACGACAACCCCTGGAACTGGGCACCCGGCATGGGCCCGATGTGGCGGACGAACACCGACATCTTCTTCCACGGCGGCACACCGTCCTACAGCAACGTCCTGACCGCTTTCGACCGCAACATCCACCCCACGGCCCAGCACACCGGCTTCTACAACGACCCCGACATGATGGTCGTGGGCATGACGGGCCTGACCGCCGCCCAGAACCGCAGCCACATGAACCTGTGGGCGATCTCCGGCGCCCCGCTGCTCGCCGGCCTCGACCTCACCACCCTCACCGCCGAGACGACCGGCATCCTCACCAACCCCGAGGTCATCGCCGTGGACCAGGACCCGCGCGGCCTCCAGGGCGTCGAGGTCGCCGAGGACACCACCGGGCTCCAGGTGTACGGCAAGGTCCTCGCCGGCGGCGGCAACCGTGCCGTCGTCCTGCTCAACCGCACCTCGACCACGCAGAACATGACCGTCCGCTGGTCCGACCTCGGACTGACGAACGCCTCCGCGACCGTCCGTGACCTGTGGGCCCGGCAGAACGTCGCCACCACCGGCACGAGCTACACCACCGGCGTGCCCGCGGGCGGCTCCGTCCTGCTCACGGTCACCGGCGGCACCGAGCAGTCCGCGAGCACCTACAGCGGCACGTCGAGCTTCTCCGGCGTGGTCGCGGGAAGCGCCGGCCTGAAGACGGTCGAGGTCTCCTACACCAACAACACCGCCACCGCCCGCACGGCCACCCTCACCGTCAACGGACAGACCCCGACCAAGGTCTCCTTCCCCCCGACCGGCACCGCCGCGGGCAACATCTCCGTCAACGTCTCCCTCGCCAGGGGCAACGCCAACACGATCGCCTTCTCCGGCGCACCGACCCTCGAAGGCATCGTCGTCCGGCCGCTGCCCGGCAAGAACGGCACGCTGATCACCGGCACCGGGTCCGGCCGCTGCGTCGACATCGACGACAACACCCTCGCGAACGGCACCGACGCCCAGCTCTGGGACTGCACCGCCGGCCAGAACCAGATGTGGCAGTACCACAGCAGCCGCAAGGAACTCGTGGTCTACGGCAACAAGTGCCTGGACGCCTACAACCTCGGCACCAGCAACGGCACCCGTGTCGTCATCTGGGACTGCAACGGCCAGAACAACCAGAAGTGGAACCTGAACAGCGACGGCACGCTCACCAACGTCCACGCCGGACTCTGCCTCGACGCGTACGGCGCGGCCACGGCCGACGGCACCAAGCTGGTGCTGTGGAGCTGCAACGGCCAGAACAACCAGAAGTGGACGGTGAGCTAGCGCCGGCCTAGAGAAAGCACACGGTCAGGACACCGACGGCCACGGCGCACGTCAGCAGCCAGCCGGCCAGCAGACGGCGCCGCAGGTCGCGGTAGGTCGCCTCGTACTCGTCCCGCAGTCTCCCGGCACGCACCGCCGTGTGCTGCCAGGAGACGCGGGCGAGTGCGAGGTATTCCGCCTCGAACCGCCGCTCCACCTCGCCCCGCTGGGTGTCCGTCAGCCAGTGCAGCGGAGCACTGAATCGCGCGGCGGCCGATCGGCCCTCCTCGCGGGTCGCGGCGAGCAGCAGATGCCCCTCGATGTCGTTGAGGAACTTGTCGTTGAGCCCTTTTTCGTTGAGGTATTTGTCGGTGAGGCTCACAGCGTGGTCAGCTCCTTCCGCCGCTCCGGGGCGTGATGCAGGTCGAACGCCGGGGATTCGGAACGGATCCGCGGCAGGGTGAGGAAGTTGTGCCGCGGTGGCGGGCAGGACGTCGCCCACTCCAGCGAGCGGCCGTAGCCCCACGGGTCGTCGGCCTCGACCTTCTTGCCGTACTTGGCGGTCTTCCAGATGTTGTAGAAGAACGGCAGCAGCGAGGCGCCGAGCACGAACGAGAACACGGACGACAGCGAGTTGAGCGTCGTCAGCCCCTCCACCGCCAGATAGTCCGGAATCCGGCGCTGCATTCCGTTCACACCCAGCCAGTGCTGGACGAGGAAGGTGCCGTGGAAGCCGACGAACAGCGTCCAGAACGTCATCTTGCCCAGGCGCTCGTCGAGCATCTTGCCGGTGAACTTCGGCCACCAGAAGTGGAAGCCGGAGAACATCGCGAAGACGACGGTGCCGAAGATGACGTAGTGGAAGTGCGCCACCACGAAATAGGTGTCGGAGGTCGGGAAGTCCAGCGGCGGCGAGGCGAGCATGACGCCGGTGAGGCCGCCGAACACGAACGTGACCAGGAAGCCGACCGCCCAGAGCATCGGTGTCTCGAAGGACAACGAGCCCTTCCACATCGT
>NZ_JBHSKM010000014.1:0-11960 GCF_042657965.1 Streptomyces coerulescens
CTCACGCGGCGAGATCCCGAACAACTCGGCGTCGAAGTCGGCGCCGTCGTGCAGGAAACCGCCCTGCCGCGACGACGACTGGCCCGGCCCGTCCCCGAACAGTCCGGTCAGGTCCCAGCCGCGGTCCACCGGGAACCCCGACACACCCTCGCCGCCGGACGCCACCAGATCCCACAGGGACTCCGGCGAGTCCACCCCGCCCGGGAATCGGCAGCCCATCCCCACGATCGCGATCGGCTCGTGGTCCCGGGCCTCGACCTCGCGCAGCCGCTGACGGGTCTGGCGAAGGTCGGTGGTCAGCCGCTTGAGATACGTCAGAGTCTTGTCGTCAGTGGGCACGCGAATCCTGTCCCTTTGTCACCTGAGGGGCACGCCAAGGCCCGGCGTCAGCCCTCGAGTTCCCGATCGATGATCGCGAACATCGAGTCCAGCGAGGCGGAGTCGATGTCGTCGTTGTCCTGCTCGGTTGCCGCTGTGCTCGGTTCGTCGAGGCGGGCCGTCATGGCCCGCAGTCGGTCACGCAGTTCCTTGCGTGCCGCTCCGTCCTGTTCGGCCAACGCGAGAACGGCCGCCTCCAGCCGGTCCAGATCGGACAGGCTGGGCGCGGAGCCGCCCTCGGCACGGTCGAACTCGGTGCTCAGCCGGGCGGCGAGATCCGCCACGGTCGGGTGGTCGAAGATGAGGGTGGCGGGCAGCTGCAGCCCGGTCACGGTCTTCAGACGGTTACGGAGGTCCACGGCCGTCAGCGAGTCGAAGCCCAGCTCCTTGAACGCCCGTGACGCATCGACCGATCCGGCCGAGGCGTGTCCCAGTACGCCGGCCACCTCGGCCAGTACCGCGTCCAGCACCATGCGGTCCCGTTCGACCGAGCCCAGCCCACGCAGCCGCTCCGCCAGACCACCACCATCGACGGCGGCCCCCGAGGAGGCCGCCTCCCGACGCCGCCCCGTCAGTGGCACCAAATCGCGGAGCACGAACGGAACTTGGTCGATCGTCAGCGCGGAGGTGCGCACGGCGACAGGGACGGCATTCGGCTCGTCGACAGCGAGCGCGGCGTCCAGCAGGGCCAGCCCGTCGCCCGTCTCCAGCGCCGGGAAGCCCTGTCGCGCGAGCCGCTCCACATCGGCCGCACCGAGGGTGCCGCCCATGCCGTCCGCATGCGCCCACATGCCCCAGGCCAGCGATACCCCGGGCAGTCCCTGGGCACGTCGGGTGGCCGCGAGGGCGTCGAGGATGTTGTTCGCGGCGGAGTAGGCGGCCTGGCCTGCGTTGCCCACGACACCCGCGAAGGAGGAGAAGAGCACGAACGCGGACAGGTCACGGTCGGCCGTCAACTCATGCAGATGCAGGGCCGATTCCGCCTTCGCCCTCAGCACCGCGGCCAGCCGCTCCTCGGAGAGGTCGGCGATCAGCCCGTCGTCGAGGACGCCCGCCGCGTGCACCACGGCGGCCAGTTCGACGCCGTCCAGTACGGCGGCCAGTGCCGCACGGTCGGCGACATCACATGCCCGCACCCGGACCCGGGCACCCAACTCCTCAAGCTGCGCGGCGAGTTCCGCAGCGCCCGGAGCCCCGGCGCCGCCCCGGGAGACAAGCAGCAGGTCCCGTACGCCGTGGGCGGTGACCAGGTGCCGGGCGACCTCCGCCCCAAGACCACCGGTACCCCCGGTGATCAGCACTGTCCCGTCGCCGCTCCACGGCGCCGGCACCCGCAGCACGACCTTCCCGACATGCCTGGCCTGCCCCAGCAGCCGTAGCGCCTCCGGAGCCCTGGACAGGTCGTAGGACGTCACCGTCACCGGCCGCAGCGCACCCTGCTCGAACAGCTCCAGCAGCACCGCCCACATCCCCGCGATCCGCTCCGGACCCGCGTCCATGACGTCGAAGGCCGTGTAGTCGATGCCGTGCTCGGCCCGCACTCGCTCCGCGTCACGGATGTCGGCCTTGCCCATCTCGACGAACCGCCCACCGGGCCGCACCAGCCGCAGCGAGGCGTCCACGAACTCGCCCGCGAGCGCGTCCAGTACGACGTCGACCCACGGCCGGAACCGGTCCGCGAACTCGGTCGTGCGGGAGGAGGCGATCCGCTCGTCGCCGATCCCGAGTTCCCGCAGGACCGGCCACTTCGGCTCGCTCGCCGTCGCATACACCTCGCCGCCGAGGTGCTGGGCGAGCTGCACGGCGGCCATACCGACACCACCGGCGGCGGCATGGATCAGCACCGACTCGCCCTCTTTGAGTCCGGCCAGGTCCACCAAGGCGTAGTAGGCGGTCAGGAACACGATCGGCACGGACGCCGCCTGCTCGAACGACCACCCCTCCGGAACATGTGTCAGAAGCCGTGCATCTGTCACAGCGGTCGGACCGAACGCGCCGTCCAGCAGGCCCATCACCCGGTCACCGACCACCAGGCCGGTCACCCCCGGGCCCACCTCGACGATCACACCGGCACCCTCGTGCCCCAGCCGCCCCGCGTCCCCGGGATAGGTGCCCAGCACGTTCAGCACGTCCCGGAAGTTCACCCCCGCGGCCCGTACCGCCACCCGTACCTCACCGGCCCGCAGCGTCCGCCGCTCCTCGGTGATCATCGCCACGCCGTCCAGGCGGCCCCGCTCGGCGACCTCCACCCGCCAGGACGTCTCCGCGGTCGCGGGCGGCGGTACCAGCAGTCCGTCCGTGGTCATCGGTGTCAGGTGCGGGAGCCACATCCGGCCTTCACGGAAGGCGAGTTGGGGTTCCTCGCCGTGTGCCAGGTGGTGGGCGAGGCTCCGGTGGGATGCGGGGTCGCCGTCCAGGTCGGCCAGGAGGAACCGGCCCGGGTGCTCGCTGATCGCCGACCGGACCAGTCCCCAGACGCCGGCACCCGTCAGGCCGGGGGCGTGGGTGCTCGGAGCAGCTCCGGCCGGGACCGCGTCGTGGGTCGTGACCACCAGACGCGTTCCGGTCAGGCGCTCGTCCGCCAGGCAGGTCCGCATGGTCCCCAGGAGACCAGCGATCGGGCTGAGGACTTCACCAGAGTTGCCGGTGCTCTCCGGCCGGAGCGCGGTACCTCCGCCCTTGCTGTCCCGTATGGGCACTATCACCGCGTCGGGTGCTTCTGCGCCCGTGTCGAGGGCGGCGATGAGGGCGGCGAGGTCGTGGCGCCGGGTGATCGGGACGCCGGCGTCGGCCCACGGCTCCTCGGCGCGTGCGTCCGGCGAGAGCAGCACCAGGCGTTGTCCGAGGACGAGTTCGTCGCTGTCCGGGATCGCGGCGGCTGTCCAGGCCAGCCGGTAGAGGTGGTCGACACCGGCCGGCGTGCGCAGGTCGGCGGCGGACACCGGGCGCAGCAGCAGGGACCGTACGGCGGCCACTGGCGCCCCGACGGCGTCGGCCACGCGCAAGGAGACTTCACCGTCGCCGGTCGGGTGGAGGTGGGCGCGCAGGGTCGTGGCACCGGCGGCCGTGATGGACACGCCCGACCAGAGGAACGGCAGCAGGGCCTCGCCGTCGTCCTCGGCTCCGGCGCGCAGGGCGAGCGCGTGCAGGACGCTGTCCAGTAGCGCGGGGTGCACCGCATAGGCGCCGGCCTCGGTGGCGGCGGGCTCGGGCAGTACGGACTCGGCGTAGAGGTCGTCACCCTGCCGCCAGGCGCGGCTCAGTCCGCGGAAGGTGGGGCCGTAGTCGAGTCCGGCGGTGGCGAGTCGCTCGTGGAGGCCGTCCAGCGGCAGCGGTTCGGCGTCGGCCGGTGGCCATGCGCGCAGGTCCCAGTCGGGCTCGGCCGGGCGGGTGGCGAGGGTGGCGGTGGCGTGCAGGGTCCAGGGCGTGTCGGCGGCTGCGCCCTCGGGGCGGGCGTGGACGCGCAGGGCACGGCTCCCGTCGGCCTCCGGCGGTTCCACGGAGATCTGCACCTGTGCGGCACCGCCTTCGGCGAGGACGAGCGGCGCGTGCAGGGTCAGGTCGGCGACATGGTCGCGGCCGACCCGGTCACCGGCCTGGACGGCGAGTTCGAGCAGCGCCGTGCCGGGGACGACGACCCGTCCGGCGACCACGTGCTCGGCCAGCCAGGGCCGGCCGTCGGCGGACAGTCGCGCGGTGAGCAGCAGGGTGTCCGACCCGGCGACGGGCAGCGCCGCGCCCAGCAGCGGATGGCCGGGGTCGCCGAGGCCGAGGCCGTCGGCGGTCGCACCGGAGCGGCTGGGCCGCAGCCAGTACCGCTGCCGCTGGAAGGCGTACGTCGGCAGCGGGACGATGCGCGCTCCGGATCCGGCGAGGACGGCGGCCCAGTCGACGTCGGCGCCCCGGACGAACAGCTCGGCGACCGCGCCGAGGAACGTCTCGGCCTCGGGCCTGTCCTTGCGCAGCACGGCCACCGCCATGCCCCCGGCGCCGGTTTCGACGAGGCTGCTCAGTACAGGGTCGGGACCGATCTCCAGCAGCCGGACGGCCCCTTCGGCCGTGACCGCCTCGGTGGTGGCCTCGTGGAACCGCACCGGCTCCCGGATCTGCCGCACCCAGTAGCCAGCGCTCGTCCAGTCGCCGTCGGCGAGCGGGGCACCGCTGACGGTGCTGATGGCCGTGCAGCGGGGAGTGCCGTAGTCGATCTGCTCGGCGATCGTGGCGAACTCGTCGAGCATCGGCTCCATGAGCGGGGAGTGGAAGGCGTGCGAGACGCGCAGGCGGGTGACGCGTCGACCGCGTTCACGGACCGCCGCCATGACGCGCTCCACACCGTCCTCGGTGCCGGAGACGACCACGGCGGTCGGTCCGTTGACGACGGCGATCGACACATCGTCGCCGCCGGTCAGGAGGTCGGCGATCTCCGTGGCGTCGGCCTCGACGGCAGCCATCGCGCCACCCTCCGGCAGCGCCTGCATCAGCCTCGCCCGAGCCGCCACCAACCGCACCGCGTCCGACAGTTCGAAGACACCGGCCGTGTACGCGGCGGCGTACTCGCCGATGGAATGCCCCAGCACCACATCCGGCCCCGCACCCCACGAACGCAGCAACTCAACCGACGCAACCTGCACCGCGAACAGCGCCGCCTGCGCATAACCGGTACGGTCCACAAGAGCCGCGGCCCCGGAACCGTCCTCCGCGAACAGCACCTCACGCAACGCCAACGGGAAACCGACCGCACCGGACAGCTCCGCCTCCAGCAACGCGACGGTCTCGTCAAAGACGTGAGCGAACTGCGGGTACACCGCGTGCAGTTCACGCCCCATACCCAGACGCTGACTGCCCTGACCGGTGAACATCCACCCCGTACGACCCTCGGTCACCGCCCCGGTCACGACCGCCCCCGACTGCACCGCCTCACCGCCACGCCCGAGAAGAACCGCACGATGTTCCAACACGGCCCGGGACGTAGCCAGTGACAACCCGACGTCCACCGGATCGAGTTCACGTGCCTCGAAGTCCTGCAAGAGGCGTGCGAGCTGGGCGCGCAGGGCCTCCTCGCCTCGGGCGGACACGGGCCACGGGACGACCGGCGGAGCCGTCACCGTCCGCTGCTGCGGCTGCGGGACGGCCGGGGCCTCTTCGAGGATGACGTGGGCGTTCGTGCCACTGATGCCGAAGGACGACACACCCGCGCGACGCGGACGCTCACCGCGCGGCCACGCCCGCTCCCCCGTCAGCAGCCGTACGGCCCCGGAGTCCCAGTCGACGTGTGTCGAGGGCTCCTCGGCGTGCAGCGTGCGCGGCAGGGTCTCCTCCCGCAGCGCCATCACCATCTTCACCACGCTCGCGACACCGGCCGCCGCCTGCGGGTGGCTGATGTTCGACTTGATCGAGCCGAGCCACAGGGGCTCCTCATCGGTCCTGGCCTGTCCGTACGTGGCGAGCAGGGCCTGGGCCTCGATGGGATCGCCGAGCCGGGTGCCCGTGCCGTGTGCCTCGACCGCATCCACCTCGGAGGCGTCAACCCCCGCGGCGCCCAACGCCTGCCGGATCACCCGCTGCTGCGACGGACCGTTCGGCGCGGTCAGCCCGTTGGACGCACCGTCTTGATTGACCGCACTGCCTCGCACCACCGCCAGAACGGGGTGGCCGTTGCGGAGCGCGTCGGAGAGACGCTCGACGACGATGACGCCGGCGCCCTCGGACCAGCCGGTGCCGTCGGCGTCGTCGGCGAAGGACTTGCAGCGCCCGTCGCCCGCGAGACCGCCCTGCCGGGCGAACTCCAGGAACATGCCCGGGTTGGCCATCACGGTGGCGCCGCCCGCGAGGGCCATGTCGCATTCGCCGGACCGCAGCGCCTGGCAGGCCAGGTGCAGGGCGACCAGCGCGGAGGAGCAGGCGGTGTCCACGGAGACGGCGGGGCCCTCCAGGCCGAGCAGGTACGACAGTCGACCGGAGGCGACGCTCGGCGTGCTGCCTGTGAGCAGGTAGCCCTCGGTCACGGAGGTCGACTCGTGGAGGTGGCCGCCGTAGCCGTTGGCGGAGACGCCCGCGTACACGCCCGTCGCCGTGCCGCGCAGGGAGGACGGGTCGATGCCTGCCCGCTCCAGCGCCTCCCACGCCGTCTCAAGGAGCAGCCGCTGCTGCGGGTCCATGGCGAGCGCCTCGCGCGGGGAGATGCCGAACAGCTCGGCGTCGAAGTCGCCGGCCTCCGCGACGAAGCCGCCGACGGCCGCGACGCCGTCGAGAGCACGGGTGTCCCAGCCGCGGTCGGACGGGATCGGCGTGATCGCGTCCTTGCCGGTGACGACCAGGTCCCACAGGGCTTCGGGCGAGTCCGCGCCACCCGGGAACCGGCAGCCGAGGCCCACGATCGCGATGGGGTCGTCGGCGGGGGCGAGAGCCGGAGCACGGGTTCCGCCGGTCGCGTCGTCGTCACCAAGCAGATGGGTGCGGAGGTGGGCGACGAGGGCGCCGGGCGTGGGGTGGTCGAAGACGAGCGTGGCGGGCAGGGCGATGCCCGTGGCGGTGCGCAGCCGGTTGCGCAGGTCTACGGCGGTGAGCGAGTCGAACCCGAGGTCCTTGAAGGCGCGGTCCGGGTCGATCTGTGCGGGCGAGGCGTGTCCGAGGACCGCCGCGACCTGGGCGCGCACCGTGTCGAGCAGCAGGCGTTCCCGCTCGTCGGGCCGCAACCCACGCAGCCGGTCGGCGAGTTCACCGCCTCCCGCGCCGAGCGGACGGCGGGCCTCGCGACGGCGCCGGGCCGCGGGGACCAGGTCGTGCAGGACACCGGGCAGGGCGTCGTGACCGGTCTCGGCCAGCGCGGGGATCCGCAGGGCGGCGGGGACGGCTGTGGGCACGTCGAGGAGCAGCGCGGCGTCCAGCAGGGCGAGGCCGTGGCCGGTGTCCAGCGCGGGGTAGCCCTGCCGGGCCATACGTTCCAGCTCGGCCGCGTCCAGTGTGCCGCCCATGCCGCTGCCGGTCGCCCACATGCCCCAGGCCAGCGACACGGCGGGAAGTCCTTCGGCGCGACGGGCGGCCGCGAGGGCGTCCAGGGCGTTGTTCGCGGCGGCGTAGGCCGCCTGGCCCGGGTTGCCGACCACGCCGGCGAACGACGAGAACAGTACGAACGCCGACAGCCGCCGCCCGCGCGTCAGTCGGTCCAGATGCCGGGCCGAGTCCGCCTTGGCGGCCAGGACGCGGGCCAGCCGCTCCGGGGTGAGGCCGGTGACGAGGACGTCGTCGAGCACACCGGCCGCATGCACCACGCCCGTCAGCTCGACATCGTCGAGGACGCCGGCCAGCGCCGCACGATCGGCCACATCACACGCCCGCACATCGACCTGGGCGCCCAACTGCTCCAGTTCGGCGGTGAGTTCGGCGGCGCCCGGAGCTTCGGGCCCACGCCTGGAGACGAGCAGCAGGTCCCGTACTCCATGGGCGGTGACCAGGTGCCGGGCGACCTCCGCGCCCAGCCCACCGGTCCCGCCCGTGATCAGCACCGTGCCGTCGCCGCCCCACGGCGACGGCACCCGCAGCACGACCTTCCCGACGTGCTTGGCCTGCCCCAGCAGACGTAGCGCCTCCGGGGCACGCGAGATCGGGTAGGCGGCGACCGGCGCCAGCCGCAGGGCGCCGTCCTCGAACAGCTCCAGCAGCGCCGCGAACATCTCGGCGATCCGGTCCGGACCGGCGTCCATCAGGTCGAACGAGCGGTACGACACCCCGTACTCGGCACGTACCTCCTCCGCACCACGGATATCGGTCTTGCCCATCTCCACGAACCGGCCACCCGGCCGCACCAACCGCAACGACGCATCCACGAACTCACCCGCCAGCGAGTCCAGCACCACATCCACACCCGACCCGAACCGCTCCTCGAACTCCGTCGTGCGAGACGAGGCGATCCGCTCATCGGGGACCCCGAGTCCCCGCACGACCGGCCACTTCGGCTCACTCGCCGTCCCATACACCTCGCCGCCCAGATGCTGAGCCAGCTGCACCGCCGCCATCCCCACACCACCGGCAGCCGAGTGGATCAGCACCGACTCCCCCGCCTGAAGAGCGGCGAGGTCCATAAGGGCGTAATAGGCGGTCAGGAACACGATCGGCACCGACGCCGCCTGCTCGAACGACCACCCCTCCGGCACCCGCGCCAGCAACCGCGCATCGGAAACGGCCGACGGACCGAACGCCCCGTCCAGCAGACCCATCACCCGATCACCGACCACCAGGCCGGTCACCCCCGGCCCCACCTCCACAACCACACCGGCACCTTCGTGCCCGAGCCGACCGGGGTCGCCGGGATACATGCCAAGGACGTTCAGCACGTCACGGAAGTTCACCCCCGCCGCCCGCACCGCCACCCGCACCTCACCGGGTTCCAGGGGGCGTCGGTCCTCCGGAACGAGTGCGACGCCGTTGAGGCGCCCTTGGGCGACGACGTCCATCCGCCATCCGTCGCTCGATCCGGCGGGCGGCAGCAGCACGTCGTCGGTGACCGCCCTGACCAGGCGCGGGACACGCACAGTGCCCTGGCGGACGAGCCGTTCGGCCTGGTCGGGGCAGTCGGCCAAGGCCCGGTACGACTCCGGCGAACCGTCTACGTCCGCGAGCCGGAACCGGCCCGGGTTCTCGCCGGAGGCTGAGCGCACCAGGCCCCACACGGTCGCGCCGGCGAGATCCGTGGCGTCGTCGCCGATGGCCCCGGAGGTGACGAACACCAGGTGGGAGCCCGCGAGGCGGGGTTCGGCGAGCCAACCCTGGACGAGGGCGAGGGCGGCGGAGGCCACGTCGGTGAGGGAGCGGTCGTCCGTGGCCACGGGTGCGAGAACCGTGTGCGGCGGCTCCTCCCCGGCGTCGAGTGCCGAGGTGAGGGCGGCGAGGTCGGCGTGGACGCGGGCGGGGGCGTCGGGCAGGAGCCCGGGGTCGCCCAGCACGGTCCAGGCCGCCGTCGTCCGGGTGGTCGCGACCTCGGTATCCGTCAGGGGCCGCCAGTCGAGGCGGAACAGGCTGTCGCGGAAGGCGCTGTCGGTGGGGGTGGGCGCGCCGGGTGACAAGGGGCGCAGGGTCAGGGCGGCGGCGCGGGCGACCGGTTCGCCGGTCGCGTCGGCCACCTGCAGGGTGACGGTGTCGTCGCCCTGGGGTGAGATCCGGACGCGGAGCGCGCCGGCGCCGACGGCCGACAGTTCGACGCCGGACCACAGGAACGGCAGCAGCGCGCCCGTGTCCGCGCGCTCCCGCAGCGCCAGCGCGTGCAGGACGGCGTCCAGCAGGGCGGGGTGGACCCCGAATCCGTCGGAGCCCTCTGCCATGGATTCCGGCAGCGCGGCCTGGACGAACCAGTCGTCGCCGGAGCGCCATACGGCCTCCAGTCCGCGGAAGGCCGGGCCGTACGACAGTCCGGCCGATGCCAGCCTCTCGTACAGGCCGTCCAGTTCGACGGGTTCGGCGCCCGGTGGGGGCCAGGCCCGCAGGTCCCCTTCCTCATCCCCGGCGGAGGGCTCGGTCTCTGCCAGGAAGCCTGAGGCGTGGACCGTCCAGGGCGCGTCGGGGGCGGTTTCGGGGCGGCCGTAGATGTACAGCTGCCGGCGGCCGTCGCTGTCCGGGGCCTCGACGCCGAGCTGGATCTGTACCGGACTCGCCTCGGGGAGGACGAGCGGGGTGTGGAGGGTGAGTTCGTCGACGCGGTCGAGGCCGACGCGGTCCCCGGCAGCGAGGGCCAGTTCGAGCAGGGCGGTGCCGGGCAGGATCACCGAGCCGGCCACGGCGTGGTCGGCGAGCCAGGGCTGGTCGGTGGTGGACAGCCGGGCCGTCAGCAGGACGGCGTCCGAGCCGGCGACGGGCACGGCGGCCCCGAGCAGCGGGTGTCCGGTGGTGCCGAGGCCGAGGTCACCGGCGGCCACGGTGGCGCGGGGCGCGTCGAGCCAGTAGCGGCGGCGCTGGAAGGCGTACGTCGGCAGGGGTACCTCGCGGGCCCCCGTGCCCGCGAAGACGGCGGCCCAGTCGACGGGGGTGCCACGTACGAAGAGCTCGGCGAGCGCCCGTAGCAGGGTCTCCGTCTCGGGGCGGTCCCTGCGCAGGGTCGCCGCGGCGGGTGCGTCGTCGGCGAGCGCGGTCAGGACGGGGTCGGGGCCGATCTCCAGGAACCGGCCGGCGCCCTGGGTCCGGGCCGCGTTGAAGGCGTCGTGGAAGCGGACGGGGCGGACTATCTGGTCGGCCCAGTAGGCGGGGGTGGTCCACTCGTCCTCGCCGAGCGGGGCGCCGGTGACGCTGCTGGCGGCGGCGACCTGCGGCGTCCGGTAGGTGATCGAGGCGGCGACCTCGGTGAACTGGGCGAGGACGGGCTCCATCAGCGGTGAGTGGAACGCGTGCGACACCCGCAGACGGGTCACCCGGCGGCCTTCCGCACGGGCCCGCTCGACCACCGCGTCCACCGCGGTCTCGGTGCCGGAGACGACCACCGACGTGGGCCCGTTGACGGCCGCCAGGACCGCCCCGTCCGGGAGCCGGCCGGACAGATCCGCCTCGGCGACCTCCACGGCGGCCATCGCGCCGCCCTCGGGCAACGCCTGCATCAGACGGGCGCGGGTCGCCACCAGCCGTGCGGCGTCAGGCAGTTCGAAGACTCCGGCGGTGTACGCGGCGGCGAATTCGCCCACCGAGTGACCCAGTACGGCCTCCGGCGCCATACCCCACGACCGCAGTAGCGCGACCAGCGCCACCTGCACCGCGAACAGCGCCGGCTGCGCGTATCCGGTGCTGTCCAGCGCACTCTCGTCGTCCGCGAACAGGGCGTCCTTGAGGGGCCGGTCGAAGCCGAGCTGCTCGTCCAGCAGCGCGCACACCTCGTCCAGCGCGGTGGCGAACGCGGGGTGGGCGTCGTACAACTCCCTTCCCATGCCGACCCGTTGGCTGCCCTGGCCGGTGAACATCCATGCCGTACGGCCGTCGGTGACGGACCCGGTGATGCCGGGCCCGGTGAGCTGTGCGCGCAAGGCGTCCCGGTCGGGGCCGAGCAGGACGGCACGGTGTTCCAGCACCGCCCGGGTGGTGGCGAGGGACAGGCCGGTGTCCAGCGGGTCCGCGTCCAGGGGGGCCAGCCGGGCGAGTTGGGCGCGCAGTGCGTCGGCCGCGCGCGCGGAGACCACCCATGGCACGGTCGGCAGCGGATGCTTCGGCCGGGGTGCGGAGGCGGGGCGGGGGGCGGGGGCTTCTTCGATGACGACGTGGGCGTTCGTGCCGCTGATGCCGAACGACGAGACACCCGCGCGGCGCGGACGATCGCCCCGCGGCCATGCCCGTTCCTCGGTCAGCAGCCGCACCGCACCCGACTCCCAGTCGACGTGGGAGGACGGCTGCTCGGCGTGCAGGGTGCGCGGAAGTCGTTGCGCACCCAGGGCCAGCACCATCTTCATCACCCCGGCCGCGCCCGCTGCCGCCTGCGTGTGGCCGATGTTGGACTTCACGGTGCCGAGCCAGAGCGGCTCGTCGCGTGCCTGGCCGTAGGTGGCGAGGAGGGCCTGGGCCTCGATGGGGTCGCCGAGCCGGGTACCGGTGCCGTGCGCCTCGACCACGTC
>NZ_JBHSKM010000015.1:0-4072 GCF_042657965.1 Streptomyces coerulescens
AACGCCTCCCACGACACCTCCAACAACAACCGCTGCTGCGGATCCATCGCCAACGCCTCCCGCGGCGAAATCCCGAACAACCCCGCATCAAAATCCGCCACACCCGACACAAAACCACCGGAATTCACATACGACGTCCCGGCATGCTCGGGGTCGGGGTGATAGACGCGCTCGATGTCCCAGCCACGGTCATCGGGGAACGAGGTCACACCGTCACGACCGGCGGCGAGCATCTCCCACAACTCCTCCGGCGACGACACACCACCCGGGAAACGACAGGCCATCCCCACGATCGCTACGGCATCGTCGTCGAGGGCGTCTCCCGTGCCGGTGCCCTCAGAGGTGTCCCGGGATGCGATGTCGGTGTCGGCGCCGGGGAGTTGGGCGCGGATGTGGGCCGCGAGGGCGGCGGGGGTCGGGTGGTCGTAGACGAGGGTGGCGGGCAGGCGCAGGCCGGTCGCGGCGCCGAGGCGGTTGCGTAGTTCCACCGAGGTGAGGGAGTCGAAGCCGAGGTCGTTGAAGGGGCGGTCGGCGGCGATCGCGGCGCCGGAGCTGTGCCCGAGGACATCGGCGACCGTGGACCGTACGTGGGCGAGGACGACGCGTTCCCGTTCCGCGGGCGGACGGCCGTGCAGGGCGGTCGCTAGTTCACCGCCGCCTGCCGTGGGCCGCTCGGGGCCGTGGGCGGTGCGGGCGTCCTGCTGTGCGGGGGCGGTGAGTTCGCGCAGGAATTGGCCCTGGCGGGCGTAGGCGGTGGTCTCGGCGAAGCGGGCCCAGTCGGCGTCGAGGACGGTCGCGCAGGTGCGGTCGCCGTCGAGGATGCGTCCCAGTGCGTCGAGGGCGGTGTCGGGGGTGAGCGGCCGGATGCCGAGCCGGGCCAGGTGTGTGGTGACGACCGGGTCGGCGGCCATGCCGTCGCCGGCCCAGGGCCCCCAGGCGACGGACGTGGCCGGCAGTCCCACCGCACGACGGTGCTGGGCGAGCGCGTCGAGGTGGGCGTTGGCGGCGGCGTAGGCGGCCTGACCGGCATTGCCGGTGACGCCGGCCGTGGACGAGAACAGCACGAAGGAGTCGAGGTCGCGGTCGGCGGTCAGTTCGTGCAGGTGCTGGGCGGCGTCGGCCTTGGCGGCGAGGACGCGGGCGAGCCGTTCGGGGGTGAGGTCGGCGGCGAGGCCGTCGTCGAGGATGCCCGCCGCGTGGACGACGACGGTGGGCGGGTGAGCGTCCAGGAGGCCGGCGAGGGCGGTGCGGTCGGCGACGTCGCAGGCGGCGAGCGTGACGTCGACTCCGCGGTCGCACAGCTCGTCGCGCACCTCCTGGGCGCCGGGGGCGTCGGCGCCGCGCCGCGAGACCAGGACGACATGGTCGACGCCCTGGTCGACGAGCCAGTGGGCGATGTGCCGGCCGAGCGCGCCGGTGCCTCCGGTGACGAGGGCGGTGCCGTGGAAGCGGGCGCCGCGCGGTCGGCCGCCCGAGGTGGCCGCGGACTGCCCGCCCGCTCCGCTGTCGCGGACGAGGCGGGCCGCGAGCACTCCGGTGGGGCGCAGGGCGAGTTGGTCCTCGTCGCCGGGAGCGGCCAGCAGGTGCGCGAGGCGCTGCGCCTCGTCGGCGTCGGGGTGCGTGGGGAGGTCGATGAGACCGCCCCAGCGGTCGGGCTGTTCGAGGGCGAGCGTGCGTCCCAGGCCCCATACGGCGGCTTCCTCGGGCCGGGTCGGGGTGTCACCGGCGCCCACCGACTGCGCGGACCGGGTGGCACACCAGAGGCGGGTGGCCGGGGCGCTGTCGGAAAGGGCCTGCCACAGGGCGAGCACGGCCGCCGGCGACGGCACCAGGGCGAGGGCATGGGTGGGCTCGTGGCCGGTGGCGCGGATGCGGTCCACGAGGTCGGCCCGGGTGTCAGCGGCGGCGACCGGGATCAGGTCGACTTCGGCGCCGGCCCGGCGCAGGGCTGCCGCGATGTCCGCGACGGCCCGGTCCGCCGGGTCGGCCGTGGCCACCAGCCAGCGGCCCGCGAGGGCGGCCGGGCCGGTGGCGAGTCGGGCGGGCCGCCACCGCACGCGATAGCGGCGGGCCGCCTGCTCCAGGTCCCGACGGCCCTGCCGGCGCCAGGCGGACAGCGCGGGGACGAGGGTGTCCAGGGCATGGACGCCGGAGACACCCAGCCGCTCGGCGAGCGTGTCGACCTCGCCCCGCTCCACCAGATCCCAGAAGCGGGCCTCGACACCGTCGGCGCCGGCCTCCGTGCCACGCTCAGTGACGGCGTGGTCGGGCAGCCAGTACCGCTCGCGGTGGAACGCGTACGTGGGCAGGTCCACCCGCCGCGCGCCCGTCCCCTCGAACAGCGCGGACCAACGGACGCCGGCACCACGGACGTACATCTCGGCGACGGCCGTCAGGACGGCCCGCGGCTCCGGCTGTCCGGTACGCAGGGTGGCCGCCGCGGCGGTGTGTCCGGCCTCCCGGGCGAGCGCGGTGAGGACGGGGTCGGGTCCGATCTCCAGGAGCCGGACCGCTCCCTGGGGGCCGGTGACGGTGGTGAGCGCGTCGTGGAACCGTACGGGCCTGCGGACCTGTTCGATCCAGTACGTCGGGGTGGTCCAGTCCCCGCCGCCCAGCGCCTCGCCGGTGAGGGTGCTGACAGCCGGCAGGGTCGGCGTGCGGTAGGTGACACCTGCCGCCACCGTGGTGAACTCGGCCAGCATCGGGTCCATCAGGGGTGAGTGGAAGGCGTGGCTGACGCGCAGTCGCTTCGTACGGCACCCACGGTCGTGGAACCGGACGAGCACTGCCTCCACGGCTTCTTCCGTGCCGGAGACCACGACGGACCGCGGCCCGTTCACCGCGGCGACCGCCACGTCCCCGTCGAGGACTCCTCCGACTTCTGCCTCCGTGGCCTCGATCGCGGCCATGGCACCGCCCTCGGGCAGCGCCTGCATCAGCCGCGCACGCGCCGCCACCAGCCGTACCGCATCAGGGAGTTCGAAGACCCCCGCCGCGTACGCCGCCGCGAACTCGCCGACCGAATGGCCCAGGACGGAATCCGGTCGCATTCCCCAGGAGCGGAGCAGCGCGACAAGGGCCACTTGCAAGGCGAAGAGGGCGGGCTGGGCGTGGCCGGTGCGGGCCAGGGTTTCCGGATCGCCGGTGAACATGATGTCGCGCAGGGGGAGGAGGCGGCCGGGTTCGTCCGCGCCGAGTTCGGTGTCCAGCAGCTCGCAGACCTCGTCCAGGGCTCGGCGGAACTCCGGGAACGCGTCGTGGAGTTCACGCCCCATGCCAGGACGCTGGCTGCCCTGCCCGGTGAACACCCATGCCGTACGGCCCTTGAGTGTGTGCCCGGTGACGACCGCCGGGTGCGGTTCCCCGTCGGCGAGGGCACGGACGCCGTCGCGCAGTTCATCGAGGCCGGGACCGAGGACCACGGCGCGGTGGGTGAGGACGGCGCGGGTGGTGGCCAGGGAGTGGCCGAGGTCGGTGGTGGAGGCCGGGTGGGCGGTGAGGTGTGTGGCGAGGCGTTCGGCCTGGGCGCGAAGGCTGTCGGGGTCGCGTCCCGCCAACAGCCAGGGAGTGGTGGAGAGTTGAGTCGACGCCTCGTCAGTCCTGTCGGCGGGAGCTTCTTCGAGGATGACGTGGGCGTTGGTCCCGCTGATCCCGAACGCCGACACACCGGCCCGCCTCGGCCGCTCACCACGCGGCCACACCCGCGACTCCGTCAACAGCCGGACCTGCCCCGCCTCCCAGTCCACATGCGAGGACGGCCGATCCACATGCAACGTCGCGGGCAGCGCCTCCCGCTGCATCGCCAGCACCAACTTGATGACACCGGCCACACCCGCCGCTGCCTGCGTATGCCCCAGGTTCGACTTCACCGACCCCAGCCACAACGGCCCATCAGTACGTTCCTGGCCGTAGATGGAAAGCAGGGCCTGTGCCTCGATCGGATCCCCCAACGCGGTCCCCGTGCCATGCGCCTCCACCACATCCACATCCGCGGCCCGCACACCGGCATTCCGCAACGCCTGGCGGATGACGCGTTGCTGGGACGGGCCGTTCGGTGCGGTCAGCCCGTTCG
>NZ_JBHSKM010000016.1:0-364391 GCF_042657965.1 Streptomyces coerulescens
TCGAAGGTGCCGTGCGGCCGTTCCGCGGTCCCCTCGGAGCGGGGGAAGAACTCGTACCAGGAGCCGTACAGGGCCCGCTCCCGCTCCACCAGCAGCGGCAGCGGATCCGACGCGGTGACCAGATCCCGCAACGGATAACGCCCCAGCACCGCGTCCACGTTCGCCGCGAACGCCGCCGCGAGCCGTGACACGGGCGGCAGCGAGTCGTCGCGCAGCGCTTCCGAGGCGGCCAGCACGGTCGCCCGCTCCGTCTCGTCGGGCACACCGGCGGCGGCACGCTCGTACAGTTCGCCGCCCTCCTCCAGCACCAGCCCGACGTCGATCCCGGCCGGCACCTTGATGCGGGCGGTGCGCCGCCACGTGGCCACCGGATCGCTCCAGGCCTCCACATGGAAGGTCCAGCGGCCCATCGCGGACGGGGTCACCTTGGCGCCCCAGCGGTCGATGCCGGGGGCCAGTTCGTGCATGGGTGTCCAGGGGCCGGGACGGCCGTCCGGGTCGGTCAGCACGACATTGGCGGCCACGGAGTCATGGCCCTCGCGGAACACGGTGGCGGTGACCTCGAAGGTCTCGCCCACGACCGACTTCGCCGGATGCCTGCCGCACTCCACGGCCGGGCGTACGTCCCGTACCGGGATACGGCCGATGGTCCCGGTGCCGGCAACGGCTTTGCTCTTGGTCCTGCCCATGGTTCACCTCCACCGTGCTCGAGGCCGGGCACAAGGCCCGGCCGGGGGTTCGATCTTCGCCGGAAGCCGACTACCTTCCGGCATGGAAACGCCGCCGCCGCGATCTCGGCGGTCCTCTCCGGGCGGAGACGCTCGCCGTGCGGGGCCGTTCGTCCTGCTCCCGGAGATAGGCGGCCGGTGTGATCCGCAGAAACCGCTCGGCGGCGTCCACGGCCTCGCGGGCGCAGCGCTTCCCCATCAGCACACAGAGGGTGTAGCCGGTGTCCTCGAAGGTGGCACGCACCGTGAGGTCGGCCGGGGCCGCGAGCATGGCTCGTTCCCAGGCCCGGTATCGCCGCAGTTGCCGGGCGACTTCGGCTTTGGCCGGTAGCAGCATTGGCCCGTTCACCTTCCGGGCTCGATGAGCGTTTCCCGTCCGTCGGGCGGAAACCCGTGCGCGCATACGCACGGGTTCCGTTACGGGCATCGAGGTCTTCACACATGGTGCACGGTTGACGACGCAGCGTCCTGTTGGATCTTCAACTACCTCAGGTGTGTGCTCCTGTTGCACGAATGGCGTACCGCCCCCACCCTGGAGTGACTCAGAAGCGATCAGCGCTCACGCTCCGTCATCGGGGCCCCGTCCCGCAGGGGCGAGGAGAGCGGGAGCTTTCGCGGTGAGGAGGTAAACGGTGAAGACCGCAGTGCCCTGCTACTACCACCTCGACGTGGAAGTCAGCCCCGAACGGGTGGGTCAGGTCAGCCGAATTCTGGCAGCCCACCTCCGGTACTGGGACCTGGAGACGCTTGTCGAGCCCGTCCGCAACGGCGCGGAGATGCTGCTGCGGGCCATCGACGAGCACGCTACGGACAAGAACATCTCGATCGAGATGTGGTGGAACGGCCAGCACCTCATCACGGCCGTCGGCGACAACGACCGCGCCCTGCGCCCGGACCACGAGCTGCGCGCCTGCCTGCGGCACATCGCCCTGGTCAGTGACGGGTGGGGCTGCTGCGCCACCGAGTCCGGCAGCAAGGTCATCTGGTTCTCGCAGCGTGCCCGCGCCGGCGAACGCGCCCCGCTCGTACCCACCGCCCCCGCGCCCAGTCTGCGCGAGGCCCGCGGCGTCCCCCGCGACGTGCCCGCCACAGCCGTCGCGCCCGCGGCGGGCATCCGGGACGGCGTCCTGGAGGAGGCTCGGTGACCGGACGTCGGCGCCGCGACGACAAGAGCCGAGGGGTGTCCGCCTGGAGCGGGCACCCCTACCCGCTGGGAGCCGCCCACGACGGCCGGGGCACCAACTTCGCCCTGTTCAGCGAGGTCGCCGAACGCGTCGAGCTCGTCCTCGTCGACGACAAGGGCCGGCACAGCGCGGTTCCGCTGACCGAGGTCGACGGCTTCGTCTGGCACGGCTATCTGCCCGGCGTCGGCCCGGGGCAGCGCTACGGCTACCGGGTGCACGGCCCCTGGGACCCGGGCCTGGGCCACCGGTGCAATCCGGCGAAGCTGCTGCTCGACCCGTACAGCCGGGCCGTGGACGGCCAGGTCGACAACCACGCCTCCCTCTTCGAGCGCGCCCCGGGCGCCCCGTCCCCGGCGGACAGCGCCGGGCACACCATGCTCGGCGTGGTCACCGAGCCGTACTTCGACTGGGGCGACGACAGCCCGCCGAGACGGCCGTACGCCGACACCGTCATCTACGAGGCGCACGTGCGCGGTCTGACCCGCACTCACCCCGACGTCCCGCCGGAGCTGCGCGGCACCTACGCCGGGCTGGCGCACCCCGCGATCGTCGAGCACCTCACCTCCCTCGGCGTGACCGCCGTGGAGCTGATGCCGGTGCACCAGTACGTCCAGGACGGCGTACTGCTCGACCGCGGTCTGTCCAACTACTGGGGCTACAACACGATCGGCTTCTTCGCCCCGCACAACGCGTACGCCGCCCACGGCACCCGCGGCCAGCAGGTCGACGAGTTCAAGACGATGGTGAAGGCGCTGCACGCGGCCGGCCTGGAAGTGATCCTGGACGTGGTCTACAACCACACCGCCGAGGGCAACGAGCGCGGCCCGACGCTGTCCTTCAGGGGGATCGACAACGCCTCGTACTACCGTCTGGTGGACGGCGACTGGGCGCACTACTACGACACCACCGGCACCGGCAACAGCCTGCTGATGCGCCACCCCTACGTGCTCCAGCTGATCATGGACTCACTGCGCTACTGGGTCACCGAGATGCACGTCGACGGCTTCCGCTTCGACCTCGCGGCGACCCTGGCCCGGCAGTTCCACGAGGTGGACCGGCTCTCGGCGTTCTTCGACCTGATCCAGCAGGACCCGGTGATCAGCCGCGTCAAGCTGATCGCGGAGCCCTGGGACGTGGGGGAGGGCGGCTACCAGGTCGGCAACTTCCCGCCGCTGTGGTCGGAGTGGAACGGCAAGTACCGGGACGCCGTACGGGACTTCTGGCGCGCCGAGCCCGGCTCGCTCGGTGAGTTCGCCTCCCGCCTGACCGGCTCCTCCGACCTGTACGCGCACAGCCGGCGCCGCCCGCGCGCCAGCGTCAACTTCGTGACCGCGCACGACGGGTTCACGCTGCGCGACCTCGTCTCGTACAACGACAAGCACAACCACGACAACGGCGAGAACAACCGGGACGGCGAGAGCCACAACCGGTCCTGGAACTGCGGTGCGGAGGGCGAGACGCGCGATCCGGCGGTACTCGGGCTGCGCGCCCGTCAGCAGCGCAACTTCCTCGCCACGCTGCTGCTGTCGCAGGGCATCCCGATGCTCTGCCACGGCGACGAACTCGGCCGCACCCAGCGCGGCAACAACAACGCCTACTGCCAGGACAACGAGGTCTCCTGGGTGGACTGGCGGCTCACCGACGACCAGCGCGCGCTCGCCGACTTCACCCGCCACGTCATCGGCCTGCGCGCCGCCCACCCCGTCCTGCGCCGCCGGCGCTTCTTCCAGGGGGAGACCCCGACCCACCCCGACCAGCCGCTGCCCGACCTGGTCTGGTTCCTCCCCGACGGACGCGAGATGACCCCGAACGACTGGCGCCGACCCGACGCCCACGCGGTCGCCGCCTTCCTCAACGGAGACGCGATCGCCGAGCCCGACTCGTGCGGGCGGCCGGTCGTGGACGACTCGTTCCTGATGCTGCTCAATTCCTACTGGGAGCCGGTCGAGTTCCAGCTACCGGACGAGACGTACGGAGAACGGTGGACGACCCTGATCGACACCTCGGAACAGCAGGGCACCTCGGACGAGGCCGAACACAAGGCAGGCACGGCGTTGTTGATCGAACGGCGAAGCCTGGTTCTGCTGTCCAGGCCCTCGCGCCAACGCCGCTGACCGTCACCTCTCACGGCGGGACGTGACCGTGAACTGCGCCCCGTCCGGATCCCGCAGCACGGCCTCGTCACTGCCCATCGACAACACACTGCCCCCGTTCAGCTCGGCGGTCCGCGCGCACTCCGCCACATCCGCCACCGCGAAGTGGACCTGCCAATGCGGACGGATCGTCGGATCGGGCGCGGACCCCACCGCCCCCGATTCGATGCGCGCCACCGCGTCACCCCCGCTGCGCAGCACGACCTCGCCGCCCTCGTAGTGGACCTCGCAGTAGCCGGGCCCCTCGGTGGCCCAGTCGAGGACCTCGCCGTAGAACATGGCGGCGTCGAACGCGTCGCGGGTGTGCAGGCGGATGAACGTCGGCGCGGCCCGCCGCCAGGTCTCCCAGTTGGAGATGAGCTCCCCCTCCCAGATACCGAACGTCGCGCCGTCGCGGTCCGCGAGCAGCGCCGCCCGCCCCGGCGGCAGGGAGAGCGGCCCGACGGCCGCGGTGCCGCCGCGTTCCTGCACGCGGGCGACGGCCTCGTCCGCGCTGGGTACGGCGAAATAGGGAGTCCAGGCCACGGCCATCTGCCACATCGAGGCGACCGCGGCGATCCCGGCCACCGGCACGTTCTGCACCAGCGCGACACGGAAGCGGTCACCCAGCTTGGCCGGCCGCCAGCGCCACCCCAGCACGGCCGTGTAGAACGTCTGGGTGGCCTCCAGGTCACGGCTGGTCAGGCTCACCCAGCAGGGTGCTCCGAACACGGAGTGTGTGGACACGACCTCGGCCGTGCTCCTGGGGGTTTTCGTGTTGTTCATGGCAGTCGCGTCCTGGTCTCGCCGCACCGGCGGCCACCGGTCTGCTCCCAGTGTCCGACCGGAACCGCTCCCGGGCCTGTCGAGTACCCCCGCCGGAGTGCCGAAACGGCCGATGTCCGTCCATGGGTTCACTGGCACCCGACCGGCGAAGAGACGAGGATGGAGCCGTGGTACCGGTACCGAGCGAGCCCGCCGACGAGACCGACCGGATTCTCGAACTGGAAGAGGAAGTCGACCAGCTCAAGGAAGCGGTGGTCTCGCACGCCGTCGTCGACCAGGCGATCGGCATGATCGTCGCGCTGGGACGGGTGTCGCCGGACGCGGGCTGGGCGGTGCTGAAGGACGTCTCCCAGCACACCAACATCAAGCTCCGCCGGGTCGCGGAACTTATTCTGGTCTGGGGCAGGGAGGGCGAGATGCCGCCCGAGATCCGCTTCGAGCTCGAGGAAGCCCTGGAGCGGCACGGCCCGACGCAGATCCCGGGGACGGCACAGGAGTAGGGCTCACCGGGCCTCGGCGAGCAGTTCGTCACGCAGATGCGCGAAGCAGCCGCTGAGCAGCCGGGACACATGCATCTGCGAGATCCCGAGCTGGAGGGCGATGCGGCTCTGCGTCATCCCGCCGAAGAACCGCAGGTAGAGGATCGTCCGCTCGCGCTCCGGGAGCCGTTGCAGGCACGGCTGGACGGAGACACGGTCGACGACCACCTCGTACGCCGGATCCGGGCCGCCGATCGCGTCCCCCAGCGCATAGCCGTCCGTCCCGGGCATCTCCGCCTCCAGCGACAGCGCGGAGAAGCAGTCCAGGGCCTCCATCCCGGTGCGCACCTCGTCCTCGCTCAGCTGCGCGTGTTCCGCTATCTCGGGAACCGTCGGAGCCCGCCCCGGGGTCTGCTGCGACAGCTCCTTGGTGGAGCTGCGCACCCGGTTGCGCAGGTCCTGGACCCGGCGCGGCACATGCAGCGTCCACATGTGGTCGCGGAAGTGCCGCTTGATCTCACCGGTGATGGTGGGCACCGCGTACGCCTCGAAGGCATGGCCGCGGGCCGGGTCGTAGTGGTCGACGGCCTTCACCAGGCCCAGGGCGGCCACCTGGTACAGATCCTCCAGGGTCTCGCCGCGGCCCTTGAACCGGACGGCGATCCGCTCGGCCATGGGCAACCAGGCCTGAATCAGTTCGTCCTTGAGTACCTTGCGCTCCGGCCCTTCGGGGAGTCCCACGAGCCGGGCGAACGCTTCGGCGGTGTCGGGGGCGTCGTCGTGCGGGTGCTGCTTCGTTCTGGTGGTGGCACTCATCCGTGCGCACCTCCCTCAGCAGGTGCTGGCTGGACAGCCATGGGAGGCGCGCACTCGGACCTCGTGGAGGACACCCCAGGGGCCTGGTGGGCCGGCTCCCACGGACGTGCCTCCTGTCCGAAGCACATAAAAACGTATGCCCGCCCGGTCGGAACCTGAAACACATTTCGTGAATGCGACTACGTGTTACAAGGCCAACCCGCTCAGCTACCCCCGCCCATTTCGCGCTCGGCTTCGCCGGCGCGGAACAAGGTGCGCGGAACGTGATGTGCGGCACGTGGGAGACCGCCCGCGCACGTCCCGGAGGGCGATTGTTCCTGCCCACGGCTTGATCGGTGATCAAGAGGGCGAATGGGCTGGCCACAGCGCATTCTGCTCATTTGACAGTGCACTGAGCGCAAAGATAGGAAGCAGCTCTCTGGGTCGAGAGGTGGATTGTGTACGAGCCGAACGTGGTCGGGGACTGGCACGAGTACGACGAGCATGCCGGTCTGCGTGTCCGCGTCCACTGCCTGGAGGCCGCCGAGCCGCCGCGGGGACGGGACGACGCCGCCGAGGGGCTGTCGTACTTCAGGGTTCGGGTCACCGTCGAGAACCGCGGCGACCGGCACCTCGGCATCCACCTCGAGGACGGCCAGATCGACGTGCGGATCGGCCGCGACGGCGAGGCCGCGTTCATGGACTGGCGCAACTCGCAGTTCATCGAGGGCTTCGACGTCTACCCGCTGCGCCGGGCCACCGCCGTGCTCTACGCGGCCGGCCCCGAGGCGAGCCTGAGCCAGGTCGACGTGCAGATCCAGCTGCGGGTCGAGGAGGAGTGGGCGGACCGCCGGCTGTGGACCGGCGGCGTCGGCCTCCAGGAGGGCTCGGCCGGCGCCCACGCCGCCACCCTGCGCGACGGCCTCGCGCTCCAGGTCAGCAACTTCCTGCGGGAGCAGGCCGAGGAAGGCACCGCCTGACGGACGTCAGGTCGGTGCCCGCCCGGCTCAGTGCGGGATGCCGTCGATGATCTCGCGGGCGCCCTGACGCAGCAGCGCGACCGCGACCGACGTGCCCAGCGTGGCCGGATCCAGTCGGCCGGCCCACTCGTGCGCGTTCAGCCGCGTCTTGCCGTCCGGGGTGAACACACAGGCCCGCAGGGACAGTTCACCACCGCGGTCCACGCGCGCGTACCCGGCGATCGGGCTGTTGCAGTGGCCCTGCAGGACATGCAGGAACATGCGCTCCGCGGTGGCCTCGCGGAACGTGTCCGGGTCGCCGAGGCCGCTGACGACGTCGATGAGTTCGGCGTCGTCCTCCCGGCACTGGAGCGCGAGGATGCCGGCGCCGATGGGCGGCATCATCACCTCGGGGGAGAGGGTGTCGCTGATCACGTCGGTGCGGCCGATGCGCTCCAGGCCGGCCACCGCGAGCAGCAGCGCGTCCGCCTCGCCGGCCGCGAGCTTCTCGAGGCGCCGGTTGGCGTTGCCGCGGAACGGCACGCACTCCAGGTGCGGGTGGGTGGCGGCCAGCTGCGCGACCCGGCGAACCGAGGAGGTGCCGATCCGGGTTCCGGCCGGCAGCTCGTCCAGCGTGAGCCCGCCGGGGTGGATCAGCGCGTCGCGGACGTCGTCCCGCTTCAGGAACGCGGCGAACGTGGTGCCGGCCGGCAGCGGCCGGTCGGCGGGGATGTCCTTCACGCAGTGCACGGCGAGATCGGCCTCGCCCGCCAGCAGGGCGGCGTCCACCTCCTTGGTGAACACGCCCTTGCCCTCGACCTGGGCCAGGTCGCCCATCCACTTGTCACCGGTCGTCTTCACGGGCACGACCTCGGTGCGCAGGCCGGGGTGCAGGGCCGCCAACTCGGCGCGGACACGCTCCACTTGGGCGAGCGCCATCGGCGAGTCGCGGGAGACGATACGGATCAGTTCAGGGGCGGACATGCCGCCACGATAGACCTTCACACGTCCGCACTCGTACGGCACCGCCCGATTCGCGCCCGGCTGAGAGCCCGCGCTCGTGCCGGCCGCGCCTGCACCACCAGCGCGGCCAGCGTGAACAGCCCTCCGGCCAGGAAGGTGCCGCGCACCCCGGCCACGGGAAGCAGCGCGCCCCCGAGCAGAGCACCGGCGGCGATGCCCACGTTGTAGGCGGCCGAGTTGGCGGCGAGTGCGGTCTCGGTCCGGCCCGGCGCGACCCTCAGCGCCTGGTTCTGCGTCGCCATGAAGACGGTCGAGACCGAAGCGCCCAGCACCATGATCAGCACCACGCTCGCCGCCGGGACATGGCCCGTCGCCCACAGCCCGAGCAGCGCCACCGTCTGGGCCGCCACCGGCACGGTCAGCGTGGCCCGCGGGAACCGGTCGAGGAGCGGCCCGGTCACCGCGACGCCCGCCAGCGCCGCCCCGCCGAACGCGAACAGCACCGCACTCACCGCGCCCGCGCCGAACCCGCTCACCTCGTGGAGGAACGCGACGACATAGGTGAACCCGGCGAAGGCACCGGTCACCGACAGCGCGGTCACCGCGAGCACGACACGGAACCCGCGCCGGTCGGGAGCGGCACCGTACGCGGCATGACCGTCCTGCGGACGGGACGTCGGCAGCAGCGCGGCGATCGTCACCAGGGAGACGAGCGCGAGCACCCCGAGCAGGACGAAGGGGGTGCGCCAGCCGGTGTGCCCGCCCAGCCAGGTTCCGGCCGGAACGCCGGCCACCGTGGCAAGGGAACCGCCGACGGACAGTGCCCCGATCACACGCCCCCGGCGCTCGGGCGGGAACATGCCGACCGCGACCGGCCCCATCACCGACCAGAACACCGCCTGCGCCAGCGCCGTCGCGACGCGCGCGGACAGCAGCACCCCGTACGACACTCCGCTCAGCGCCGACACCCAGCTCGCCACGGCGAGCAGCCCCAGGATTGCGGCCAGCAGATGGCGGCGCGGCACCGAGCGGGTGACCTGGACGAGCGGCAGCGAGGCGGCCGCCACGGTCAGGCCGTACCCGGTGACCAGGGCGCCCACGGCGGCGAGCGACACCCGCAGATCGTCCGCCATCAGCGCGAGCAGCCCGACCGGCAGGTTCTCGGTGGTGTTGAAGGTGAACGCCGCCAGCATCAGCGCCGCGACGACGGCAGCGCGCCGCCACGGAGCCGGAGATGTGCCGCCCATCCGACCGCCTTTCCGACAGGGGGAGTCGGGGGTCAGCGTGCGGGGCCGCGACCGGCGCGCTCTACTCTTTCGGTCCAGGACGAATCCCTTTCGGTCCCGAGACTCTCTTTCGGTCCGGGACGAATCGCCGCTCACGACGGGGGTCGCATGCCGCTCGCCCTGCACCTCGGCACCGACGACCTGACGCGCTGCCGGTTCGCGATCTCGCCGCTCTGCCAGACCCATGAGGTGCTGCGGATGCTGCGCCGGCCGGCCCGGCACGGCTACCACCGCACCTGGCTGCGCCGTATGCGCCGTACCCTCGCCGGCCTCGACCTGACACCCCTGTGGCTGTTCGTCCCACCCGTCCGCGGCTACACCCCCGACTTCCTGGGCGCGCCCCCGGACGACCCGTACCCGTCCTTCGACGACGAGCTGGCACGGATGCGCGCCACCGACCCGGCCCTGGCCCATGCGGAGATGACCCGTTCCCTGGCCTGCGTCCCCGGCCTCGCCGACTCACCCGCGGGGCGCGCCGCGCTCGACGACCCCGCCGCCACCGTACGGCGCCTGGCCGACCTCACCGAACGGGCCTGGCACGCGCTGCTCGCCCCGGACTGGCCGCGGCACCGCTCGGTGCTGGAGGCGGACATCGCGCACCGCTCGCGCCGGGCGGCCGACGGCGGCCTGGATGCGCTGCTCACCGGCCTGCACCCGGCCGTCGACTGGACCGACCACACGCTCACCCTGCGCCGCTACGGCGAACTCGCCGACGCCCAGCGCCCGGACGGCAGGGGAGTGCTGCTGATGCCGAGCGTGTTCGTGTGGCCGGACGTGGTGAGCGGCTTCGCCCGGCCCTGGCAGCCGACGGTCATCTACCCGGCCCGTGGCATGGGCCGCCTGCACGACGCCCCGGCACCGCGCCCGGCGGGGGCGCTCGCCCGGCTGCTCGGCCACCAGCGAGCGGCCGTCCTCACGGGTCTCGCCGTACCCGCCACGACGACGGATCTGGCCCGCCGTCACGGCCTGGCCCCGTCCACCGTGTCGGCCCACCTGTCGACGCTGCGGGACGCCGGGCTGCTGGAGTCCCGCCGCCAGGGCAACCACGTCCTCTACGCACGGACGCCCCTGGGCGACACCCTCGTGGAGGGGGACGTCGGCCCAGGGGTGCGGTGACCGGGACGCCCGGGGATCAGGCGTTCGGGTCGAAGGAGATGCCGGACGGCTTCGCCGACGACAGATGGGACGCGAAACTGCCGTCCTTCAGGCCGAAGTTGGCGCTGCCGAAGTTGTACGCGACGAGCTTGTCGCGTACGCCCGCCGGGTAGCCGTTCCAGCCGACCAGCGGCGTGTACTGCCAGGTGCCCTTGTGGTTCTCCGGCGGCTCGTCGTTCGAGTTCGCCAGCCGGAAGCAGTGCGTGCTGATGCCGTCCTTGTGGTAAACGATCTTGGCGTGTGTGCCGTCGAAGCGCACCGAGGACGCGGCGTGCACCGTGAACGAGCCGTGGTTCGACGTCGACACGTACTGGACCGCGTTGTTCTGCACCCACACCACGACGTGCTCCCAGTCGTGCCGGTGCCCGCCGATGCTGCTGCCCGCTATCGCCTGGTCCTTCTCGAAGTACAGGCCGTAGAGGTACGCGCACCAGCCGTTGTTGCACTTGTAGCGCGAGTAGCTGTTGGTGTTGTCGAGGTCCGAGGCGTCACGGCACTGGCCGTTGAGTGCGCCGGTCGGGTTGAGGCCGCCGTTGACGGTGCCGTCCGGGCCGATGGCCGGGGTGGAGTAGCACCCGTCGGTGTCGTAGTCGAAGGCCGGCTGATACGTCCGCTCGGCCGACTCGGCGTTGCCGGGCAGGGCACCGGGCGGTGCGGCGAAGGCGGCGCTGGGGAAAGCGATGACAAGGGCGGCGGCACCGGCGAGCCCGGTGAGCCATCTCTTGCTGTGGGTGCGGAACGACTGTGACGCCACTGCGTCCTCCTCCTGGAACGGCGCAGCCCAACGGCTATGGGGGGATGGGGAGTTCAGGATCCCGGCGTTTCACATCGGTGCCAAGAGGCACGGGCGTACCGCTGGTAACGATCAGCACAACAATTGGCGCCCGGCACAGGTGCCTTGGCCGGCGAGGCACACCGTCAGGCGCTGTCCTCCGGCAGCCAGGCCGCCGACTTCTCCGGCGTCAGGTCCGGTCGCAGCCGTAGCCAGGACGGCTGGCGCAGCAGCCCCGACCGGGTACGGACGCTGTAGCGCACCTCGCCGACCAGCCGGGGCAGCACCCAGTACGCGCCCGCCACCCGGGGCACCGGATCGAAGGGGCACTCGTCCGTCGCCACGGCCCGCATCAGCTCGGCCAGCTCGGTCCGCTCCGCCTCGCTCCAGCCGGTGCCCACCCCGCCGACGTACCGCAGCCGACGGTCGGCCGCGAACTGCCCGACCAGCAGGGCGCCCGGCAGACCCGTGAGCCGGCCCTTGCCGGGCAGCCAGCCGCCCACGACGACGTCCTCGCTGTGCATGTTGCGGATCTTCACCCAGGCGCGGGAACGCACCCCGGGCTCGTACAGCGAATCCAGCCGCTTGCACACCAGCCCCTCCAGGCCGTGCTCCCGGGTGGCCTCCAGCGCCTCCGCCCCATGTCCCACCACGGCACCCGGCGTCGACCAGAACGGCCCGTTCAGATCGAGGTCCTCCAGCCGCCCGCGCCGCCGGGAGTAGGGGACCTTCAGCAGGGAGCGGCCCGCCAGGTGCATCACGTCGAACAGCACAAGATGCGCGGGCGTCTGCGCGGCCATCCGGGCGGCCCGGGCGGGCGAGTGCGCCAGCCCCATCCGGGACTGGAGCAACTGGAAGTCGGCGCGCCCCTGTTCGTCCAGGGCCAGGATCTCCCCGTCCAGCACGGCGGGTGAGCTCCCGAGGCTGTCGCCCAGCGCCCGCAGTTCGGGGTAGGCGGCCGTGATGTCCTCGCCGGAGCGGGCGCGCAGCAGCAGGGTGCCGTCACCCGCCAGATAGACCACCGCGCGCTGGCCGTCCTGCTTGGTCTCGTAGGCCCAGCGCGCGTCCTGGGAGGTGGGCGGGAGTTTGCCGGAAGTGGCGAGCATGGGAGGGATCAGCGGCAGGCTCACGGGTCAGTTCTCGACACGCCCGCCCGCCGCCACGCGCACCGGCCGCCGATTTCCCCTGAACGGCGGGCGTGGCGTCACTCGCCCCCGTTCGGCGGAACGGCCCGCACCAGACCCGACTGATAGGCCATGACGACGAGTTGGGCACGGTCGCGGGCGCCCAGCTTCGTCATGGCGCGATGCACATGGGTGCGTACGGTCAGCGGGCTGACGTAGAGCTTCCCGGCGATCTCCTCGTTGGAGTGGCCCTCGGCCACCCAGGCCATGACCTCCCGCTCGCGGGCGGTGAGGGCGGCCAGGTGCTCCGGAGCGGCCGACTGGGCGCTCTCGGCGGGCGAGGACAGGAACCGGGCGATCAGGGTGCGGGTCGCGGTCGCGGAGAGCAGGGACTCGCCGGCGGCCACGGTGCGGATGCCGGCGAGCAGCACGTCCGCGGTGACGTCCTTGCCGAGGAAGCCGCTCGCCCCGGCCCGCAGCGCCTGCGCCACGTACTCGTCGATCTCGAACGTCGTCAGGATCAGCACCCGTACCGCCGTGAGGTCCGGGTCGGCGCAGATCGCCGAGGTGGCCGCGAGCCCGTCGGTGCCGGGCATCCGGATGTCCATCAGGACCAGGTCGGGGCGGTGGACCCGGGCGAGCTCGACGGCCTCGGTGCCGTCGGTGGCCTCGGCGACCACCTCCATGTCCGGGCAGGAGTCGATCAGGATCCGGAAGGTGGCCCGCAGCAGGGCCTGGTCGTCGGCGAGCAGTACACGGATGGTCATGGGTGGTGCTTCTTCCGGCTCCGGATCATGGGTCGGCCCTCAGCCTCGCGCCGGCGGCCCGCCGTGTCGTCGTCCGTCCGCCGACAATCGCCCATACTCGGAACGCAGTATGCGCCCGGTCCGGGTCATCCCCGAGCAGGACGGCCGGTGGCCCGGCGCTCACCACACGCACGGCAGCTCCACGTCGATCACCGTCGGTCGGCCGGCCGGATTCGACACCCGTACGGTCCCGTCGAGCGCCGCGCCCCTCCGCCGCACCCGAGCAGACCCGAGCCACCGGACTCGTCCACCCCGCCCCGGCCGTCGTCGGTGACACGGATCCGCAGTCCTCTCCTGCCGGCGCAGCTCGGCGCCGTGCGCGGCGATCGCCTCGGCCCGGGTCACGGTCAGCTGCTCGACCCGCGCCGCCGGCAGCGCATGCGGAGACGGCCGCAGCACCGTCGTCGACCAGTTCGCCGCCAGATCCGCCAGGCGCACGATCCACGGCAGGACGACGGCCCGCCGGTGCAGCAGCCCACAGCCCACGCCGTCCACGACCAGGGCGACGGGCCACAGCGGCAGCGCGAACAGGACCAGAGCGCCGTAGACGTAGTAGGCGGCCATCCAGCGCAGATCGGTGAGCATGCCGGGATCGCGCACGGCGGTGCGCAGCCGCTCGGTCAGCGGGCCGTCGATGGTGCGGTGGGCCTCGGTCTTCGGCAGCAGCCGGCAGTCGACCACGGCGAGGGTACCGACGGCGGTGCCCGCATCCCGTTCAATCAAGTGACTTAGATTGTACGGAGACGAAACCGCGGCGGCCCGAGGGACTGGTCGCCGAAGCGCGGTGCCCAGTCCCGGTGCGGTGGTGATCATGGCAGGCAGGACACTGCGGGAGGAGCAGGCGGGCGCGACCCGAGAGCTGCTCCTGACCGCGGCCGAGCGGCTCTTCGCCGAACACGGTGTGTACGCGGTGTCCAACCGCCAGGTCAGCGAGGCCGCCGGACAGGGCAACAACACCGCCGTCGGCTACCACTTCGGCACCAAGACCGACCTCGTCCGCGCCATCGTCCGCAGACACTCGACGCCTATCGAGGAGATCCGCGCACGCCTGGTCGCCGACCTGACGGACGCGGACGACGTGCGCGGCTGGGTGGACTGTCTGGTCCGCCCCTCCCTCGAACACCTCGCCGCGCTCGGCAGCCCCACCTGGTACGCGCGGTTCTGCGCGCAGGTCGCCGCCGACCCGGCGCTGCACCGGATCATGGTCGAGGAGGCCCTCACCTCCCCGTCCCTGCAGACGATCATCGACGGCCTCAACCGGTGCCTGCCCGACCTTCCGTCCGAGGTCCGCGCCGAACGCGGCGAGATGGTCCGCCATCTGATCGTCCACGTGGCCGCCGAGCGCGAACGCGCCCTCGCCGAGCACACCCCCACGCCCCGGGCCACCTGGGACGACGCCGCCACGGGCCTCACCGACGCGGTCGTCGGCATGTGGCTGGCCCCCGCGACCCCCGGAGCACAACCGTGAAACCGACCCTCGACGGACGGAGCGGGTTAAACACCGGTTCGGCAGCGCCCCCAGGGGGCGCGGGGCTGTATCGAACTGCGGCTCCGCCGCGGGGCGCGACCAGCCACGACCGCCCCGCAGACCACCGACAACCCATGGCGGCACTGCCGGCGGAGCGCCCAGCGGAGCGTCTCGCCCGGGGCGCCGGCCAACATCTCCTTGTCGTCGCCGGCGAAGCCGACCTCGCCGAACTCCTCACGACCACACTGGAGTTGGCGGGCTACCGGATCAGTCTCACCGGCACCGGCGCCGATGCAGTCGCGCGCGTCGCCGCACGCCGCTTCGACCTGGTCGTCTTCGACACCGACGTATCGGACCACGGGCACTTCGACCGGGAGCGCCGGCCCGAGCTGCCGTACCGTCCGCCCGTCCTGCTGCTCGCCGAGTGCGACTCCCTGGACCGGCTCGTGCCCGAACTCGGCCCGGGGAGACGCGACTACGTCACCAAGCCGTTCCGGGTGGCCGAGGTCCTGGCCCGGATCCAGGTCCTGCTGCGCGACGCCCGTCCCGGCCGGGCCAGGGGCAATCCACTGCGCCACGGCGACCTCGTCCTGGACGACACCGTGTGCCGGGCACGACGGGGCACGCGGGCGCTGGACCTCACGCCCGCGGAGTACCGGCTGCTGCGCCATCTCCTGGTCAACTCCCACCGGGTGCTGTCCAAGGAGCAGATCGGCCGTTATGTGTGGGGCGACCATCGCGGCGACAACGCGATCGAGCAGCTCGTGTCCCGACTGCGCCGCAAGGTGGACCGGGACGCCCCGGCACTGATCCACACACGCCGCGGCTTCGGCTACTGGCTGGGTGGCGCCGACGCAGCCTCCTGAGCCGGTGGCGATCGTGTGATCCGGGCCACGTCAGCCTCCTGTCAGGGAACTGACCGGAACGCGTCAGACCGCTCTGTTTGCATGTGCTCATCGAAGCCCCCCACAGCCATCGAAGCCCCCACAGCCGAGGTGAACCATGGCCGACACCCTCACCGGTCGCACGTCCGAGGCGCCGGACGCCGTTCCCGAGTTCCCCATGCCCAGGCAGTCCCGCTGTCCCTTCGACCCGCCGCCCGCGCTGAAGGACCTTCAGCGGGAGGGCCCGCTCGCCAAGGTGCGGCTGTGGGACGGCAGCGAGTCCTGGCTCGTGACCCGGTACGCCGAGCAGCGCGCCCTGCTGGGCGACCCGCGCGTCAGCGCCGACACCGACCGGCCGGGCTACCCGACCAAGGCCAGTCCCGAGGGCGGCGAGGGCAAGCTCAGCTTCATCATGATGGACGACCCCGAACACGCGAGGCTGCGCCGGATGGTCACCGCGCCGTTCGCCGTCAAGAAGGTCGAGGCGCTGCGGCCGGCCGTGCAGCGCATCGTGGACGGCCTGATCGACGACATGCTGGCAGGACCCGCCCCGGTCGACCTGGTGGACGCGTTCGCCCTGCCGCTCCCGTCGCTGGTCATCTGCGAACTGCTGGGCGTGCCCTACGAGGAGCACGACTTCTTCCAGGAGCACACCAGAACCATGGTCCGCACGACCGCCACGCCAGAGGACCGCGGCGCCGCCGGCCGTGAGGTCGCGGGCTACCTCGCCGGAGTCGTGGGCAAGCGGATCGCCGAGCCGAAGGACGACCTGCTGTCGAGCATCGCCGGCCGGGTCACCGCCGGTGAACTCACCCATCAGCAGGCGACCGAGATGGCCCTGCTCCTGCTGATCGCCGGCCACGAGACCACCGCGAACATGATCGCGCTCGGCACCCTGGCCCTGCTCCAGCACCCCGACCAGCTCGCCCTCCTGCGCGAGTCCGACGCCCCGAGGCTCGTCGCCTCCGCTGTCGAGGAACTCCTGCGCTACCTGCACATCACCCACCTCGGCCGGCGCCGGGCGGTGACCGAGGACATCGAGATCGCGGGACAGGTGATCAGGGCCGGCGAGGGCGTCATCATGGTCAACGAGATCGGCAACCGCGACCCCGAGGTCTTCGCCGACCCCGACCGCCTCGACATCACCCGCGACGCCCGCCGCCACGTCGCCTTCGGCTTCGGTGTCCACCAGTGCCTGGGCCAGCCGCTGGCCCGCATGGAGCTCCAGGTCGTCTACGGCACCCTCTACCGGCGCATCCCCACGCTGAAGTTGGCCGGCGACCTGCGGGACGTCCGCTTCAAGAACGACGCGTTCATCTACGGCGTCCACGAACTGCCCGTGTCCTGGTGACCCTTCCTCACCCGCGCACCACGAACCACACCCACGTCCGAGGAAAGGAAACCGCATCATGAAGGTGGAGCTGGAAGCCGACAAGTGCGTCGCGTCCGGGCAGTGCGTGTTCGCCGCGACGGAGGTGTTCGACCAGGACGACGACGGCATCGCGATCCTGCTCGACGAGCGGCCCGCCGCCGAGCACCTGGACGGGGTCCGCGAAGCCGTGGCGATCTGCCCGGCCGCCGCGATCCGGCTGGTCGACCAGTGAGGCGGATCGTCGTCGTGGGTGCCGCGGCCGCCGGACTCGCGGCGGCCGAGACACTCCGCCGCGAGGGCTACGACGGCACCCTCACCCTCATCGGCGACGAACCGCGTGCCCCCTACGACCGCCCGCCCCTGTCCAAGCAGGTGCTGTCCGGCGAATGGGAGCCGGGGCGACTGCACCTGCGCACCCCCGACCACCTCGCCGGACTCGACCTCGACCTGCGCCTCGGCGTTCCCGCGACCGGCCTGCGGCTCGCCGACGCCGAGGTGGAACTGGGCGACGGTTCGGCGGTGCCGTACGACGGCCTGATCATCGCCACCGGGGTGCGTCCGCGCCGACTGCCGGGGGACGGCGGGCATGTGCTGCGCACCCTGGACGACGCGGTGCGGCTGCGGGACCGGCTGGTGCCGGGTCGGCGGCTCGTCGTGGTCGGTGCCGGGTTCCTCGGGGCCGAGGCCGCCGCGGTCGCCCGGCGGCTGGGCTGCGAGGTGACGCTCCTGGAGCCCGCTCCCGTGCCGCTCGCCCACGCTGTCGGCACCCAGGTCGGGCGGATGCTGACGGACGCCCATCGGGAACGGGGCGTGGACCTGCGCTGCGGCGTCACGGTGACCGAGGTGACCGGGCACGGGGTGCGGCTGGCCGACGGTGAACTCGTCGAGGCCGACGAGGTGTTGACAGCCGTCGGCTCAGTGCCCAACACCGAATGGCTCGCCGGCAGCGGGCTCACGGTCGGCGACGGCGTCGTCTGCGACGAGTACTGCGCGGCCGCACGCGACGTCTACGCCGCCGGGGACGTCGCCCGCTGGCACAACCCGCTGTTCGACCGCTCCCTGCGCGTCGAGCATCGCACCAACGCCGCGGAACAGGGCATGGCCGTTGCCCGCAACCTGCTGCGTCCCGGGGCACGCAAGCCGTTCGCGCCGGTGCCGTACTTCTGGTCCGACCAGTACGGCATGAAGATCCAGGCGTACGGCTACCTGCGGGGGCACGACGAAGCGGCCGTGGTGCAGGGCGATCTTGCGGAGCGACGGTTCGTCGCCGTGTACCGCACCGGGGAGCGGGTGGCCGGGGCGCTCGCGGTGCGGATGCCGCCCAGGGCGATCCGGCACTGGCGCCAAACCATCGCCACCGGTGTGAGCTGGCGGGAAGCGGTTCATATCGATGCAGGCGCAAATTAATTGAGTTACGCAATGAGATGGTAAAGTGGCGGGCATGTCCACCACACCGCTCCCCGAACTCCCCGACAGCCCCGCGTCACCGGAAGTGGTCGAGATCGAGCGCGCGCTCACCCGAATCACCTATCTGAGTACGCGCGCCCGGCAGCACGAACGGCTGATGGCACTGGCCGGGGTGCCGCTGGACCGGGCGGCCGTGGCGCTGCTGCGTCAGGTCGCCGACTCGGAGCCGTTGCGGCCCGGGGAGCTGGCCGCCCGGCTGGGTGTGGAGGCGTCGCATGTCACGCGCACGGTGCAGCAGTTGCAGAAGTCCGGCTATGTCACCCGCGTCCCGGACCCGCAGGACCGGCGGGCCCAGCGCATCGAACTCACCGAGTCCGGCGGGCGGGCCGTCGCCCGGGTCCGTGACGCGGGCGCACGTGGCATGCAGCTGGCCCTGGCCGACTGGACGCCCGAGGAGTTGCGGCAGTTGGCCACGCTTTTCCATCGCATGGTCGACGACTTTCTCGCGCATGCGAGCGACGACGCTGAGCAACAGCCGACGGCGGCTGCGGGGAGCGCCTGAGCCTGCCGTCTCCCGTCTGCGCCGCCGCCGTGGTTGATCGCGCAGTTCCCCGCGCCCCTAGGGGGTTGTCGAACTGTTGGTGACCTTGCTCGGCTCGTGGCGGTTCGTCTCTGGTGGGGTCGGCTCCCGTAGGCCGCTCAGGAGCAGCCGTCCCAGCGCCGGCAGCGCGATGAGCGGGACGAGTGCCGTGTGCAGTGACGTGGCGTCGGCCAGGGCGCCGATCGCCGGTGCGGCGAGACCGCCCACGCTCACGGCCAGCCCCAGCGTCACCCCGCTCGCGGTGCCGACCCGCCGGGGCAGATAGTCCTGGCCGAGGGTGATGTGCAGCGAGAACGGGACGTACAGGCCCGCCGACGTGAGCGCGATGAACAGGTACACCGCCGGACCGGGCACGAGAACGACCCCGGCGACCGCGAGCACGGACAGCGTGTACGCCTGGCGTACGACCCTGAGCCGCCCGAACCGCTCGGCGAGCCGGCCCCCGGCCACGGTCCCGACCGCCCCGCCCGCGTAGAGCACGAACAGCGCGGCCGTGCCGGCCACGTCCCCGCCGCCGGTGCGCTGACGGACGTACAGCGAGACGAACGCGCTCAGGCCGACGAACACGATCGAACGGCACATGATGGCGCCGGACAGGCGCAGGAAGGACGGCCAGTCGTCCGTCCCGGCACCCTCGCTCCCGGACGGGGCAGCGGCACGGACCCCCGTCGAGCGCACGGCCGCCGCGCACAGGGCCGCGCCGGCCACGGCAGGCACGACCAGCAGGGGAGAGGCGCCCAGTCCACCGGCGGCGACCACCGCCGCCACCAGCAGCGGCGCCAGGGCGAAGCCGACGTTGCCGCCGAGGGAGAACCAGCCCATCGCCGTATGGCTGCCCCGTGCCGCGGCGCGGGCCGCACGGGCCGCCTCCGGGTGATACGCGGCGACGCCGATCCCGGACACGGCCGCCACCGTCAGCGTGAGCGCGTAGGAATCCGTGACACCGCTCAGCGCCACCCCCGCGCCGCCCGTCAGCGCGCTCAGCGGCAGCAGCCAGGGCATCGGCCGGCGGTCGGTGAGCGCCCCGAACAGAGGCTGGACGACCGACGAGAGCAGGGAGGCAGCGAGTACGACGCCCGATGCGGCGGCATAGCTGTAGGCGCGCTCGGCGACGAAGTAGGGGACGAGGGCGGCGACGGCACCCTGGTACACGTCCACACAGGCGTGGCCCAGGGACATCAGCGTGATGGCTCGACTGCGTTTCTCGGACACCCTGCGATCGTCGCCGCGCCCGCTGCTGGCCCGCTTCCGATAATCTGCCGAAGTGTGTCGAACATCCGCCACACGCCGACCGCGCCGACCCGCGCCGAGGTCCTGACCGCCGGGGAACGCATCGACGCGCACCGGCACGACGACCACCAGATCGTCTACGCGGGCTCCGGCGTCCTCGCCGTCACCACCGACGCAGGCACCTGGTTCGCGCCCGGCAACCGCGCCATCTGGGTCCCCGCCGGCACCACGCACGCCCACCGCGCCCACGGCCACCTCGACCTACACCTGGTCGGTCTGCCCGCCGACGACAACCCGCTCGGCCTGGACGCCCCCACCGTCCTCGCCGTCGGGCCGCTCCTGCGCGAGCTGATCCTCGCCTACACCCGCGACCCCGACGACGACAGCCCCGAACGCCGCCGCCTGCTCGCCGTCCTGCGCGACCAGTTGCGCGCCTCGCCCCAGCAGCCCCTACGGCTGCCCACCGCCACCGACCCACGCCTGGCCGCCGTCTGCGCGCTCGTCCACGCCGACCCCGCCGACGCGCGCGGCCTCGCCGCGCTGGGCGCCGCGACCGGCGTCGGCGAGCGCACCCTCAGCCGGCTCTTCCGTCAGGAGTTCGGCATGACCTTCCCGCAGTGGCGCACCCAGTCACGCCTCTATCACGCGCTGCGTCTGCTCGCCGAGGACATGCCCGTCACGACCGTCGCCCACCGCTGCGGATGGTCCTCCGCCAGCGCCTTCATCGACGTCTTCCGCCGCTCCTTCGGATACACCCCCGGAACCCACAACCGCCGCGCGTAGCAAGGCCGATGAACGCACAGGGGCGGATGCCGGCCGGAGACCTACCCTCCGGTAGCATCCGACGGCAGGCCATCCAAGGAGGATCCGTGCCCCGGTCCCGACGCTCGCCCCTGCTCCTCGCCGGCCTGCTGGCCACCTCAGGAGTCGCTCACTTCGCCGTCCCCCGCCAGTTCGATGCCGTCGTACCGCGCTCCCTGCCGGGCAAGCCCCGGACCTGGACCCACGCCAGCGGCGTCGCCGAGCTCGCGCTCGCGGCCGGGCTGGCACTGCCGCGCACCCGCAAGCCGGCCGCGCTCGCCGCCGCGGCCTTCTTCGTCGGCGTGTTCCCGGCCAACGTGAAGATGGCCGTCGACTGGCGCGACCGCCCCGCGCCCCAGAAGGCGCTCGCCTTCGGGCGGCTGCCGTTGCAGATCCCGCTCGTGCTGTGGGCCCGTGGCGTCGCCAAGAACCAGGAGGGACGGGTATGAGCGCCCAGCTGAAGGTCGGTGACAAGGTGGAGGACTTCGCTCTGCCGGACGAGACCGGCACCGAGCGCAGCCTCACCGAGCTGCTCGCCGAGGGACCGGTGGTGCTCTTCTTCTACCCTGCCGCCCTCACCGCCGGCTGCACCGCGGAAGCCTGCCACTTCCGTGATCTCGCCGCCGAGTTCGCCGCCGTCGGTGCCCGGCCCGTGGGCATCAGCGGGGACGCCGTCGAACGGCAGCAGGAGTTCGCCACCCGCCACACCCTCGGCATGCCGCTGCTGTCCGACGCGGACGGGTCGGTCCGGGAGCGGTTCGGGGTGACGCGCGGCTTCTCGCTGGCGCCCACCAAGAGAGTCACTTTCGTGATCGGCCAGGACCGCACCGTCCTGGAGGTGGTGCGCAGCGAACTGCGGATGAACACCCACGCCGACCGGGCCCTCGCCGCCCTGCGCAAGTGAGCGCGGCACGTCCGTGACGCCGGGCTTCGCGGTTGATGCGGTCCGGCTCAGGACTCATGCTGGACGACATGGAGCGCGTCTCCGCCGCGGCGATCCTCGATGCCCAGGGTGTGGTGAAGGGGTGGAGTGAGGGTGCCCGGCGGCTGACCGGCCGTACCGCCGAGGAGGTCGTGGGACGGCCCGCGCGGGACCTGCTCGCCGAGGAACCCGCGCCCGCGGCCGTGGCCGCGCTCACCGGCCGCGTCCTCCTGCGCCACCGCGACGGCTCACAGGTGCCCCTGGAGCTGCGGGCACACGCCGTGCTCGGCGAGGACGGCACACCCGACGGCTTCGTGATCACCGGTGAACCGCCCGGCGCACGGGAGCCGGACCTGGGCGCGGAGGCCTTCCAGCAGGCGTCGATGTCGATGTCGGTCTTCGACACCGAGCAGCGCTACCTGCGGCTCAACGACGTCGCCTGCCAGGTCATGGGCGTCTCCGAGGACGTACTGATCGGCCGACCCTTCCCGGAGACCGTGGAGGACGCCCGGCACAGCCGCGGCTTCCTCTGGCATCTGCGCCAGGTCGCCGAGACGGGCAGACCGGCCCGCTACGAGAGCTTCACCGGCGCCCCGGCCCTGAACCGGGACCACGCCTGGAGCATCGAGATGTGGCCGGTGCGGGACGCCTCCGGCGCCGTCCGGGGCACCGCTCTCGCGGCGTTCGACAGCTCCGACCAGTACTGGGCGCGGGAGCGGCTGGCCCTGCTGAACGAGGCAGCCGCCGCCATCGGTACGACCCTTGACGTGGTGCGCACCGCGGAGGAACTGATCGGGATCGTGGTACCCCGGTTCGCCGACTTCGCCAGTATGGACCTCTTCGACTGGGTCCTGGACGCCGAGGAGCCCCCGGCGCTCACCGGCACCGACATCGCCCTGCGCCGGGTCGCCCACGGCTCCGGCACCGAGGGCACCCCGGAAGCCGCCGTGCACCTCGGCGAGGTGGACATCTATCCGCCGTTCTCGCCGCCGGCCCGCGCGATCCTGGAAGGCCGGGTGATCCAGAGCCAGGCCGGTGAGCCCGCCTTCATGCGGTGGATCGAGGAACGCAACGCCCGCGGCCCGGCCGGCCGGCGCCACCGGGTCGGCGCCCACTCGATGATGGCGGTGCCGCTGCGGGCCCGCGGCACCACGCTCGGCGTCGCGGTGGCCGTGCGGATCAACCAGTCGGACGACTACGGTCCCGACGACGCCGTCTTCGCCGAGGAACTCGCGAGCCGAGCCGCGGTCTGCGTCGACAACGCCCGCCGCTTCGCCCGCGAACGCACCACCGCCCTGGCCCTCCAGCACAACCTGCTGCCCCGGGGGCTGCCCGGACAGGCGGCCGTCGAGGTCGCCCACCGCTACCGGCCCTCCGGATCGCAGGCCGGCATCGGCGGCGACTGGTTCGATGTGATCCCGCTGTCCGGCAGCAGGGTCGCCCTCGTCGTCGGCGACGTCGTCGGACACGGCATCCCCTCGTCGGCAACAATGGGCCGGCTGTGCACGGCCGTGCGCACCCTCGCCGACGTCGACCTGCCGCCCGACGAACTCCTCACCCACCTCGACGACCTGGTCACCCATCTCGCCGGGGACGACTCCGAGGAGGTCGCCGAGCTGGGCGCCACCTGCCTGTACTCCGTGTACGACCCCGTCACCCGCCGTCTCGGCCTGGCCGCCGCCGGCCATCCGCCGCCGGCCGTCGTCCTGCCCGACGGCACCGCACACGTCGTCGAGATGAACGCCGGGCCGCCCCTCGGAGTCGGCGGACTGCCCTTCGAGGCCATGGAGATCGAGCTGCCCGAGGGCGCCCTCGTCGCTCTGTACACCGACGGTCTCATCGAGGACCGCGACCGCGACATCGACCACGCCACCGCCGAACTGTGCCGGGCCCTGACCGCGCCCGCCGAGACCCTCGACGCGCTGTGCGACGGCGTGCTCAAGGCCGTCCTGCCGGAGGACCCCAGCGACGACGTGGCCCTGCTGGTCGCCCGCACCCGGGCCCTGGGCGCCGACCGCATCGCCACCTGGGACGTACCGCCCGACCCCGAGCACGTGGCGACCACCCGGCAGGCGGCCACGGACCAGCTCACCGCGTGGGGGATGGACGAGGCGGCCTTCGTCACCGAACTCGTCGTCAGTGAACTCGTCACCAACGCCATCCGGTACGGCGCTCCGCCCATCCAGCTCCGGCTGATCCGTGACCGCACCCTCATCTGCGAGGTCTCCGACGGCAGTTCGACCTCGCCGCACCTGCGCCGGGCCCACGCCTACGACGAGGGCGGGCGCGGACTGCTGCTCGTCGCGCAGCTCACCCAGCGCTGGGGCAGCCGGCAGACCGGCAGCGGCAAGACGATCTGGGCGGAACAGCAGCTGCCGCCGGTCTGATCACTCTCCCGAAGTATGTAGTCGGTGTCACCGACGGTCTCCTGACTGATCGTCCGGCCGCTCACACCCGGCCTGTCCGTTCACCCCTCGTCGCCCTCCACGGCCACCTGCGCGAGCGTCCGTCCGGTGCGCACCGAACGGGCCCGGTGCGGATCGGGCGTGCCGTGCCCGCGGGCCCCGCTCTTGCCGGCCTTCACCAGCAGCCACGCCTCCCGCTCGCCGTCCCGCTCCTCGCGGAACCGGGTCAGCGCGTACTCACCATGGAGTTTGGATCCGCTCAGCCGGAACGTGGCGTGACCGCGCTCCAGCGACTCGTCGAAGTCGACGGGCCGCCCCGACCGGTCGTGGCTCAGCGGCTCGTACGTCCCGCTGTCCCAGACGATGACCGTGCCGCCGCCGTACTCGCCCTCCGGGATCACGCCCTCGAAGTCCTCGTACTCCAGAGGATGATCCTCGGTGGGCATCGCGAGCCGCTTGTCCCCGGGGTCGCCGGACGGCCCCTTCGGCACCGACCAGGACTTCAGTACGTCGTCCACCTGGAGCCGGAAGTCGAAGTGCAGGGTCCGGGCGTCATGGATCTGCACGACGAACCGGGGCCCCTCACCTCCGGCCGCCCCGCGCCCCTCCGGCTCACGCGTCCGGCCGAAGTCACGTTTGCCGCGGTACTCCCGCAGCCGGTCCCGCTCGCCCACGCGTGCCTCCTTCCCGAGCGCCCCGGGTACCCCGCGAGGACGCTCGCGTACCGCGGGGCGCCGAGTTCCTTCCCGGCGCCCGCGCGGCCGGCTCAGAACTCCTCGTGCGTCTCCGGGTCCCCGCCGAGCCGCCGATGCGCCCGGTCGGCGAGGGCCGCCATCTGCGTGGCGTCCAGGGTGAAGCCGAAGATGTCGAGGTTCGCGCGCTGCCGCTCCCGGTCGGCCGACTTCGGGATGGGCAGCGCGCCCAGCTGGGTGTGCCAGCGCAGCACGACCTGGCCGGGCGTCACCTTGAGGGTTTCGGCGATGCCCTTGACGACCGGGTCGTCCAGAAGGTCGGAGCCGCGCCCGAGCGGGCTCCAGCTCTCGGTGACGATGCCCTTGCCCTCGTGGAAGGCGCGCAGCTCCGCCTGCGGGAACAGCGGGTGCAGCTCGATCTGGTTCACGGACGGCAGGACGCCCGTCTCCCGCTCGAGGCGCTCGATGTGCTCGGGCGTGAAGTTGGAGACGCCGATCGACCGGACCAGCCCGTCCTCGCGGAGCTTGATCATGGCCCGCCAGGAGTCGACGTACTTGTCGACCCGGGGGAGCGGCCAGTGGATCAGATACAGGTCGACGTACGTGAGATCCAGGCGGCGCCGGGACTCCTCGAAGGAGGCCAGGGTCTCCTCGTAGCCGTGGTGCCGGCCCGGGAGCTTCGTCGTCACCACCACCTCCTCGCGCGCAACCCCGCTCGCGGCGATGCCCCGGCCCACCCCCGTCTCGTTGCGGTAGTTCGTCGCGGTGTCGACGAGGCGGTACCCCAGATCCAGGGCGTCTGCCACCGCCTCTTCCGCCTGGGCGTCGTCCATCGGCCAGGTGCCCAGGCCGATGCCGGGGATCGTCGTACCGTCGTTGAGCGTGTGCAGCGGAATGCTGATCACTGTCGGACCTTCCCTCGACTGTGCCGTACACCCAGCGTCACGGATAAGGTGAGGATTGATCAACCGGACGGGTGGGGGATGAGGGCGGGCGACGGGATGGGCGGCACCGAGGAGAAGCAGGCAACGGGATCCGGGCGTCCGACGTCACGGGACGTCGCCCGGCTCGCCGGGGTGTCGCACACGGCCGTCTCCTTCGTCTTCAACGGCCGCGCCGAGGGCAACCTCTCGCCCGCCACTCAGGAGCGGATCCGCCGCGCCGCCGCCGAGCTCGGCTACCGGCCCGACCCGGTCGCCCGCGGCCTGCGCCGCCGCCGTACGGCCGTGATCGGCCTGGTCACCGACGAGATCGCCTCCTCACCCTTCGCGGGGCGGCTGCTGCGCGGCGCCATGGAGACCGCCTGGGACAGCGACCATCTCGTGCTGACCATCGACTCGGGCGGTGATCCGGCCAAGGAGGACGCGGCCGTCGCCGAGCTCCTCGACCGGCGCGTGGACGGCATCATCTACGCGGCCATGTCGCTGCGCCGGGTCCGCGTCCCCGAGGGCCTGCACCGCACCCACTCGGTCCTCGCCAACTGCCTCCCCGAGGACGACTCCCTGCCCGCCGTCATCCCGGCCGAGCGCGCGGGCGGCCGTACGGCGGCCCGGCTGCTGCTGGACGCGGGGCACCGCCGGGTCGCCATGGTCGGCGGCCAGGACGACATCGCCTCCGTCGACCGCCTGCGCGGCTTCCGGGACGCGCTGCGCGCCGAGGGGATCAGCGTGCCCAAGGAGTGGGTCGTGCGCACCGGCGGCGAGATCTCCGGCGGGTACGAGGGCGCGATGCGCGTCCTGGACGGCGTCCCCGCCGACCGGCGGCCCACCGGGATCTTCTGCTACAACGACCGGGTCGCGGCGGGCGCCCTGCACGCCGCGACCCGGCTCGGCATCGCCGTCCCCGGCGAGCTGTCGGTGGTCGGCTACGACGACCAGGAACACATGGCCGCGTTCCTCACCCCGCCCCTGACCAGCGTCGCCCTGCCGCATCGGGCGATGGGCGACGCCGCGGCACGTCTGCTCCTCGACGCCATCGACACGGGCCGGACGCCGCCCGCGACGGTACGGCGTCTGGCCTGTCCGGTGATCAGCCGTGCGTCGGTGGGACCAGCTCCCAGCCACTGACCGTGGCCCCGGCACCGGTCACGAGCAGCTCGGCCACGTCGTCCGGCCGCCGGTAGACCCGCTCGGTGACCATCGCCCGGTCGCCCACGAACAGCTCGAACAGGGAGCCGTCGACGAGGATCCGCACCTCGTCGGCCGGCGCCCGCACCACGATCGGCCCCGCTCCCTCGGATCCGGTGCGCGGCCAGTCACCCCGGTCCAGCGTCACCGTGCCCTCGCCCGGGTCCACGAGCACCGTCAGCTCCGCGCCCGAGGCGGACCGCAGCAGCCGCACGCCGGTGCGGCCGGACGCGGTCACCGTCAGGTCGTACGCATCCGGCAGCGCGGCAGGCGTGCCCGCTGCCGTCACGAACGGCTCGGCGGCACGCAGCAGTTCGAGCTCCGGCGCCGGGAGGACGCGCAGGGAACCGTCGGGACGCACGTCCACCACGCGCGGCGCGGTCAGGACCCCCGCCCAGCCGGCCCGGTCGACCTCGGCCTGTTCCCGTGCCTCCCAGGACCAGCCCCACAGCAGCGCCCGGTCGGGTTCCTGGAGGACGGCGGGCGCGTAGAAGTCCCGTCCCTGGTCCAGCCGTCCCACGGCGCGGGCCTCGAAGCGCAATCCGTCCTCGCCGACAGCGATCAGACGACCCGTCAGATAGCCGGTGCTGCTGGGGCTTCCGTCCCACAGCGACAGCACCAGCACCCACGTACCGTCCGCCGCCCGCAGAAGCTGCGGGCACTCCCAGCCCACCGCCCCGTCGCCGAAGGCGTGCGCGGCCACGGGGTCGGTGCCGTCGAGCAGCACCCCGGCGAATCGCCAGTCGGTGAGGTCGTCACAGTCGTACAGCAGTACCGACGGCGTCCCGTCCGCGTGCCCGGCGCCGACAGCCGCCCAACGCCGCCCGCCGTGGGTGAACACGAACGGGTCGCGGAACATCACCACGTCCAGGCCGGCCGGCGGGCCGGTCACGACCGGCGCGGGCAGGGGCCGCCAGTCGGTGAGGGTCTCGTCCTCCGGCATCAGCGCCCGCGCGAGACAGATCGAGCCGACGCCGGTGTGGTGCCGGTCGACGCCGGTGTAGACGGCCGTCGGCACACCGTCGTCGTCGACGACACACCCCGACCAGCAGCCCGCCTCGTCCGGGCCGCCGGGTGTCGGGGTGAGCGCGATCGGATGGTGTTCCCAGTGGACCAGGTCGGCGCTGGAGACATGACCCCAGTGGACGTTCGCGTGCACGGGGGCATCCGGATTGTGCTGGTAGAAGAGGTGGTGGCGGCCCCGCCAACGGAAAGGACCGTTCGGGTCGTTGATCCAGTTGGCGGGGGGACGGACCCGGAAGCGCGGGGCGCGCGGGTCCGTGCACTGAGCTGCGAGGCTCAACGGTTGACTCCTGCGGACGTGATGCCCTCGCGGAGAGGGCGCTGACCGACGACGAACACGGCGACGGCGGGGATCATGGACAGCACGACACCGGCGAGCACCACCGAGATGGAGCCGGTGCCGAGGTTGCCCTGGAGGGAGACCAGGCCCAGCGGCAACGTGTAGTTCTGGGCCGAGGTCTCCAGGATCAGCGGGCGGAAGAACTCGTTCCAGTGGTAGTTGAAAGCCAGCACGCCGACGATCGCGAGACCGGGCGCGGCCAGTGGCGCGTACACGGACCGGAAGATCCGCCAGGGCCCGCAGCCGTCCAGCATGGCCGCCTCGCCCAGGTCCTTGGGCATGCCCAGGAAGTACTGGCGCATCAGGAAGGTCCCGAACGCGGTCGGGAACGCCGGGACGATCAGACCGAGCAGGGTGTCGGTCAGGCCCATCGACTTCAGCACCAGGAACACCGGCACGATCGTGACCTGGAGGGGCACCATCATGGTCGCAAGGACCAGCCCGAACAGGGGCTTCTTGAACCGGAATTCGAGGCGGGCGAAGGCGTATCCGGCGAGGCCGGCGGTGATCATCTGACCCACGGCGATCAGCGCGGTCACCAGGGTCGAGTTGAGGGCGAGCAGCCAGACGTCGATCTGGTCGAAGACCCCGCTGTACGCCTCCGTGGACGGGCTCGTCGGGATGAGGCGCGGCGGCAGGTCGAATGCCTCGGCCGGGGTGCGCAGGGACGTGGAGACGGTCCAGATGACCGGGCCCAGCGTCAGCAGCGCGCACACCGCGAGGCCGGCGATCCGGGCCCACGGCGCGAGGGAGTGCCGGGTGCGGCTGAGGGAGAGTGTCGCTTGGCTCATGAGAAGGTCACCGGCTCACTGGTAGTGGACGAAACGCCGGCTCAGCCGGAACTGGAGGGCGGTGACCGCCATGATCAGCACGAACAGCAGCACACCCACCGCCGAGGCAGCACCGAAGCGGAGCTGCTCGAACGCGCTCTCGTAGATGACCATCACGACGGTGCGGGTGGCGTCACCGGGACCGCCGTTGGTGAGGACGTAGGGCTGCTCGAAGACCTGGAGCGCGTTGATGATGCCGACCACCGACGCGACCAGCAGCGTGGGCGAGAGCAGCGGCAGGGTGATGCCGAGGTGCTTGCGCAGCCCGGTCGCCCCGTCGAGGGAGGCGGCCTCGTGGATCTCCTTGGGGATGTTGTTCAGACCGCCGACGAACAGCAGGAACGAGAACCCGAACTGCTGCCATACATAAACCAGGATCACCGTGGCCATCGCCGCGTTCTCCGACGTCAGCCAGGGCACCGGGGCGACCCCGACCAGGCCGAGCAGCCAGTTCACGACCCCGAAGTCCTGGTTGAACAGGTACTTCATCACCACGGAGATCGACGCCGCGGACAGCACCAGCGGGAAGAAGAACGCCGACCGGAACACCGACCGCAGCCACACCGGCATCCGCCCGTTCACCGCCAGCGCCAGCACCAGGGCGATCAGCAACTGGAGCGCGACCGCGAACACCATGAACAGCAGCGTGTTGCCGAAGGAGACCAGCACGGTCGAATCGGTGAAGACCTCACGGTAGTTGGCGGCGCCGGCGAAGCTCGGGTCGTCGATGACGTTCCAGTGGAACAGGCTCAGCACCACGGAGCCGATGATCGGGACGACCGTGAAGACGACGATGCCGACGATCGTGGGCGCGAGGAACAGCGTGGCCAGCAGGCGGGTGCCGCGGTCGCGGGCCGAGCGGCGGGACGCGGGGGCCGGTGGCGCGGCCGGCGGCTGCGGCCGTACGGCCGGTATCTGGGTGTTCGTCATACGTCACGCTCCATGGCCTTCTCCAGATCGCCCTGCATCCGGCGCAGCGCGGGACCCACCGAGCGCCGGGAGGCCAGTGCCGTACCGGTGTGTTTGAGCAGCACCTGCTCGACCTCGGCGACCTGCGGCGGCGCGGGGATCGGCCCGGTGTCGGGGAACTTGTCGAGGGTGTCGTAGAAGACCGGCCAGTGCTGCGGGCCCGTCTCCTGGTACCGCTCTGCGGTGAGCATCGAGCGGCGTGCGGGCGTGGTCTGGTTGGTGGAGAACAGCCGCGTCAGGGTGTCCCTGCGGGCGGCATACTTGATGAACTCCCAAGCCTCCTCCTGCCGCTTCGAGGTGCGCAGCAGTGCGTAGCCGGCGGCGCCGAACTGCATGCGCTGGGTGCGCCAGCGCGGGAAGTACTGCACGTCGAAGGAGTCCGCCTCCATCCCGGCCAGGTGCAGACCGCCCGCCCAGAAGCCGCCCGCCGGGGTGACGCCGACCCGGCCGGTGGAGAACACGCCGATCAGGTTCTGGCCGTTGCCGCCCTCGGGCCGGGTGCACAGGCCCTCCTGGACGAGGGAGGCGAGATAGTCGTACGCCTCCTCAACGCGGGCGTCGGTGGCCTGCGGTGTCGTCCACCGGTAACCGCCCCCGCGGCCCTCCCGTGCGGCGGCCGGGTAGAAGGAGTCCCACAGCCAGTCACCGCCCGGCGCCTTGGACTCGGCCAGCAGATTGGTGTCGTTGGCGAACAGCCACGGCACCACACCGCCCCACAGCCGGTTGGTCCAGAAGTACGGGGTGAACTGGGAGCCGCTGGCCCGTTTCATGTCCCGCAGCAGCGCGGTGAAGTCGTCGCGGGTCCAGTCGGCGGCGGGGAAGCCGGCGCCCGCCCGCTTCAGCACCTGGTGGTTGAGGTACATGTCGGCCGCGTTGAACTCGACCGGCAGCTGGTACAGGGAGCCCTCGTACATCATCGACTCCACCAGGGAGGGGTGGACGTCGGCGAAGTACTCGCGCAGCTCCTCGGCGTCCCGCTTCACCCAGTCGTCCAGCGGGACTCCGAGGCGCTGCGCGAACAGCTGGACGCCTTCGGTTGCGACGTACACCAGATCGGGGGCCGTGCCCGCCGCGATCTGGGTGAGGATCTTCGCGAAGAAGTCGGACCAGTCGACGGCCTGGACGGCGTTGATCCGCAGCTTGATGTCGGGGTGGACCTTCTTGAAGCCCTCGGTGAGGGTACGGATGGCCTCCGGCCCGTAGGCGGGGCCGAGTGTGGCGACGACGAGCGAGCCGTCGTTCCGGCCGGGGATGTCGGCTCCGGTGAGCCGGTCCCAGCTCGCGGCGGTACCGGCGAGCGCGGCGGCTCCCGCGCCGTAGGCGCCGTACCGCAGCAGGGTGCGGCGGGTGGGATGCGAGTCGGTCATGCAGCGGGCCTAACTCGTGTTAGTCGAGTAGTGATGCCCAGATGATGGGAAGCCCGTCACGGCCCTGTCAAGAGTCGTGAACCCCTTGACCTTTAACGAGTTAGGTCGCAAAGTCCTGGTCCACATGAGCCGCCCTCCCGACGCCTGACGCGTCCGACGAGAGGAACGATGTGTGATGCCCGCGATGACCAGGAGAGCCCTGCTCGCCGGCTCGGCAGCCGGGGCCTCCGGCGCCCTGTTGCCGACCGCGTCCCCGGCCGCCGCGAAGCCCAGGAAAGCGGCCGCCACCTGCGCGAGCTACCGGGCCGAGTACCACTTCACGGTCCCCGACCAGTGGAAGAACGACCCGCAGCGCCCGGTCTGGATCGACGGCGAGTACCACTACTACTACCTGTACAACCCGGACTATTTCACCGGCGGAACCACCGCGGGCACGGCCTGGCGCCTGGCCACCACGACCGACCTGGTGACCTTCCGGGACCGGGGGATCGCCGTACCGAAGGACACCACTCCCAACGGCGACGTCTGGTCCGGCTCGGCGGTGATCGACACGGAGAACACCGCGGGCTTCGGCGCGGGCGCGGTGATCGTCGTCGTCACCATGGCCCCGGACGAGGTGACCCAGGCGCAGTACCTGTACTACTCGACCGACGGCGGCCGCACGTTCCGCAACCACGGCACCGAGCCCGTGCTGCCGAACCCCGGTGTGCGGGACTTCCGCGACCCGAAGGTGATCCGCGACGAGGAGCGCGGCCGGTGGGTGATGACGCTCGCCGAGAACGACAAGGTGGGCTTCTACCACTCCATCGACCTGAAGTCCTGGACGTACGTCAGCGGCTTCGTCAAGGGCGGCATCGGCGTCCTGGAGTGCCCGGACCTGTTCCGCATCACCGCCGACGACGGCACCGTGACGTGGGTGCTCGGCGTGAGCGCGAACGGCAAGGGGACCGGGCTGCCCAACACGTACGCCTACTGGACCGGCTCCTTCGACGGCACCACCTTCACCGCCGACGCCGACGACCCGCAGTGGCTCGACCACGGCTGGGACTGGTACGCCGCCGTCACCTTCGAAAGCCATCGCGCGGACGGCTCCGTCGACCCGTCCGTCCGCTACGCGATGGGCTGGCTGAACAACTGGGACTACGCGAACATCACGCCCACCATCGACTGCGACGGCTTCAACGGCACCGACTCGATCGTCCGGCAGATCACCCTGAGACGCTCCGCCTCCGGGACGTACCACCTGGCCTCACAACCGGTCGCCGCGCTGGACGACCACGTCTCCCGCACGCTGCACCTCGGCGACCTGGAGGTCTCCGGCAGCCGGGTGCTCGATTACCGGGGCACCACCTACGAGGTGACCTGCGAGATCACCTGGGACCGACTCACCGGCGCCGGCCTCCAGCTACGCCGCTCGCCGGACGGCAGCCGCCACGTCGACGCGGGGATCTACGGCGACTACGCCTTCCTCAACCGCCGCCCCACCGTGAACCCGGACGCGTCCGGCCGCTGGCAGGAGAGCCACAGCCCCTTCGACCCAGCCGCTCGCAGCGTGCGGCTGCGCATCCTGGTCGACCGCACGTCCGTCGAGATGTTCGTGGACGACGGCCGACACACGCACTCCTCGGTGGCCTTCCCCTATCTGCTCGACACCGGGCTGGCCCTGTTCACCATCGATGGCACGGCGGTCTTCCGGGACGTGGTGATACGGGAGTTCTCGCTGTGACGCGGTGCTGAAGGCTGCCCGGGTGCCCGCCCACGAAGGCCCTGTCGCCACGCCCGCCGAACGCTGTCACGATCTTCCTGGAACCGGCCCGCACCGGAGCCGGCCGGGCGACCGACGGAGCGTGCGGATGACGAGGGACAGGGCCACCGCGGACGGGGCGGAGCAGACCGAGGGGATCGAGGTGCGTCCGGTCGCCGGGCACATCGGTGCGGAGATCACGGGCGTCGACCTGGCCGGTGAGCTGGACGACGCCGCGGTCACCGCGATCCGGGCGGCGGTGCTGCGCTGGAAGGTCGTCTTCTTCCGGGGACAGCGGCTGGACCACGCCGGGCATGTGGCGTTCGCGCGACGGTTCGGGGAACCCGTCGTCCTGCGCAAGCGGGGCAGCGCCTCCCCGGCGGACTTCCCCGAGATCGAGACCACCGCCGACCGGCTGGAACTGGGCGGGAAGTTCGGCATGGAGCACGACGAGTGGCTGCGGCGGCGCCGGCACACACTGCTGCGCGGCTGGCACTGCGACCACGGCGCCCGTATCGACCCGCCCGCCGCGACGATCCTGCGCGCCGAGACCGTACCCCCGTACGGCGGCGACACGACCTGGTCCAACCTGGCGGCCGCCTACGCCGGACTGTCCGCCCCGGTGCGGGAGTTCGTGGACGGCCTCCGGGCCGAGCACCGCCTCGGCGTCGGCTACCAGGCCCGGCCCGGCGACGACGCCTACGTCCGCCACCTGCTCGACCGTCAGGTCGCCTCGCTGCACCCGCTGGTCCGCGTCCATCCCGAGACGGGCGAGCGCGTGCTCTACGTCAACGGCTACTACGTCGAGCAGATCGACGGCCTCTCGCGCCCCGAGAGCGCCGCGATCCTGGAGATGCTGCTGGAGCAGGCGGTACGGCCCGAGTACACGGTCCGCTTCCGCTGGGAGCCCGGCAGCGTGGCCTTCTGGGACAACCGGGCCACCATCCACCTGGCGCCCAGCGACAACGCCCACCTCGACTTCCCCCGGATCATGCACCGCGTCATGCTCACCGGGGACGTGCCGGTGGGCGTGGACGGCAAGCCGTCGGAGCCGATCGTCGGGACCGAGGTGGGGCGCTGGTAGCCGGCTCCGCCGGGCGGAGGTCAGCGTGCGAGCAGTTCCCGCAGGGCCTTCGCGATGTCGTCCGGGGCCTCCTCGGCCATGAAGTGGCCGCAGGTGACGGTGGCGTGCCGCAGATCCGGTGCCCAGGCGCGCCACAGCCCGGCGGCGTCGAAGCCGAGTGCCGCGCCCCAGTCCTGCTGGAGCACGCCGACCGGCATCCGAAGCGTGTTCCCCGCGTCGCGGTCGGCCCGGTCGTGCTCGATGTCGATGCCGGCGGAGGCCCGGTAGTCCGCGACGATCGAGGGCACCGCCTCGCGGCAGGCCGTGAGATAGGCGGCGCGGATGTCGTCCGGGACGGCATGCCGGTCGTGGGTCCAGAGGTCGAGGAAGTGGCCGAAGAAGTCGTCCGGGGCGGCACCGATCATGCGCTCGGGCAGGCCGGGCGGCTGAGCCATCAGGTACAGATGGAAGCCCACGGCCGCGGTGACGCCGTGCATCACCTCCCACATGTCCAGGGTGGGCAGGACGTCGAGACACGCCAGGTGAGTGACCGCGTCGGGATGGTCCAGTGCGGCACGGAAGGCCACGAGGGCGCCACGGTCGTGCCCGGCCAGGGCGAAGCGCTCGTGCCCCAGTTCGCGGGCCAGGGTCACGATGTCCGCGGCCATGGTCCGCTTGGCGTAGACGCCGCCGTCGGTCTCCGCCGGCTTGTCGCTGGCGCCGTAACCGCGCAGGTCCGGGCAGATCACCGTGTGGTCGGCGGCGAGATCGACGGCCACGTGCCGCCACATCAGATGGGTCTGCGGAAAGCCGTGCAGCAGGACGACGGGCGGCCCGGAGCCGCCGACGGCCGTGTGCAGGGACACTCCGTCGGCGACGGGGACGCGGTGACGGTCGAAGCCGGGGATGACAGGGGACACGGTGGCTCCGCTCCTTCCGAGTGGCGGGATCCTGTTCCTCGATCCTCCCCGGGCCGGATGAGCAACGAATGAGCGACGAATGGGCAGCGGAGCGCCGTGCGGGCGGGAGTTCAGCACGCGGCCGACGTGATCGGGGAAAGCCGCGGCGGCCTATCGTGGAACCTCCACGGGGGTCACCCGTTCCGCGGTGGCCTGGTGGCCTGGTGGCCTGGTGGCCTGGTGGCCTGGTGGTCTGGTGACGCGACGGTGGCGAGGGGGGAGGGCGGAGGGCGGGTGGCAGACGTGAGCCTGGGAGACGTGGGCCCCTGCCTCGGCGTACTCGGACCGGTGACCGCCTGGGACACGGACGGCGACATGATCGCCCTGAAGGGGCCGAGGCACCGTTCGGTGCTGGCCCGGCTGATCGTCGCCCGGGGCCGCGTCGTGCCCGTAGCGCATCTGGTCGACGACCTCTGGACCGACCCGCCCGCCGACCCCGTGGGCGCGCTGCGTACCTTCGTCGCCGCCCTGCGCCGTGCCCTCGAACCCGCCCGCCCGCCCCGCACCCCGGCCCGGCTGCTGGTCACCGAGGGCCCGGGCTACGCCCTGCGCGTCCCCACCGACGCGGTCGACGCCTGGCGGTTCGAGCGGGCTGTCACCGACGCCGCCGAGCTGCCGCCCGAGACGGCGACCGCGCGGCTGGACGAAGCGCTCGGCTGGTGGCGCGGGCCCGCCTACGCGGAGTTCGCGGAACAGCCGTGGACCCGGGCCGACGGCCGCCGCCTCACTGAGCTACGGCTGCTCGCCGAGGAACTACGAGCCGAGGCGCTGATGTCCCTCGGCGAGGCCGACCGGGCCGCCGTGGACCTTCGCGCACACGCTGCCGAGCACCCGTGGCGTGAGAACGCGTGGCGGTTGCTCGCCCTGGCCCTGTACCGCACGGGTCGCCAGGCCGACGCGCTGGAGGTGCTGCGCGGGGCACGCACCCTGCTCGCCGACCAACTCGGCATCGATCCCGGGCCCGGGCTGCGCGCCTTGGAGGAGGACATTCTTCGACAGGCCGACCATTTGGCTCGGGGTGAGCAGGGTCGTTGGGGAGCCCGACTTGGTCGGGGCGACCGGCTTGGTCGGGGCGACCGGCTTGGTCGGGGCGAGCGACTTGGTCGGGGCGACCGGCCTGGTCGGGGCGACCGGCTTGATCGGGGCGAGCGACTTGATCGGGGAGCCCGATTCGATCGGGGCGAGCGTCGTGCTTCGGGGGACCGACTTGGCCCTGGCGGCCGTGGTGCTTCGGGTGACCGACTTGGCCCTGGCGGCCGTCGTGCTCGTGGCGATCACCTTGCCGGGGCTGGTGATGACGTCCAGCCCGATGGCGTCGCTCGGGCTGACCGGGCTGACCGGGCTGCCGGGGCCGGTGACGCCGCCCAGGCCGATCGCCCCCCTCGGGCCGACGACCTTGCCCGGACCGGTGACCTCGCCCCAGCCGACCACGTTGCCCGAACCGGCGACGCCCCCGCACCTGCCAACCCCGCCGGCCGGGTCTGGGAGCAGGTCGCCGCCGCCTACGACCGCACCGTCGCCCCCGACGCCCGCGCCCGTCTGGAGTCCACGACCGGTCTGCTGCGCAACCTCGCGGTGACCGGCGGCAGCGGACTGCTGGCCGCCCGCGAGCACCGGGTCGCGGCCGTCGCCGCCGCCGAGGAGCTGGGCGACCCGGAACTGACCGCCCGGGTCATCGGCGCCTACGACGTCCCGGCGATCTGGACCCGCCTCGACGACCCGGAACAGGCGGCACAGGTCGTCGCCGCTGCCGAGCGCACACTGACCGCCCTCACCACCCTGTCCTCCGGGAAGCCGCCGATCTCGCCGGGCGACTCCGCCATGTCTGCGACTTCGCCGGGCAACTCCGCCGAGTCTGCGGATTCGCTGGGCGGCACGGCTAAATCTCCGACCTTGCCGGGCGGCTCCGCCAAGTCTGCGGATTCGCTGGGCGGCACGGCTAAATCTCCGATCTCGCTGGGCGGCTCCGCTAAGTCTGCGGATTCGCTGGGCGGCACGGCCAAATCTCCGACCTTGCCGGGCGGCTCCGCCAAGTCTGCGACTTCGCCGGGCAACTCCGCGAAATCCCCGACCTTGCCGGGCAACTCCGCCAAGTCCCCGACCTCGCCGAGGCACTCCACCACCCCCGGCGCCCACGACGTGGAAAGAGCCCGGCTGCTTGCCACGATCGCTCTGGAATCTCGTGGTACCCGGCTCGCTCGTGGTCCGCAGGCCGCGCGGCAGGCCGAGGAGATCGCGCGTCGGCTGGACGATCCGGCGCTGCTGGCGTTCGCCCTCAACGCCGGTTTCATGCAGTGCTTCGAACGCACCGGACTGGCGTCCCGTCGGGACGGGATCGGCGCCGAGTTGGTCGCGCTCTCCGCCCGCCACGGCCTGTCCACGTTCGAGACGCTCGGCCACCTGGTCCGCGTCCAGGCCCGCAGCGCGCTCGGGGACTTCACCACGGCCGACCACCACGCGGTCGCCGCCGATGCCCTGGCCGCACGGCACGAACAGCCCCTCGTCGGCGTGTTCACCCGCTGGTACGCGGCCCTGAGACTGGACGCCGGAGGCCGGGCACCGGTGACCGAGGTGGAGGCGGCCTACCGGAGCGCGGCCGCCCTGCTGAACGGGGCAGGCATGCCGGGCCTGGCCCACGGTCTGCTCCCGCTCGCGCTGCTGTGCCTGCGCCTGCGGCACTCCCTGCCGCTCGACGTCGACGTCGACGTACGGACGGACTGGGGGCCCTACGCTCCCTGGGTGCACCCCCTGCTCCTGCTCGAACGGGGCGGTCGTACCGAGGCCGCCCACGCCCTGAACGCCACGCCCGAACCACCGCGCGACCTCCTCCAGGAGGCCCTGTGGTGCCTCACCGCGCGGGCGGCGGTCTCTCTCGGCGACCGCCGGATCATGGCCCGCGCGCACGCCGCTCTCACTCCGGCGGCGGGCGAACTGGCAGGCGCGGGAAGTGGGTTGCTCACCCTGGGACCGGTCGCGGAGTACCTGGAGTCGTGTGCCGGCTAGCCCGGGACGTGGTCGTTCTCGGGCCCCCGGTGGGCCGCGTACCAGCCGAGGGCGCGCGCCATCGCCTTGTGAGGTGTGTGCGGAAGCAGCGGATCGAGGACCTCCCAGGTCCGGTCGACCATGCCCCGTGCTTCCTCGAGGCATGCCGTGAGAGCCCCGCAGGACATCAACAGCTCGGCGGCGTCCGCGACATCGGCCTCCGAGCGGACCTGGAGGGCCCGGTGCAGCCGGCGGCGGTCGGGTGCGTCGAGGAGGCCGATGGCGTGGGCCACCGGGTAGGTGACGGCCCCGTTGATCAGGTCCAGGGCGGGCGTACGGACGACGACGCCCTGTCGGTACGCAGCGGGCGTGGCCATGCCGTACAGGTCGGCGACGTCGTCGCTGATCTGGTAGGCCAGCCCGACGTTCTCGAAGTAGTCGCAGATCGCGGCGAGTTGGGCGACGTCGGCGCCGCCGAGGATGGCGGCGACCTCGGCGGTGCTGCGCACCAGCATCCCGGTCTTGAGGCGGTGGGTGGTGCGGATCTGCTCCAGCAGCGCGGTGGGGTCGCCGGACTCGATGGCCTCGTCGAAGGCGGAGTGATGCCCGGCGAGGTCGAGGGCCTGCCCCGCGTGAGCGGCCCGCATGGCCCGCAGATACAGCTGGTAGACGCGCAGCATGGTGGCCGCGTCGGCCTGCGGAACGCGCTGGAGCAGCGGGTCGAAGGTGTAGTAGCCGAGCGTGCCGGCGGTGATCGCGGCGGCGGTGCCGAACACTTCGTGGACGCTGGGCAGCCCGCGCCGGGTGGTCGAGCCGTCCTGGACGTCGTCGATGACCAGGGCCGAGGTGTGCAGGATCTCGGTGGCGGCGGTGAGCGGGCGGTAGGGCTCGGGGTCGGTGTCCAGCAGACACAGGACGCTGCCCGCGACGTAGGCGCGCCAGGATCGTCCGGGCTTGTTCAGCAGGTGCAGCACCGGCGCGGCGAGGGCCTGGTGGAGCCGGGCGTGGGCGGTGGCGTCGAGCCGTGTCCCGTCGTGCGTGCCCGCCAGGAGGTCGACGCCGGTGATGTCCGCAGCGGTGTCCGGATAGACGGCGGCGGCCTCGGCACGGGCGATGCCGTGCCCCCGGCGCATATAGCCCTCGATGTCGTCGATGGTGTTGTTCGGGATGGTCCGCAGCACGGCCGTGCCCGTGGCGGGCAGGCCGTCCATGGTGCCGCGCGCGGTGGCCGGGCTCTCCCAGAAGGCCCTGCCGACGATGAACGTACGGACCTCGTGGGGGGTTCGGGGTGCGGTGACGTCCAGATGCAGTTCGAGGTCCGGGACGCTCAGCCGTACCGCGGTCGGGTAGGTGTTGAGCGTGGCCAGCGAGGTCCAGTGGCGCAGCGGCTCCCAGGACATCGCGTGATGGCTGACGGCGCCGTCCGGGGCGACGGCGGTCGCGCGGGCGAGCACCGCCGAGTCGGTGTCGGGGGACTCGGGGAGCTGTGCGGTGGCGCTGATCTCCCAGCCGTTGTCGAGGTGCAGGCCCGCCCATGTCCAGGTGTGCGCCGCCGGGACCGGCGTCCGCGGACCGGAGTCGTGGCCGGTCCGCCGACCGTGCTGGAACCAGGCCTGGCCCGCCACCCGCTTCGTCGTGCCCTCGCCGGTACGCAAGGTCCCCCGCACGTCCAGCCGGGGCAGGAACAGCGACGCGAACCCGGCCGCGCCGTCTTCTCCCGCGGAGTCGCCCGCCGGCTCGGCCTCCGTGGCAGCCGGCTTCACCGGCGTCAGAAGCAGTTCGAAGTGCGTCTCCTCCCGAAAGGACAGACGGAAGGTCCCGTCGTCCTCGCGACGCAGACTCGCCACATCGCCCACGCGGAGGTCCAGTCCTTCGGGCGACGCGGTCACCGGCCCCCGCAGCAGCCGGTCGGGAAGCATCGGGCCCTGCGCCAGAGCCTCGGACAACGCCCTGCGGACCCGCGGGTCCAGCAGCTCGTCGGAGTCGATCGTGCGGCGCAGCGCCCGTAGCGCGGCCGGAGTGATCCAGGTGCCGCAGGAGTTGCCGTCCGGACCGCGGTGCAGGACGTACAGGCGGTAGCCGGGCTCGTCGGCCGGGTCGCCCGTGTCGCGGTGACGCAGCAGGCCGACCGCCCATGTGTGGTCCGCGCCGTCCTCGTCACGCAGATGTCCGGTCAGATACCAGCTCTCGGCACCGGCCGACGGGTGCGCGCCGCCGAAGTGCGGCGTGCCGGGGGGTGAATGCGGTGTCGGGGTGGAGGGCTGCCTCTGGGCGGAGGACGCGGGGGTGATCACCCCCGCACCCTAGAAGCCCGATACATGCCACTAGGTGACCAATGCGCAGATTCTCGCCTCATCGGATGAACCAGGGCACCGATCAGGAGCAACGCCGTCCCTGCGAAACCCTCGGCGACGTCAATGCACCCACAACGCCCCGCGGACACCCCCTCACCTGGACGATCGATCGCTTCGCCGGTGAACCGACCGACGAACCTCGTCGTCGTACAAGTGAATGATCGACAACGCTCCTGGCGGGTACCGTACGCCGACAGGGCGCGCCCGCGGGCCCTCGCCCCGTGCGACGAGGAAGGAAGCGCATGCCGACTCCCGGGCCCCGTACCGCCGTCACACTCCTGGACATCCTGCTGCACGCCGCCGAGGACACGCCCGGCCAGGTCGTCGTGCACGTCCGAGGAGACGGCACGGAGCACACCGTGACCTTCGCCGACCTGCGCGACGACGCACTGCGCGTGGCCGGCGGCCTGCACGCGGCGGGACTCGAACCCGGCACCCCCGTCCCTCTCCTCGCCGGACTCGGCGAGGATTTCCAGCCGATGTTCTGGGGAGCGCTCGCGGCAGGACTCGTGCCCGTACCGCTGGCGCCGGAGGCCCGACGCGCCGAACCGGTGTGGGAGTTCCTCGGCAGGCCCGCCGTCCTGGTGGACGACGCCACCGAAGACGTGCTCGCCGAGTTCCCGGGGCCGGTGCGAGCCCTGCGGCTGACCGAGTTGCGCACGGCACGCCCGCCGCGCGAGCTGCCGTCCCGGGCGCCCCACGACCTCGCGTTCCTCCAGTTCTCCTCCGGCAGCACCGGCGCCCCCAAGGGCGTCGAGCTCACCCACGAGGCGGTCCTCGCCAACCTCCGCCAGATCCGCACGGCCATGGCGGTCACGTCCGACGACGTGGTGGCGACCTGGATGCCGTACTTCCACGACATGGGCCTGATAGGCACCCACCTCGTCCCCATGGCGGCGGGCCTGAAGCAGATACGGCTCGAACCGCTGACCTTCGCCAAGCGTCCGGCCCTGTGGCTGGAGACTGTGGCGCGGCACCGGGCGACCCTGCTGTCGGCCGCGAACTTCGCGCTGGCGCTCGCGGTGCGGCGGGTGCCGGACGGCGTATGGGCCGGGCTGGACCTGACCTCCGTACGTCTGATGCTGGTGGGTGCCGAGCCCATCGCACCGCGCGTGTGGCGGGAGTTCACCGCGAAGGCCGGTGCGGCGGGGCTGGACGCCACGGCCATGCTGCCCGTGTACGGGCTGGCCGAGGCCACGCTCGCCGTGACCGTGCCCCCGCTGGGGGAGGTCGCCGCGCCCCTGCGACTGGACCGCGGGGCACTGAGCCGGGGGCGGGCGGTCCTCGCCCGGCCCGGCCCGGACGCCGTCGAGTTCATGGACGTGGGCCGAGCCGTACCGGAGTGCGAGATCCGGGTGACTGATGGTGCGGGCGGCCCGCTCGGCGACCGGCGGGTCGGTCATGTCGAGGTACGCGGACCGCAGGTGGCACGCGGCTATCACCGCACTCCCGAGGCGAGCGCGGCCGCCTTCCCCGACGGCTGGCTGCGCACCGGCGACCTCGGATTCCTGAACGACGGCCGCCTGTGTGTCACCGGCCGCCACAAGGACGTCGTCTTCGCCGGTGGCCGCACCTTCCACGCAGCCGACCTGGAGGAGACGACCGCCGCCACCCCTGGACTGCCGGAGGGAACGGTCGCCGCGATCGGGTCCCCCGACCCGGACACCGGCGGCGACCGGGTCGTGGTGTTCGTGCAATGGGCACGGCCCCGCCCGGCCACGGCACTTCCGGTGCTGGACGCGGCGACGGAGCGCATCCGGGAGACGCTGGGCCACGACGACGTACGGGTGCTGCCGCTGCCACCGGGCGCGTTTCCCCGCACGACGAGCGGCAAGCTGCGGCGCGCGCTGATGCGGGAGCGGTTCGAGGCGGGCGCCTATGCCGGGGTCGAGGAGCGGTTGGCGGCGGCGCGGGACAAGGCGGCGATCGGGCGGAAGGAAGCCGGGCCGCGTCGACGGTCCGCCGAGCGGCGTCCCCGGTCGTCCGAAGTGAGGCCGGAGGCGTCCGAGCCGCGCTCGCGGCGCGACGTCGAGGACACGATCCGGGAGATCTGGGCAAAGGCACTCGACCTGCCGGCGGCGGACATCGACCGGAGCGCACGCTTCTTCGCCCTCGGCGGCTCCTCGCTCAAGGCGATGGCGGTCCTCGCCGGGATCGAGGACGCCCTTTCCCTCACCGTGGAGCCCCGCGCGCTGCGTGACCACGACACCGTGGCCGGGCTGGCCGACCATGTGCTCGCCCAGCCGACCGCCCGTGACAGGCACTCGGGTGGCGCCGCGACGCGGTCCAGCGAGGGTCGCGCCGAGAACGGGCCGTTGGCCGTACTCGGCATGGCCTGCCGCTTCCCCGGCGCCGAAACACCGGAAGAATTCTGGGAGTTGCTGGTCGCCGGCCGGGACACGGTCACGGCCGTACCGGACGACCGCTGGGCGAACGGGCAGGGCAGCACCCCCGGCTTCCACGGCTCCTTCCTCCGCGAACCCGCGGAGTTCGACGCCGCCTTCTTCGGGATGGACGACGAGGAGGCCCGTGCCACCGACCCGCAGGCGCGGATCTTCCTGGAGCTGGCCCACGAAGCGCTGGAGCGCGCAGGGTACGCGGGAGCGCGCCGGACCGGCCGCAAGGTCGGCGTCTTCGCCGCCGTGGGAGACAGCGGATACCGCGAGATCCTCGCCGCGACCGCCGACGGCGACCTGACCGCCCATCCCGGTGCTCTCAACGGCAACCTGCCCAACCTGATCGCCGCCCGCCTCTCCCAGGCACTCGACCTCGACGGCCCCGCCCTGGCCGTGGACACCGCCTGCTCCTCCGCGCTCGTCGCGCTGCACCTGGCGCGGCGCAGTCTTCAGAGCGGCGAGTGCGATGTCGCCGTGGTCGGCGGTGTCCAGCTCGCCCTCACCCCGACCGGCCACCGTCTGCTCGCCCGCGCGGGCGCCCTCTCCCCGACGGGAGGCAGCCGCCCCTTCGGGGCCACCGCCGACGGGATCGTGCCCGGCGAGGGCGGCGCGGCCCTCGTCCTCGTCCGCCTGGACGACGCGCGGCGGGACGGCGATCCGGTCCTGGCGCTGGTCCGGGGGACGGCCGTCAACAACGACGGCCGCTCGCTCAGCCTGCTCGCCCCCAATCCGCGCACTCAGCGCGAGGTCATCACCCAGGCCTACGACGAGTGCGGCGTCGACCCCGACGCGGTGACGTACGTCGAGGCGCACGGAACCGGCACTCCGGTCGGCGACCCGGTAGAGGCTCAGTCGCTCGGCCATGCCTTCCCGCCCCGCACGGACGGTCCGCCACGCCTGCTCGGTTCGGTCAAGGCCAACCTCGGACACCTGCTCAACGCCGCCGGTATGCCGAGCCTGGTCAAGACGGTCCTCGCGCTCCAGCACCGGCGGATCCCGCCCACCCCGCACCCCGCCCCGACCGCTTCCTACCTGCAACGCGTCGCCCCCGGTTTCCGACTCGCCACCGAACAACAGGAATGGCAGGCCCCCGGACCCCTGGTCGCGGGCGTCAACGCCTTCGGCTTCGGCGGCACCAACGCCCACGCCGTCCTGGAAGAGGCACCGGCACGGACCACCGCCCCCGGGCCCGACTCCGACGGTCCGCACCTGCTCACGCTGTCCGCCCACAGCGCCGACGCCCTTCGCGCGGCCACCGCCGACCTGGCCGCGCATGTACGCCGGCACCCGGCGCTGCGGGAGTCGGACGTCTGCGCCACGGTGAACACCGCCCGCGACGACAGCCCTCACCGTCTCGCCGTCGTCGCCGACGGTGACCTCGCCGACCGCCTCCACGCCGTCCGAGCGGCCGACTTCACGGTCGCCAGGTCCCGTCCACGGACCGTGTTCCTGCTGCCCGGCCAGGGTGCCCAGCGGCCCGGGCAAGGCCGCGATCTGTACCGGTCGGCGCCGGTGTTCCGGGAGGTCATCGACGAGGCGTCGTCGCTGACCGGGCCGGTCCTCGGGCGTTCGCTCGCCGACTGGTGCCTCGATCCCCGGACGGACCCGAGGGAGCTGGCCAGGACGGAGGTCGCGCAGCCGCTGCTCGTCGCGTTCGGGGTGGGTCTGGCACGGCAGTTGGCGCGATGGGGCGTGCCGGCCGACGCGGTCGCCGGGCACAGTGTGGGCGAGATCGCGGCGGCCTGTGTCTCCGGCGCGTTGACCCTCGCCGAGGCGGTCGGATTCGCCGCGGAGCGTGGGCGGCTGGTGGGTGAACTGGCCCAGCCCGGCGCCATGGCCGCGGTGCGCGGCGACGAGGAAACCGTCGCCGAATTCCTCGGCTCGGTGAGCATCGCCGCCGTCAACGGGCCCGGACAGGTGGTGATCTCGGGCACCGAGGACGCCGTCGAGCAAGCCCTCGCGGAACTGACCCGACGCGCCGTGGCCACCCGCAGACTGCGTGTCTCGCATGCCTTCCACTCGCCACTGCTCGAACCGGTCCTCGATCCGCTGGGGGAGGCCGCGAAGGCGCTGACGGCCCGGCCGGGAGCCGTACCGATGCTGAGCACGGTCACCGGGGAGTGGCGGCCCGGCCTCACCCCCGCGTACTGGCAGGCGCACGCCGTCCGGCCCGTGCGGTTCGGGCCGGCCGTGGAACGGCTGCTCGACGAGGGCTACGACACGTTCCTCGAACTCGGTCCTGGCGACACTCTGGGCGGGGCGGTCCGTACGGTCGTCGGCGCGCGGGGTGGTGTGGACGCGACGGTGCTGTCCACAGGAGCCGCTTCCGGGACGGGGCGCGGCGCGGGCGACACGCGGGCCCTGCTGGAGGTGGCCGGGCGGCTGTGGGCACGGGGCGGGGCCTTGGACCGGACGGCCCTGGCCGCCACGGCATCGAGGGTGCCGGTGCCGACGTATCCCTTCGAGCGCACCCGTCACTGGCCGCGCAGGCCGGGCGCGGGGCCGTCGGTGTGCCGTCTCGACTGGCGGGACGCTCCGCTCACACCCGCCGAAGGGCCCCGAGTGGCGCGGCTCCTCGGCGGCGCCCCCGGGCTCCGGCGGGCGTTGTCCGAGCGGCTGGTCGAGCGTGGCGTGACCGTAGTGGCGGACGACTCCGGTACAGGGGAACTCCCGACGCAGGCTGACACGTTGGTGTGGCTGGGCGGCGAGGAGGCTGCAGGCGACGGCAGCCTGTCGGCCCTGGACGCCACGACCAAGACTGCCGTCACATCACTGCGCCACGTCCTCGACCTGCTCTCCGCCGGGTGCTCCCGCCTGCTGGTGGTCACCGAGGACGCGTACGCCATCGGTACGCCGACGGAACAGCCGAACCCTGCCCAAGCCCTCCTGCACGGCTTCACACTGGCGCTCCCCGAGGAACACCCGGGGCTGGCCGCCCGAGGCATCGATCTGTCCTCGGGCGAGGGACGCGCCACCCAAGTCGACGCCCTGGAAAGGGAGTTGTACACGGCCCACGAGCCGGGCGCGGAGACCTCCGTCGCCTGGCGCTCCGGACGCAGGCTCAGCCGTACGTCCAACGCCGTGGCGGACGGTTCGCCGGCATCCGATGAACTACCGCCGGACGGCACCTACTTGATCACCGGTGGCGCCGGCGGGCTCGGCTCGGCGCTGGCACTCGACCTGGCGGGTCGAGGTCCCTGCGAGCTGATCCTGACCGGACGTTCCGAGACCATGCCCGACGACCTGCTCGCTGAACTCCGTGCCCGAGGCGCACGGTCGGCCCGCTACCACGCGGCCGACGTGTCCGACGAAGCCGCCGTCGACACGCTGTTCGCGGGGCTGCCGTCGCTGGACGGCGTCTTCCACGCCGCCGGTACGGTCCGGCCCGGCACGCTCCGCTCCAAGTCCGACGGGGAGATCGAGCAGGTGCTCGCCGCGAAGGTGCGCGGCACGGTCCTGCTCGCGGAGGCACTGCGTCGGCACGGCCAGAAACCGGCCGTATGCGTCGCCTTCTCCTCCGTCTCGTCGGTCCGGCCCGGTCTCGCGGGCGCACTCGGCGACTACGCGGCCGCCAACGCCTTCCTGGACGCCTTCGCCTCCGCCGAGCGCGTATCGGGCCGGCCCTGGCAGTCGATCGGGTTCGGGCCCGTCTCCGACGCGGGACTGGCCGCCGGCTCACCGGTCGAGTCACGCCTGCGTGCCCGGGGCCTGAGCCCCATGACCACGCAGACCGCCGTCGCGGCCTTGCGGGCAGCCATGGCCATGGACGCGGCGCACCTGCTGGTGGCGCCGGCGGAGACGCCCGCGTCGCCTGCGCCCGCGAAGACGCCCGCGCAGGCCCAACCGCACTCCGACGCGGCCCTGGTGAGCCGAACCGTCGCCACCGCACACCACCCGACCGCCACCTCGCCCCATGCCGAAGGAACCCCGACCGACCACCCCACCCGCACGGCCGACCTCATACGCACCCTGCTGGCGGACGCTCTCCACCGCGTGCCCGAGGACATCGGGGACGACGAGCAGTTCCTCATCCTCGGCCTGGACTCGCTCACCGCCGTCGACCTCGCGCGCCGGCTGGAGACGGAGCTCGGGCTTCCGCTGCCCGCAACGCTGTTGTTCGAGCACCGGACGATCGGCGAACTGACCGCCTACCTGGACACCCAGAAGCCCGAGGCTGCCCCACGCACGCCGCTCCCGGTCCACCGCGCCCAGGACGGGAACGTCCCGCGCCCCCTCACCCCCCTCCAACTCGCCTTCCTCACCACCGAGGCGCTCTACGAAGGCGTCACCGCCTACGGCTACATACGCCAGACCATCCGCGGCGTCCTCGACCCCGCCCTCCTCGGCCGAGCCCTGTCCCACCTCGCCGCCCGCCACCCGATGCTGCGCCTGCGCCTCACCTCGCACGACACACCACCGCGCCAGTACACCGCCCCAGCCGAGCCCACCGACCGGGCTCCCCACTGGTACGAGGTGCTTGAGCCGACCGCCGACACCCCACCTCTGCCCGACCTCGAACAACGCCTGTACAACCGGCCCTTCGACCTCACCACCGAAGACCCGGTCCGCGCCCTCCTGATCCGTGACGGTCACGACCCGCACCTTGCCCACCTGCTGCTCGTCATCCACCACAGCGCGGCGGACGGATTCAGCCTGAAGCTCCTGTGCGAGGAGCTCTGGTCGCTGTACACGACACTCGCCCAGGGGGACGGACCCCTCGAACTCCCCGCCCCACGTACCGAGTTCGCCGACTATGCGGCTCACGCCGCCACCGTCCGTGAGTCCGCGGCCTTCGCCCGGGACCAGCGGTACTGGCGCGCCCGCATCGCCGAGCACACCACGGCGCACACCACCCCGGCCCTGCCGTACGACGGCGACCCGGAGGCCGTCCCGGCGCCGCCGCTCACCCACCACCAGTCGACCGTCGATGCCGCGCTCACCGCCGCGCTGCGCGAGACGGCGGCCCGGCACGAAGTCTCCCTCTTCCACCTGCTTCTCGCCGTGTACGGCCGCTGCCTGGCGCGTTGGGGCGGACGGCGTGCCGTCGCCGTGAACGTGGCACGTGCCCGCCGTGAGGCACCGCTGCCCGGCATCGAACGTCTCGTGGGCCCGCTCGCCGACACCCTGCCGGTCCTCTCCACCGTCGACCCGGACGAGCCCGTGACCGCGCTGGCCGGGCGGCTGCGGCACATCTGGCACGAGGCGGAGTCCCACGCGACGCTCACCAGTCCCGACATCGCCGCGCTGCTGCCCGCCACCGGTCCCGCACCCCGCACGGTCGCTCCGGCCGGGTTCAGCTTCGCCCGCTTCCCCGTGAGCCACGGCCACGACTGGCCGGTCACCGTGACCCCGACCGCGGCGGCCACCGCCTCCGCGGCGACCCGGCTGGGACTGCTGTGCTGGGAGTCGGACGACGCCCTGCACTTCTCCTGGAACCACCCCGCGAAGCTCTTCCGCCCCGAGACCGTCGAACGCCTCGCCGCGGAGTACGTACGGGAACTTCGAGCCGCCGCCGAGCAACCCGCCCCCGCCGAGGGGCGCGGCAGCGGCGCAGGCATCGTCGACCGTCTGTGCGCCCGATTCCGGGCGACACCTACGGCGATCGCGGTGAACACCGGCCACGGCACGCTCACCTATGCCGAACTCGACACCGCGTCCGCCGCCCTCGCGAACCGGCTGCACGCCAGTGGCGTCCGCCCCGGCGATCTCGTCGGCCTGCTCACGGAACCCGGAGCGGACACCGTCGTGGGCGTGGTGGGCATCCTCCGGGCGGGCGCCGGCTGGGTGCCCCTGGACGCGACCCATCCCGTGGCGCGCCTCCAGGGGCAGGTGAGCCGCACCGGCGTCACGGCGGTGGCCTGTCATGCCGCGACCCGCGAAACCGTCACCATGCTGGACGGCATCACCGCGGTCACCACGGACGACCGGCCCCCGGCCGCACCCCCGTCGAGCACACCGCCTCTTCCCGACCCGGACGCCATCGCCTACGTCATCTTCACCTCGGGTTCCACGGGCCGCCCCAAGGCGGTCCCGATCACCCACCGGTCCATGCTCACCTACCTCGACTGGTCACTGACCACGTTCGGCTACGGTCCCGGCGACCACCTCGTGCAGACCGCGTCCGTCTGCTTCGACGCCTCCGTACGCCAGTTGCTGGCACCACTCCTGGCCGGCGCCACCGTCCACACCCTCTCCCGTGACCTCCTGCGCGATCCCGAGGCCCTCCTCGACCGGCTCGTCAACGACCGCATCACGGTGTGGAGTTCGGTGCCCACCCTCTGGGAACGGCTGCTGACCGCCGCCGAGACCCGGGCCGGGCGGGACGGCACACCCCCGGACCTGTCGGCGCTGCGCTGGGTGCACGTCGGCGGCGAGGCACTGCCCGCCGCACATGTGCGCCGCTGGTTCGACCTGGTCGACGCGCTCGGGGGAGCGGAGCACCGGATCTCCAACCTGTACGGGCCCACCGAGTCCACCATCAACGCCACCTGCCACATCATCGACACCCGCCCCTCCGACGACGTACGCCAGTTGCCCATCGGCCGCCCCGTGGCCGGCACCGAACTGGCCGTGGTCTCCGCGGACGGCCGTCCCTGCGCTCCAGGCGAGGCCGGTGAACTGCTCATCGCCGGGATCGGACTGACACCGGGCTACCTCGGCGACCCGCAGCTCACCGCGGCGGCCTTCGTCGAACGTGACGGTCGCCGCTGGTACCGCAGCGGCGACCGGGTACGGCAGACCCCGGACGGCGTACTGGAGTTCCTCGGCCGTCTCGACGACCAGGTCAAGGTCCGCGGCCACCGAGTGGAACTCGGCGAGGTCGAGGCCGCGCTGCTCACCCACCCTGACATCCCCCGTGCCGCCGTACTGCTCGTCGACGGGCGACTCGTGGCCTACGTCGAACCCCGGCCCGGCGCCGCCGAACCGGACACGCGCACGCTACGCGCCTTCCTGTCCCGCGTACTGCCGCCGTACATGCTGCCCGGACGCGTCCGCACTCTCCCGGCGATGCCCCTGACCGGCACCGGGAAGATCGACCGCAACCGTCTGGCGGGCGACGCGGAGGCAACAGGGACGAGCACGGACACGGACGGCTCCGCCGTGGCCGGCGGTCACGACACACCACCCGGACCGGAACCCGAGCCCACAACCCCGCCGGCCACACCGACCGAGCAGCTGGTCGCGCGGATCTGGTCGGACCTCTTGGGTGTGTCCGACGTCTCCCGCGAGGACGACTTCTTCGCACTCGGCGGCGATTCCATCCTGGTCCTGGAACTCTTCGACCGTCTGCGCGAGGAACTCCCCTCGGTCCCACGCCCGACGACCGTCTACACCCAGCGCACACTCGCCGCCCTCGCGGCGGTCCTCGACACCACCACGCCGGATCCGGCCCCCACCCCGGCTCGGCAGGCCTCGGACCCGTACCCCCTCAGCCCTTCCCAGCGGGGCTTCCTGCTCGCCGACTCCCTCACTCCCGGGTCGGACTCCGGCTGGCTCGCCAGGTTCCGGCTGAGCGCGAACCTGCGCCCTGACGTCCTCCAGCGTGCGGTCGACGTGCTGATGGCCCGTCACCCCATGCTGCGCACCGTCTTCCCCGCCGGCGCCCGGCCGCCCGTGCAGCAGGAGCTGCCGGACTCGCTGCGCCTCCCCGTCGAGACGGAGAGGCTCGCGCACCCCGACCTCCTGGAGTCGCGGATCGCCGAGGAGGCGCGGCGCCGACTGGAGCCCTGGGCCTGGCCGTTGCTCCGCCTGCGCCTGTTCACCCTGGCGCCGACCGAGCACGTGCTGATCGTCCACGCCCACCACCTCATCGGCGACGGGTTCAGCGCAGCCCTGCTCACCCGGGAACTGCTCACCACCTACGACCGTCTCCTGCACGGTCTGCCGCACGGCCTGCCGCCGATCCACAGCACCTTCCGCGACCACGTCGCCCGATCCGCCGTACGAGAGCGCCCGCAGGGCCCCGAGGCGGAGGAGTACCGCGCCCGGCTCCGCGCGCCGTACACACCGCCCGCACTGCGACGTCCGACCACCGCGGAGCCGCACGCCGGGCCGGCGTTCCACACCGCGGGCTTCACCCTGGACTCCACCGCTACCACCGCACTGCGCCGACTCGCCCGCGCCGCGCACCGCACCTTGTACGCACCGCTGCTCACCGCGTACTACCGGGCCCTCGCGGAACTCACCGGCCGGCGGGACCTGATGCTCGGGCTGGCCGTCACCGGACGCGAGGACTCCACGGCGGACGCGCATAGGGTCTTCGGGCCGTTCGCGGAGGCGGTGGCGCTGCGCCCTGCCCGGCCCGTGGGCGACGGCACCCACACCTTCGACGACGACTTGCGGCGGCTGGCCGCGGAGGCGGATCTGGCACGGGCCGAAGGGCCCAGCGAGGTGCGCACGGCGGCCGGACTGCCGTGCCACGCCCAGTTCTTCTTCACCTTCCTCGACTTCACCTCACTCGGCACCGCGGAGAGCGGCGGCCTGTCCCTGCACGCCGACGAGTCCGACAACTCCCTCGCCCCGCCGCCGCTGGGCACCGATGTGTTCCTGGCCGTGCGCCCGGTGGGGGACGGGGAGGGGCTGCGCGTGACCGTGCGGGCGGCCGCGGACGCCCTCACGCCCGGTGAGGTGACCGGGTTCGCCGAGGGTATGCGGAGGCAGTTGAGGGATGCCGTGCGCGGCCCGCGCGGACCGCGGCGCACTCGCCTCGACGCCGCGCTCGTCGGGTACCTCCCCGCTCCCCACCATCTCGCCGCCCTGGCCGGACTGCCGTACGACACTCCCGGTCTCGGGCGTGAGCAGATCCGGGGGCTCCTCTTCCCGGACGGGCGGGCCCGTCTGCTGGAGGAGACCGGGACCCCGCTGGGCGACTCCGGCTTCGTCGCGCTCCCGCTCTTCGCCGACGAACTGGCACCGACCGGCGAGCTGGCGGCCCGCACCGCCCGCGCCGTCGAGCACGCCGCCTCTCTCGGCGCCCGCTGTGTCTCCCTCGCCGGCATGATCCCGTCCCTGACCGGCTACGGCTACGACGTGCTGCGGGAGACCACGACCGGCGCGGCGATCACCACCGGACACGCGTCGACCACCGTGGCGGTCGTGAAGACCGTCGGTGCCGCGCTCACGGCGAAGGACCACCGCCTCGACGCGGTCACCCTCGCCGTCGTCGGCTGCGGTTCGATCGGCGTCTCGTCGCTGCGGCTGCTGCTGGCGACATCGCCCCGTCCGCCGGCCCGGCTGCTGCTGTGCGACCTGCCGGGGAGCACCGTCCGGCTGGAAAAGCTGGCGGCGGAGCTGTCGGCCGAACATCCGGGGATGCCGGTCGAGGTCGTCGGGTCGGGACGGAAACTCCCGGCCGCCGTCTACGGGGCCGATGTGATCGTCACCGCCGTCAGCGGTGCGACGCGCCTTCTGGACGTCGCTCGACTGCGCCCCGGCACGATCGTGGTCGACGACTCCTTCCCGCACTGCTTCGACACCGCGGGCGCCCTGGACCGGATGGACCGGGACCGGGACGTCCTGGTCGTCGGTGGGGGTCTGCTGTCCCTCGGCGCCACCCGCACCCGGCTCGCCGAGGACCTGCCCGCCGTGGCGAGCGCGGGCTTCGCCCTGCGGCCCGGGATCCCGGGCACCCTGGCCTCCTGCCGACTGGAGTCACTGCTGCACGCCCACCTCGGCGCGTCCGGCCGGTCCCCGGGCGAACTGCCCCTGATCCACGGCCTCGTCGATCTGCCCCGCGCTCTCGCCCACTGGGACGCGGCCGAGGCGGCCGGGATCCGGCCCGCCCCGCTGCACCTGCTCGACCGCGTCGTCGGGCCGGGCGACGGACTGCCGCCCGGCCCGCCGGTGAGCGCAGGCCCGGCGCCGGACCCAGCCGGGTCGCGAGGTCGGTGAGGATCCGCGCACAGCCGCGTCGTGCGCGGTCAGACCAACGGGATCGTCACCTCGTCCTCGACCGGCGGGTCCAGCTCCTGCGCACGGCTGCCGGTGGCGGCGTAGCAGCGAATCCGGACGGTCTCCGGCGTGACGTCCAGCCGGAGGAACTGCTTGAAGAACGGCGGGCTGTACGTCGCCGAACTCGGTGAGAACAACGACGTGTAGATCTTGCGCACCGGGAGGCGGAGACGGGCAGTGCGGTCGGGGCGGCGGCCGGCCCCGAGCAGCCCCGCCACCAGGCGGGTGCGCCAGGTGATGCGGGCGGTCTTCTGCTGGGCACGGGTGAGCGGCATCTCCAGGCGCTCGGCGACCACGGCCGACGCCTCGGCCTCGGTGAGGGTGAAGAAGCGGCGCAGGCGCAGACGACGGCCGTACAGCCTGCTGTAGAACGCCAGGGAGTCGCCGCGCAGCGGATAGCAGCGGAACTCCTTCTCGGTGACGTTCGCGACGTCGACCCGCGGGATGGTGTGCGTGGCGTGCATGAACGCGCCGCCGCCGCCCGAGACCACGTACTGGATCGTGCGGCCGTCCACTTGGACCGGGTAGCGCTGGTAGTTGTGGATGTCCCCGCCGATCGCGGCGACATAGCGGTGCGCCGGGTCTCGGACGATGGCGTCGACGGTGCCGCCGCCCTCGATGGCGCAGGGATGGTGGGCGCCGTCCACGTACAGGGGCGAGCCCGTGATGAGGATCTTCGGGCGGGGCCCCTGCGACACCTCGCGCAGCCATGCGCCCTGTTCGGCGTCGAGGGTGCCGAGCAGCCCGGTGTCGATGCCGATGATCCGCACCGGCCCGGCGTCGATCGCCCAGTACGGCCCGGGCTGCACCGCCTGTTGTGCGGCGGCCGACCTCAACTGCCGTGCCGCGTCCAGCCGTCGGCCGTCGCCCTTGCGCGGCTTGTGCCACAGCAGCCGCCGCAGCCAGGCCTTGCTGAGCACGCGCGGCGCGGGTTCCGGGGCGAGGGGCGGTGCGTCGTCGCAGAAGACGCGCATGAACGCGCCGAGGTCCTCGTACCAGTCGTGGTTGCCCGGTATCGCGTATATGGGCGCCTGGTAGTCCCGGTACGGCCGGAAGAACTTGGTGCCGTAGTCGTCGGCACTGCCGACCGGGTAGATCACATCGCTGGCGAGCACCGCGAACCGGGTGTCCTGACCGGCTTTGAGGAAGCCCGGTACGACGGAGTACTGAGGGTCGTCGCCCTCGCCGGTGTCGCCGATGACGAGGAACGAGAAACGGTCGGGGTCGTCGCGTCGGATCACCTTGTCGGCGGGTACGCCGGCGGCCGCCCGCTCGGCCACCCAGCGACTGCGGGTACGGCCCGTCGGGTCCCCGAACCAGGAGGCCAGGACACCGTTGCGGGCGGCCCACAGCATTCTGGGGTCGAGCCAGGAGATCTTCTCGACCTCGGTCGGCATCAGCCGCTTGTACGTGCCGAGTTCGGTGGCGCCCCAGCCGGCGCCTTCGGCGGTATCGCGAGAGGAGTCAGACACCGGAGCACCGTAACAATGATCTAGAGGACGCAGAGCAGGGGTTCGGGGGCGTGGCGCGCCGTCACGCCCACCGCATCGCCCCGTTCACCTCCTGCGAGCGTAGCTCTCCCGTCTTGACCGCGCCGTCCAGGCGGGAGTCTTCAACGCGGAGTCGTGTTCCGGCTGTTGGGCCGGTCCGGTGCGTTGGGGCGTTTCCTCGGGGGAGCCTGTCCTGCCCTCGCCGAGGACCAGGAGCGGGTCGAACATCACGACCACTCCGGCCAGGACGAGGAAGACGATCGGCCCCAGCAGCATGGGGAGCAGCAACGAGGTGGGCGAGTCACCGGCCCACGAGGCGCCGGTCGTGCCGTGCAGATGGACACTCACGGCCGCCATGCCGGTGTAGTGCATCCCGGAGACCGCCACGCCCATGACGAGGCTGGCCCCGAGACTGGTGAGGAAGCCGCGGATCGTGACGGCCGCCCACAGCGCGGCGGTCGCGGCGACGATCGCGATCAGGACCGACAGCACGACGGTGAACGCCTTGTACTCCAGGTCGCCGTCGAGGCGCAGCGCCGCCATCCCCAGGTAGTGCATGGCCGCCACCCCGAGCCCCGTGACGACGCCCGCGCTGCCCAGCGAAGCCCGGCCCGCGCCCAGATAGCCGACGATGAACACGCCGACGCCGACCACGACGATCGCCACGACCAGACTGAGGACGGTCAGTGCCGTGTCGTAGCGGATCCGGGTCTCCTCGACCTGGAACCCGATCATGGCGATGAAGTGCATCGTCCAGATCCCGGAGCCGATGGACGCGGCGCCGAGCGCCAGCCAGCCCGGCTTCCACGACTGTCCGCCCAGCAGGGACCGCACGATGCACCGCAGTCCCAACGCCCCTCCCAGGCAGGCCATCAGATAGGCCGCCACCGGGGTCACCGCACCGTAGCGGAACCCGTCAACCGTACCTTCCATGAAGCCAACTCCCCCCAGAGTCGTGGCCAGTTGTGGAGCAAGGTGTACGGGGCAACAGAGCGGGAAGCAAGCCTTTACCGCCGGTAGCCGTTGAACTCTGCACCACCATGGGTCGACTCCGGTCACACATGGGCGAGATTCGGCCACCGGGCTCGGACCGGCCTGCCGCGGCCACGAGTGGTGTCGGGCCCGCGGATGTGGCACAGATGGAGTGGAGGGACGGGGGCGGCACACGGCGGGTATCGGCGGGAAGGGCCGGACATGGAGGAGCTCGCGATCATCGAGGCGCCGTCCGTCCTGGGCCTGCGGCCGTCCGGCGTCCAGGACCTGCCGGCGGCCCTCCTGGAGGCGGGTCTGCTCACCGGTCTGCACGCGGTACGGGCCGGCCGTATCGCCCCACCGCCCTACGATCCGGAGCGCGACGCCGACACCGGCGTCCTCAACCCGCACGGCATCGCGGATTACTCCGTCCGGCTGGCCGACGCCGTCGGCGACGTCCTCGACGGCGGCCGATTCCCCGTCGTCCTCGGCGGGGACTGCACCGTCCTGCTCGGCAACCTCCTCGCCCTGCGCCGTCGCGGACGCCCCGGACTGCTGTTCCTCGACGGGCACACCGACTTCTACCAGCCCTCGGCGGAGCCCAACGGTGAGGCTGCCTCGATGGAACTGGCCCTCGCCACGGGCCGCGGCCCGAGCCTCCTCACCGACCTGGAGGGACGCGGGCCCCTGCTGCGGGACGAGGACGTGGTGGCCTTCGCGTTCCGCGACACGGAAGAATCCGCCGAGGCCGGGATGCAGCCGCTGCCACCCCGCCTGCACGCCCTCGAACTGGACGCGGTGCGCGCCTCCGGAACGGCCGCCGCGGCGCGCCGGGTCGTGGACCGGCTCACCGCGGGCACGAACACCGGGTTCTGGGTACACCTCGACGTCGACGTCCTGGACGACGCGATCATGCCCGCCGTCGACTACCGGCAGCCGGACGGGCTGACCTGGCACGAACTGGAGAGCGTCCTGAGCACGGCATTGGCCGCCCCCGGTGCCATGGGACTCGACGTCACGATCTTCAACCCCCGCCTCGACCCGGACGGCACGATCGCCGCCCGCCTCGCCGCATGCCTGCGCCGGGCTCTGTCGGCGCGCACGGAGAGGGGAGGGGGAGACCGGGGTCGTCGGGTCTGATGAATTTGCCGAACCGGCAACGAGGATCGCGACGCCTGTCCCTGCCGACGCAGGATGGCAGGGCCATACGCGCCGCCCCTGCGCCGCCCGGGAGGAAACATGCCGCACCCCGCCCCCGCCACGTCGACGGACCTCACACACCGTCTGGTCCCCGCTCCCGCGGGCAGGATCCACCTCGCGGAACAGGGGACAGGGCCGCTGGTCCTCCTCGTGCACGGGTTCCCGGAGTGCTGGTACTCCTGGCGCCACCAACTGCCGGCACTCGCGGCCGCCGGATACCGTGCGGTCGCCATCGACGTACGCGGATACGGCCGCTCCTCCAGGCCCGAGCCGGTGGACGCGTACCGGATGCTGGAGCTGGTCGAGGACAACGTCGCCGTGGTGGACGCCCTGGGCGAGCGCGAGGCCGTCATCGTGGGGCACGACTGGGGCGCGACCATTGCCGCCGGCTCCGCGCTCCTGCGCCCCGACGTGTTCCGCGCGGTCGGCCTGCTGAGCGTGCCCTACACCCCGCCCGGCGGCCCGAAGCCGAGCGAGGTGTTCGCGGGGATGGGCGGCCCGGAGGAGTTCTACGTCTCCTACTTCCAGCAGCCGGGCCGCGCCGAGGCCGAGATCGAGCCCGACGTCCGCGGCTGGCTCGCCGGCTTCTACGCCGCCCTGTCCGCCGACACCATGCCGGGCCCCGGCGCCCCCGACCCGCACTTCGTCACCCCGGGCGGCACCCTGCGCGACCGCTTCCCCGCCGGCCCTGCGCCCGCCTGGCTGGACGCGTCGGACCTGGACGTCTACGCGGGGGAGTTCGAACGCACCGGCCTGACCGGCGCCCTGAACCGCTACCGGAACATGGACCGGGACTGGGCGGACCTCGCCGAACACACGGGCGCCCCCGTCACCCAGCCCTCCCTGTTCCTCGGCGGTGCGCTGGACCCCTCGACCACCTGGCTCGCCGACGCGATCGCCGCCTATCCCACCACCCTGCCCGGCCTGAGCTCCTCGCACGTCCTCGACGGCTGTGGCCACTGGATCCAGCAGGAACGCCCGCAGGAGACCATCCGGCTGCTGACCGCATGGCTCGACTCCCTGTCAGGGACCGCCTAGCCGTCGAAGGGCTCACGCCTCCGCGGGCACCGGCCGCCTGATCAGATAGGCGGCTGCCGACGTCACCAGGAGCGTCATACAGGCGATGAACACCAGACCCGCACCCTCCAGACCCATCGGGCCGGTCAGCACCCCCACGCCGATGACCGGGAGCGAGATACCGCCGTACGCCACCACGAACAGCGTCGAAATGACGGCCGCGCGCCGGTCCGCCGGCGAGGCCGCGGCCACCGCCGACAAGGCCGCCCGGAACGCCAGCCCCTGACCGATCCCGCCGACGATCGCGCTCGCCACCACCAGCGCCAGCAGGTCCCACCACAGCGCTCCCGCCAGCAGGGCCAGCCCGACGAGCAGCAGCGCGCAGCCGAGCGGCAGCGACCGGCTCACCCCCACCCGGCCGACGGCCAGTTGCCCCGCGGTCGAGGCGAAGAAGGCCATCGCCACGACGAGTCCGCTCACGGCGTGGTTGCGTTCGTCCAGGGACTCCGCGAGGAAGGCCGGACTGACCGACGTGAAAACACCGAACAGCGCGAAACCCGCGAACGAGGCGGTCGCCGCGGGCCCGAAGACCGGCCGCACCGGCGGCGGCAGGCTCGGCCTCTGCGGCCGTACGGTGCCGAGTGACCGCCGCTCCCGAACCGTCTCCGGCAGCCTCAGCACGACCGCCGCCGAGCAGGCCACCAGGGCGAAGTGCACGGCGAACGGCAGATACAGCGGCCAGGGAGCGTACTGCGCCAGCACCCCGGCGAGCAGGGGACCGCAGCCCAGCCCGCCCATGTTGGCGGCGGTCGCGACCAGCGTGGCGCGGGCGGCGCCGTCGCGCGGCGCCAGCTCCATGACGTACGCCGTGGCGGCCCCGGTGAGCAGACCGGCCGACAGACCCGACAGCAACCGCCCCGCATACAGCCAGCCCAATGCGCTCGCCAGCAGGAAACAGACCGCACTCGCGGCCGCGCATCCCAGGGCCGAGAGGATCACCGGTCGCCGGCCGACGGTGTCCGAGGCGTTGCCCGCGACCAGCAGGACGCCGATGACCGCGAAGGCGTACACGGCGTACACGATGGTCACCGTCAGCTCGGAGAACCCGAACTTGTCCTGGTAGTGGCCGTAGAGGGGAGTCGGCAGCGTGGTCCCGGCCATGCCCACCGCGAACACCGCCCCGCCGAGCAGACAGTCCCGCCACGCCTGCCGCTCACCGAGTTCCGTCTCCCTGACGCCGTCCTGAACCGGCATCGTCACACGTCGTACTCGTCGGGCAGCCGCATGCCGGGCCCGCCGACCTGAAGGCCCAGAGGTTTTGCCCGACCCTTCGGCTCCTCCCACGCCTCCTGGCGGCCGAGCGCGGTGAGATCGAGGTACGGGTAGCCGTTGTGGAACTCCTCGATGCCACGGCCGTACGTGGAGTAGGTGTGGAAGACCTCGTCCCCGACGCGCAGGAACGCGCTGATTCCCGGATAGTCGCCGCGCATCTCCGGCGACCACGGCTCCCCGGCCTCGGCCAGCTCGGCCTCGTCGCGGTGGGACACCTGCACCGGTGCGACCCGTTCGTCGACGGTGGCGTGGAAGTCGTAGTTGAAGTCGCTGCCCGCCGAGGAGTACCAGGGGAACGTCCACCCCATCCGCTCCCGGTACGCGGCGAGCTTCGCGTACGGCGCCCGGCTCACCGCGGCCAGGGCGGTGTTGCGGACCTTCAGCTGCCGCAGCCGGGCCGGGATCTGATCGGCCGCCGAGGAACAGCTGGAGCAGCCCGTGTCACGGGGGTGCTCGGTGCCGTCGGCGTCGATGTCGTACGTCCACATGAAGTGGTGCACGACCAGCTGGGGCCGCCCCTCGAACAGGTCGAGCAGGCCGGCCTGTCCGTTCGGCCCCTCGAAGACGTACGGCTTGTCGACGCGGACCATCGGCAGCCGCCGCCGCTCGGCGTTGACCCGGTCGCGTGCCCGGGTGAGCTCCTTCTCCCTGGCCAGCAGCTCCTTGCGGGCGGCGAGCCACTCCTCGCGTGACACCACGTCGGGCAGGTTCGCCATCGAGGTCATCCGGATACTCCCCACACGTCTGGTCGCGCCGGCGGGCGATGCCGGCACCGTTCCAGCTTGCGCCTGCCCTTCCGGCGGCGCACGTGCGTTCAGGAGGGGGCGGCGGGGGACTCCGCGTCGCGGCGGCCATGAGCCGTACTCCGTTGCGCCGCCGTCGCAACCACTGAGGGCTGCCGGACACCGCCGACCGGGTGTACCCGGCAACCCTGCGTCCGCCGCGCACATCCCCTGCCACCGCCCGGAGACCGGCACGACGGAACACCACCGGGCCTTCGTCCGAGCGTCGCCGGTCTTTGTCCATGGGTCCGGTCCACGGTCGCCGTCATGGCGGGGGCGGCGGACCCGGCCGGGCCCGCGACGTGAGAGCCGGACAGGGCGTTGCGGCCGGCCGCGGACTCAGAACGTCCGCTTCAGCAGATCCAGAAGTGCCGCCCAGTGCCGCTCGTCCGCCTCGCGGTCGTAGGCGGAGGTGTCGGACTGCGTGTAGCCGTGCCCGGCGCCCGCGTAGACCTCGCAGCGGTGCCGGACGCCGGCCTCGGTGAGCGTGTTCTCCAGGCGCTCGATCTGCTCGGCGGGCAGGGACGGGTCCTGGTCGGCGTGCCCGAAGTACAGCTCGGCGGTGACGTGTTCGGCCACCAGGTGCGGGCTGTCCGGCGCCTCCGTCGCCAGCCGGCCGCCGTGGAAGCCGGCCGCCGCGGCGACCCGGTCCGGATACGTGCCGGCGGTGAGCAGGGACAGCCGGGCGCCCATGCAGTAGCCGGTCAGCGCGACCGGGCCGTCGACCGCCGCCGGGGCGTCGGCCAGCCACCGCAGATAGGCGCCGGCGTCCCGCATCGCCGCCTCGGGCGTCAGCTGCCGCATCATCGGCATGATGCTCTGGAAGATCTCCGGCCGTGCCGCCGGATCGATGAACTCGGGCAGGTCGACGACCGGGGCCCGCCCGGCCCGGTAGAACACGTTGGGCACCAGCACCGTGTACCCGGCCCCGGCGAGCCGGTCCGCCATCGACTCCAGTCGCGGTCGCAGTCCGAAGGCGTCCATGTAGAGCAGGACCGCCGGACGGGGCTCGCCGTCCGCGGGGTGGGCGAGATAGGCGTCGGCGATGCCGTCCTCGGTGGGGATGTCGACGGCGGTTCCCTGTACGGAGGTCATGGGGGTTGCCTCTCTGCGCAGTCCACGGCGAACGGGTCGCCGACCCGGTGGAGCCGGGCCGCGCACATGGTTTCATGCACCATCCAACAGCCCGCGGCACCCCCTCCCGCTCGGCGGCGGCTTTACTCGAACCGAGAGATGTCGCCGGCCCCCTCGCGCACGATCTCGGCCTCGCCACCCGAGAAGTCGATCACCGTCGTCGGTTCGGTGCCGCACTCCCCGGAGTCGACGACCGCGTCCAGCACATGGTCGAGCCGGTCCTTGATCTCCCAGCCCTGGGTCATCGGCTCCTCCTCGTCGGGCAGCAGCAGCGTGCTGGACAGCAGCGGCTCCCCGAGCTCCCTGAGCAGAGCCTGCGTCACCACGTGGTCGGGGATACGCACGCCCACCGTCTTCTTCTTCGGATGCTGGAGCATGCGCGGCACCTCCCGCGTCGCGGGCAGGATGAACGTATAGCTGCCCGGCGTCGACGCCTTGATCGCGCGGAACACGTCGTTGTCGATCCGCACGAACTGCCCCAGCTGCGCGAAGTCCTGGCAGACGAGAGTGAAGTGGTGCCGGTCGTCCAGTCGGCGAATCGCGCGGATCCGGTCGATACCGTCACGGCTGCCCAGCCGGCAGCCCAACGCATAGCAGGAGTCCGTCGGATACGCGATCAGCGCACCCGAACGGACACTGTCCGCGACCTGGGCGATGGTGCGCGGCTGGGGATTGTCGGGGTGCACATCGAAGTACTTCGCCATTCACCGAGCCTATGCCCTGCACGCCCCCACGGCGGCGCAGGCCGGGACAGCCAGGTCCGGCGCATACGGCCGTACCGGAGGGTAATTCGCTGGAATGCGGAATCCGGCTTCCACACAATGACCGCGAGGGGCGCGGTGAGGGGGCGACGACTGGTGGGAGTGCTGGCGCGGACGTACGACGAACGAGTGCGCGGCCATGTCCCGTGGCCGCCGCCCGTGGGAGCCGTCCTCGCCCAGGACGGCCCGCTGATCCGCGTGCACCACGGCACGCACGCGACCGTCCGGCACGCACCGTTGCCTGCCACGACCACCTCGACGCAGACGGCCACCCTGATCCGCCGGCAGCAGGAGGCGTGCGCCGAGCGGGACGAGCCCCTGGAGTGGCGGACCTACGGCCATGACGAGGTCTCACCCGACGAGTTCTTCAAGGCCGTCGGTTTCCGCCCCGGACCCGAGTCGTCCCTGCTGATCGCCGACCTGTCGGGCCTGAGCGTCGATGCGCGGCCGCCGCGCCGGCACCGGGTGCGCGGTATGCGCCACGGTGACCACAGGACGCGCGAGGTCGCGGAGCTGACCGCGTGCGGGGGACCGTACCGCAAGGCCTACGCCGAACTCCGGGCCGATCACGTGGGGCTCTACCACCGGACCCACATCCAACTGCTGGAGTCGGAGACGCGGCTGACCGGCGTGGGCTGGGCCGAGCACCTGGAGGGCACCGGCTTTCTCGCGATCCAGGGGATGACCGGACCACACCCCGAATTCCTGCCCTTGTGGGCGCGGTGGGCGTCCGCTTCCGTGCCGCCGAAGGGCATCACGCACGTCGTCGCCGAGACCGCGGACCTTGAGGTGGCGACGGCGTTGATCGCGGCCGGGTTCGAGGAGGTGTCCCGCGTTCGGACGTACCGCTGGGATCCGCCGGGATCGACCCCGGCCACCACTCGCCCGGTCCGGGCACTGCTCGCCGAGCCCGAGTACGACGGGCTTCTGCACGACTTCAAGGACAGGTTCTCGTTCAGGCCGAGCATCACCCACTACCCCGGTGTCGAGGAGCCGGAGGCCTCGGTCACCTGGCACGTGGGCGACATCGGCGACGCCGGAGGCCGGCGGTTCACCGAGCTCCCCGACGATCACCTCGTCCGGCGCGTGCAGGCGATCGTCGAGCGCGGCCTGCGCGCCTGTGTCCGCCCCGGCGAGCCGCTGTACTCGGCGGACTGGAACCACCAGGGATACGTCTTCGATCCCACCCGCGTCGGCGGACCGGGCCGACCGAGCTGGCCCGGAGCCGCCTGCTGGGCGGGTGACTACCACAAGTACCTCACCACGGATCTGCGGTTGGGCACCTTCTGGCATCCCTGGGAGGAATCCCTGTGCGTCTTCGGGGCCGATCTGCTGACCGAGGTCGAGGAGGACCTCACCGCGGTCCTGGGCGTCGTCATGCGCCGTAGCGGACGCAACGTCGGCAACGTCTGGACGTTCGAGTCGGTGGCCGGGCACCCTGCGGTCGCGGACGCGTGAGGTAACGTCCCCGACCGGTACGTGCTGGATGAAGTGCAGGACGAGGTGAAGGCCGAGTGGCTGGCAGAGAGGACGGGGACCGTCGGGCGGGGACGGGGAGCACCGACGGGTCGGCGTGGGCTCAGGAGTTGCTGGAGCATCTGCGGCCCCATGGGCGGGACGTCCGCCGGGTCGTGGCCTGGCTCGCCGACGCCGTGGAGGGCGCCGCGTCTCTTCAGGACGACATCGGCCGGCTCGTCGCGGGTACACGAGCGCCTCTGGACGAGGACCTCGTCGCGGCCGTCGCGGCCGGCCGGATCGCCTCCGCCGCCTGGGAGGGACAGGGGCGTCATCTGCGGCTGGTCAGGGTGACGTATCCGAACCCCTCGGCGGCGGGCGTGCTCGCCGTGTCACGCCGGACGCCCTTCGACCGGCGCACCTCCGACATCGTCACCCACACCGTCCAGGTCATCGAGCTCCTGCTCAAGGCGGACGAGACCACCGCCGCCGGACTCCGGCTCGAACAGGCCACGTCGGATCTGCGGCTGGCGATCCTGCAACTGCTGATGGTGGAGGACACCGTCTCCGCGCGCCGTGTCGCCGCGGGACTGTGGCCCGGCCTCCTCGACACCGACACCGCCAGTGTCCACGTCGTGGAAGGCACCGCGGAGGAGCGCGACACGGTCGCCGAGGAGTGCATCCACGTGACGGGCGAGCGGGCGCTCGTGGTGCTCTGCCCGGCGGTGGACGAGCATGTGATCGTCGTGACGCCCGGCGAGCCGGAGGCCCGGGAGCTGCGGGCACTGATCGGCGGGCGCCCCCGCACCTTCATCGGCGGCAGCGCCCGGAACAGCCTGGCCCGTACCGCCACCGCGTACGGACAGGCCGTCAGCGCCCTCGCCGTCGCCCACTTCCGCCCCGACAAGGCGGCCGTCTACGCCGAACGCACCCACCCAGAGCGCCTCATCGACCCCGTGGCCCTGCGCGAGTGGACCGGCCGGCTGCTGCGCCCGCTCGACACCGTGCCCCACCACACCCGCGCCGAACTGCTCGCCACCACCCGGCTCGGCCTGGAGTTCACCGCCGTCAACGCCGCCAAGGTCCTCGGCGTCAGCCGCAACACCGTCCGCGCCCGCATGGAGCGCGTCGAAACGCTGCTGCGCACGGACTTCGGCAATCTCACGGCCCGAGCCGTCGTCCATCTGGCGCTCAACATCCAGGTGAGCCAGGCCGACACACCGGCCGAGACCGACAGTTCGGACAAGACCCCCGTCTCGCTGTCCGGCCTGTTGTCGGGCCCCGCGATACGCACCTGGTCACAGGATCTCCTCGCGCACCTCGATCAGGACACCCGGGACCTGCGCCGCACCCTGCGCACCTGGATCGCCGAGGGCGCCAACGCCGAACGGACGGCGCAGACCCTCGGCGTCCACGCCCAGACCGTCCGCGAGCACGTCCGCAGCGCGGAACCCGTCCTCGAACGCCAACTGCTGGCCGGCGGCAGCGACCTCTACGAGGTCGTCCTGGCCCATCTCGCCCTGGACGACCCGGATCAGCCCGCCCTCCACGGGGCGAAAACGGGCCTTCCGGACTCACTTGTGCACGGGTGAGTGCCGAGGCGCCCTCAGTGGGCACCGACGCGATACCCAAGGTCTCCGTCGCAGACGTAAGTTCGACACTCCGCGGGGACACGACCGGAACGGGGGACCGGTCGCGTCCCCGCGCCTGAAGCCGTCATACGGGCCCGGCAGACGTCATCCGCGCAGCAGCACCGGGATCCTCTGCCAGCCGAACGCGATGAACGACGGCACCTGACGCAACTCCTCCTCGCGCGCGGCGAGCCGCAGGTCGGGGAAGCGGTCGAAGAGGGCCGGCAGCGCCGTCAGTGCCTCGACGCGGGCCAGCGGCGCGCCGATGCACCGGTGCACACCGATCCCGAACGCCAGATGGTCGTCGGCCCCGCGCGAGGCGTCGAACGAGTCCGCGTCCGCGCCGTAGTGCGCGGGATCCACCCCCGCGGCGGCGTACGTCGTGATGATGGCGTCCCCGGCCGCGACGGTCACGTCCCCGACCTCGATGTCGCTGACGGCGAACCGCAGCGGCAGCGACGCGATCGACGGGTGCACGCGCAGTGTCTCGTCGATCACCGCGTCCCAGCCGATCTTCCCGGACCGTACGTCGGCCAGCTGCTCGGGATGGGTCAGCAGGGCGACGACCGCGTTGCCGATGAGGTTGACCGTGGTCTCGAATCCGGCGCCGATGACCAGCAGCAGCGTGTACAGCAGCTCCTCGTCGCTGAGCCGGTCACCGTCCTCGTCGCGCACCCGGATCAGCTCGGTCGTCAGATCGTCCCCGGGGTGCTCGCTGCGATGGGCGATGAGCGCGGGCAGCACCGTGCCGATCTGCTCCTGCACGAACGCGGCGTGCTCCGGACTCGGGTCGGAGGTGTCCATGATCGCGGCGATGAGGGTGGCGGTCGCGTCCCGCAACTCGTCGGGGACACCGAACAGTTCGCAGATCATCCGCATCGGCAGCGGATGGGCGAACGCGGCCTTGAGGTCGACTTCCGCGTCACCCTTGTCGAGCGCGTCGAGCAGCTCCGCGGTGATCGCCTCCACACGCGGACGCATCACCTCCGTGCGCCGCTGGGTGAAGCTCGGCGCGACCAGCTTGCGCAGCCTGGCGTGGTCGGTGCCGTACGTCGAGAGCATGTTGACCACGCCGACCCAGCCCAGGATCCAGACCCAGGACGGGTGCTCGGCGATCTCCGGCCACAGCCGCCAGTGCCGCCGGGGATCCTTGCTGACCCGGGGGTCGAGGATGAGTTCCTTCAGCGTGTCGTAACCCGTGGGCGCCCACGCGGGGATACCGCCCGGCAGGTCCACGGGCACGATCGGGCCGAGGGCGCGCAGCCGGGCGCTCTCGCCGGGGATGTCTGCGCCGAACGGGTCGAGGGCGAAGCGGTCGGTGCGGTCGGACACGGTCACGAGTGAACTCCTGGCTGGTCGGGGGAGCGAGAGCTGAACCGGACGGGCAACGAGGTCAGCGAGCGGTGGAACGGGCCGGGCCGCCAGGTCAGGCGCTCCCGCGGCAGCACCGGCTCCAGATCGGGCAGCCACTGCGTGAGCCGCTCGATCGCCTCGGTGGCGATGAGCAGCGTGTGCTGCCGCACCGGACAGGCGTGCGGACCCGCCGACCACGACAGATGCGAGGCGTCCCGGGGATGGCGCTCCCCGGTGACCTCGCGCTCGGCGAAGTGGGCGAGCGCCCCGTACGAGACGACGACCGGCACCGCGGCCCTGATCCAGGCGCCGTGGAAGGACACCGGGCCGCGCGCGTAGTGGATGCCGTAGTTGGCCAGCGGGGTCTCGTGATGCAGGACCTCCACCACGGCGTCCGTCACCGGGCGGGCCCCGCTGGTGAGGGTGGAGTAGTACTGCGGGTTGCCGAGGATGCGGGAGAGTGCGTTCGACACCAGGTTGGCCGTCGGCTCGTGCCCGGCGCCCAGCGTCAGGAACACCTGCCAGGTGACCTCCTCCGGGGTGAGCCCGGCGGGGTGGTCGAGCAGCCGGCTCGGCAGGTCGTCGCCCCGCTGCTCGGACTTGGCCGCGATCAGCTCCAGTACGTAGCCGGCGAACTCCGTCTCGCCCTCGGCCGCTTCGGCGCCGCCCTCCATCATCTTGCCCAGCGCCACATTCAGCCGGTCGCTCTGGCTGTCCGGCAGCCCGAAGAGGCTGTTGAACACCAGCGCCATCAGCGGCCGGGCGAACTCGCCCACCAGATCGGCCTCGCCCTTCGGCCCGAACCGGCCGACCAGCACCCGCACCGCCCGGTGGACCCGGGCCCGCAGATCGTGCGGCTCGATCCGGTCGAAGGTGTCGATCAGCGAAGTGCGGTACCGGACATGGGCCGCCCCGTCGGCGAACAGGGTGTTGGGCCGCCAGCGCATCATGCCGAGGACCGGTGAGTCGTCGGCGACCGTGGCCTCCCACGGCCGCGGATCGTGCGAGAACGTCTCCGTGTCGTGCAGCAGATCCAGCGCCGCCCGCCGGTCGGTGACGACGTACGCCGGCACGCCCGGCGCCAACTCCGCCCAGCCGACCGGGCCCTGGGCGCGCAGGGCGTCGTAGTAGGGATAGGGATCCAGTGCGAAGCCGTCCTCCCACAGCCGCACGGGGGCCGAGCGGGAGAAGGCCTGCCGGTCGGGGGAGTGGGTGGTCATCCGGGTCACCGGTCCTCCGGGGCGTGACGGTCGATCAGGTGCTGGACCAGTGCGAGCAGCGCGTCGACGGACGAGTCGGCGTCGCGCGCGTCGCACGTCACCATCGGTGTGCCGGGCGTCAGGTCCAGGGCGGCGCGCAGCTGTTCCTCGCTGTGGTGCCGGGGCGCGTCCGGGAAGGCGTTGAAGGCGACCGCGTACGGCAGCCCCGACTCCTCCACCAGCCCCAGCACGTCGAACGACGCGTCGATACGGCGGCTGTCGACCAGGACGAGCGCGCCCAGCGCGCCGTAGGCGATGTCGTCCCACAGCGCCCGGAACCGCTCCTGCCCGGGCGTGCCGAACAGATACAGCACCACCCCGCCCGGCAGGCTGATCCGGCCGAAGTCGACGGCGACCGTGGTCGTCGACTTGTCCCGCACCCCGGCCAGATCGTCCAGTGGCGCGGACGCCTCGCTGATCGGTTCCTCGGTGTGCAGCGGCCGGATCTCGGAGACGGAACCGATCAGGGTCGTCTTGCCGACGCCGAACGGGCCGGCGACCAGGATCTTGACCAGTTCACGGGCCGTGTCGGGCAGGTGGATGTCCCCGGAGTCACGGGGCGCGTCGTCGGTGCGGCTAGGTGTGCTTGAGGGCGCGAAGGCCATCGGCCACTCTTTTCAGCAGGTCGGGGTCGAAGCGCTCGGCGGGCGGGATCGGCGCGCGGGACGACGCCAGCTCCCGGTCGATCAGCGCGCCCGCGAGAACGCGTACGGCGGACACGGGCAGCCGCAGCAGCGCCGCCGCCTCCACCACCGTGAGCGAACCGTCGTCCAGGGCGTCGAGGAGGGCGAGTTGTGCCGCGGGCAGACCGACGGGCGCGACCGTACGGGTGCTGGTGAGCACCGACAGCCGCTCCAGATGGGGGCGGCTGGGCCGGGCCACGCCGCCGGTCGACAGATACGCGGGGACCAGGGGGCGGCCGCCACGGCGGCCGGTCATGCCGACGCGCCGCCGTCGGTACCTCGGGGCGCGGCGGCCATCGCCTTCTCGCCCAATTTCGCCACCTGCGAGTGCACGCGGTGCGCCAGCATGTCCAGGCGCACCTCCCCGTCCCCGTACGCGGCGACACAGGAACCGTGGTCCGTCGGCACGATCAGCACATAGCCGTGGTCGGACTCGATCACGACCTGCCGCACCTCGGCACGCTCCCGGTCGGCGAACGCGGCGGCCGCCGTACGGCACGCCCCCTGCACGGTGCTGGTGATCGCGGCCACCCGCTCGGCCGACGGCTGGGTGAGTGCGTCCGTGTATCCGGTCACCAGGCCGTCCCGCGTGAGCAGTACGGCGGCCGCCACGTGCGGCACCTCCAGGATCGGTTCGAGCACCCAGGCCGTGTCTCCCGCTTCGCGGCTGGTCATCGAGCCGTTCCCCCTTCATGGTCGTGATCGTGGTCGTTCTGATCGGTGTCGCGCGCCTCGGCGGTGGGTTCACCGGTTTCGTTCCGTGCCGCCGCGGTGCCGGCCTGGAGCGCACCGAGCGCGGCGGCGGCCTGCTCGGGACTGCGCACCGCGGGTCTCGGAGCGGGCACGTCGTCGTACGCCGGGGTCATGCGGGTACGACGGCGCCGGCGCTGCGGGAGACCACCGGTGTCCCGGGGACCGTGATGCCCCGACACGGCGTCGGTGGCGTCCTCGTGTTCGGCGCCGTATCCGTGCGTGGTACCGGAGGGGTCGGCGGAGGGCCGGGTCGCGGTGGTTGTGGACGGCTCGGGTCGGGAGTCGGGGGGCGCCTCGGCGAGGGAGGCGGCAGTTGCCTCGTCCCGGGAGGCGGTAGAGACCTTGTCGCGGGGCGTGTCCTGCTCTCGCTCCGGGGACGCCTTTCGCGTCGCCTCGCCTCGGGACTCGCCGGTCCCTGTCGTCTCGGCCCGGGCGGCCGGGCGTGTGGAGCGTGGTGCGCTGGCGGCGGGCGGGCGCTCGGTGGGGTCGATCTCGCTGAGCAGATGGCTGTCGACCCGCAGCACGGCCCGCACCCCGCCGTACGGCGACGGCGAGGACAGGTCGACGGTCAGGTCGAACTGCCGGGTCAGCTGCCCGATCGCGGCGAGCCCCATGCGTGGTGGATCGCCCAGCTCGGTGAGGAGGATCGGCTCGGAACCGGCCACCAGCCGCTGTGCGCGGGCACGTTCGTCCTGCGTCATCCCGAGACCCGCGTCGTCGACGGTGACGCAGACGCCGTGATGGACATGCTCCAGGTTGACCTGGATGTCGGTGTCCGGCGCGGAGTGCCGCAGGGCGTTGTCGAGGAGCTCGGCGACGATGATCGCGACGGGCTCCACCGCGTGGGACACGAGCCCGGTGCCCGCGGCGAGGTGGTTGTGGACGCGGATCCGGTGGTAGCCCGCGAGCCGGGCATGGCCGCCGGTCACCGCGTCCACGAGATGCGACTCCTCGCGGGCGAGCCCGACCCAGGCCCCGCACACCACGGCGGCGACCTGCGCCCGTCGCAACGACTGCTCGTTCTCGTGGTCGAGTTGGAACAGGGTCTGCGTCAACTCCGGGTCGTCGTACTTCTGCTGAAGCCCGCGGAGCGCGTCCTGGAGCCGGTACAGAGCCGCCTGGATCTCACGGGTCGCCCCGCGCATCCCGGCCTGGGCGGCAGCGTCGATCCGGGTGCGCTGCGCGACCAGTTCCACGCGCAGCCCGTTCAGGACGTGTTCCAGCGCGGGTCCCAGCGGTGTCTCCGCGGTCCGCGGATGCAGCGGACCCGGAACGGGGACGTGCAGATGCGCGAGCTGCTGGGCGGCGGCCGGGACACGCCGGGCCGCCAGATGTTCGATCTCGGCCGTGAACGCTTCGACCGCGCCTGCGAGTTGGCGGCGCAGCGCGTCGATCTCGGCACGTTGCCGCGCCTGTTGTCGCTGTGCGCGCAGCAGCCCGCCGCCCAAGGCGAGTGCGGACAGCATGCCGACGGCGAGACCGCCGGTCGCCAGGTCCGGTAGTTCGATCATCGAATGGGGTCCAGAGGTCGGTTCGGGGCAGTCGGGCAGGGCTGGTTCCGAGGGCCGTCGGGCGAGCCGCTCGCAGCACAGTACACACCGTCATCGACTGATCTCGCACGGTCGACGGGTACTTCGCTCCGAAAGTGAAGGGACTCTGCTCACTTCTGCGCGGACTGTCTGAATTGCCGTACAGCAAGCCCGAGTTGGCCTTGATCGACCTCCTCGCGGACGCCGGTCGGGGTGCGGGAATGTCTGCTTCCATGCTGTGTGCAGGGCAGGTCGGCGGGTACTCGGACCGGGTCAGGAACGAGAACGCTGGGAGGAGGTCCGTGTGACCAGCGCCACGGAGACCGGTGGTGTCACCGGTACACAGGACAAGGACTACAACCTGATCTGGTACGTGGAGGCCTGCCTGAACAACGCGCTACGGCTGGAGACCTACATCGAGGACGCGGAGCGCGGCAAGGACACCGAGGTGGCCGACCTGTTCCGCAAGGCCCAGGCCGACAGCCGCAAGGGCGCCGAGCTGGGCAAGGCGCTCCTGCGCTCGCGGCTGAGCGGCGGCTAGAACCGGTCCCGCTCGCGAAGCCCGGACACCCGAAACACCGGGAGTGTCCGGGCTTTCGTCTGCAGGGAAGTCGTGAGACGCCCGGGGCGGGACCCCTGATGTGCCGAGTCGCTTTTGACACGTAGGGTTTACTTGCGTTCGACGCGTCGAACTCGGAGAGTTGCTATGGTGCTACTCACCGGTAGCAAGCCGGGCGGGGGGATGTCGGGGGTCGGCACGTCGGTGCCGTGATTCCTGGGCGGACCGTCGAGACGGAGGGTCGGCAAGGGGGCCGATCCGGCCGAGGCGTCCGCACCCTTCCAGCACCTGGCCTTCGAACTCCAGTTCGTTGCCCTTCGATGCAGACAGGTGAGACTCGCAACATGGTTCGCTCTTTGGTCGATCTGCTGTCCCAGCACGCCGCCCACCACCCCGACCGAACCGCCTACCGCTACCTCGCGACCGGCGACCGCGACGGCGAGATCCAGGAGATCTCCTACGGCCGTCTCGCCGAGCGGTCCCGGGCGGTCGCCGCCTGGCTCCAGGAGCGCGGCCTGGCGGGCACCCGTGCCATGCTGCTGTACCCGCCCGGCCTGGACTTCATCTGCGGCTACCTCGGCTGTCTCGCGGCCGGAGTCGTCGCCGTGCCCGGCGTCCCACCGCAGGGCCGCGCCCGGAACCACCGTGCCCTGACCCGGATGAAGCGGCTCATCGCCGACGCCGACGCCAAGGTGATCCTCGGCGGGCGCGAGGTGATCACCGCCCTGTCCGGCCTCGCGGAACACCTGCCCGAGCTCGCCGACATCACCTGCGTGGTCACCGAGGACATCCCCGACGAGACCGCCGGCTCCTGGCGCGAGCCCGAACTCACCGCCGACTCCGTCGCGTTCCTCCAGTACACCTCCGGCTCGACATCCGCCCCGCGCGGCGTGATCGTCACCCACGGGAACCTGCTGGACAACGAGCGGGTCATCACCGAGCGCATGGGCCACACACCGGACGTCATCGCGGAGCGCGGTCACGAGATGTTCGTCAGCTGGCTGCCGGTGTACCACGACATGGGCCTCATAGGCCCGGTCCTCAACACCGTGTACCTCGGTGTGACCGCCACACTCTTCTCGCCGCTGCACTTCCTCCAGCGGCCCGAGCGCTGGCTGACCGCGATCAGCCACTACCGCCCGCACACCAGTGGCGGCCCCAACTTCGCGTACGAGCTCTGCCTCAAGCACGCCACCCCCCGGCTCCTCGACGAACTCGACCTCGGCAGCTGGAAGGTGGCCTTCAACGGCGCCGAACCGGTCCGCGCCGCCACGCTACGGCGCTTCGCCGACACCTTCGCCCCGGCCGGCTTGCGCCGTGAGTCCCTTTACCCGTGCTACGGCCTCGCCGAGGCGACCCTGATGGTCACCGGCAGCACGGTCCACGCCCCGCCCACCCTGCTCCAGGCCCCGGAGACCGGCCCGCACGCCGGCCAGTCCGACGCCGCGGCCGTCAGTTGCGGCCGGCCGGGGCCCGATGTCACCGTCGCCATCGCCGACCCCGAGCGTGGCGAGGAACTCCCCGACGGACAGACCGGCGAGATCTGGGTGCGCGGCGCGAGCGTCGCCAAGGGCTACTGGCGCAACGCGCTCGCCACCCGGGAGACCTTCCGCGCCACCCTGACCGGCCACGACGGCCGCTTCCTGCGCACCGGCGATCTCGGATTCCTGCGCGACGGCGAGCTGTTCGTCACCGGCCGCCTCAAGGACCTCATCGTCATCGACGGGCGCAACCACTACCCGCAGGACCTCGAACTGACCGCCGAGATGGCCCACCCGGCCCTGCGCCCCGGCTGCACCGCCGCGTTCTCCGTCGACGGTGCGGGCGATGCGGGCGGTGCCGACGGCGGTGACGGTGGCGACGGTGGCGAACAAGCTGTCGTCATCGCCGAGATCGCCCCGGACGCGGCTTCCGAGGCGGAGAAGATCATCGACGTCGTCCGCAGCGGTATCGGCGAGGCCCACGGCCTGTCCGTGCGTGATGTCGTCCTGGTCCAGCCGGGCACCATCCCGAAGACGTCCAGCGGCAAGATCCAGCGCCGCGCATCCCGGGCGGCCTACCTGGAGGGCACGCTCGCCGTGATCCCCGAGCCGGCCGTGAGCTGAGACCCACCACGTGCCGTGACCCGGCATCCGCCGCTCGCCGTGCCCCGGCACCGGCGGTCGCCGTGACCCGGCATCCGCCGTCTGCCGTCGGTCGGCACGCCCGTCCGCTCGTCGTCCGTCGGCTCATCCGCCGTACGCCGGCCGGGACGGTCGTACCGGCGCACGAGCCCCAGGGGCCCTACGACCGCCCTGCCCTTTGCCCGAATCCACGAGGACACCTGTCTAGATGCCTGCGCACCAGTCGCCGAAGCAGTCCAACGAGCCGACCCTGACCACTCCGGAGGATGTGCGGGTCTGGTTGGAGTCGGCCGTCGCCGAGGCGGCCGGGCTGGACCTGACGGCCGTCGACCCGGACCGGCCGATCGCCGAATTCGGGCTGGGATCACGGCAGTTGGTGACGCTGGCGGCCGAGCTGTCCGCGTCGGCGGGCCGGACCCCGGACCCGTCCCTGATCTTCAATCACCCCACCATCGCGGCGCTCGCGGAGGCGGTGTTCGCGGACCCACCAGCGCCCGCGCCCGCGTCGACGACGGGCTCCGCGTCCGGCGCGGCGCCCACGCGGCCCGACGACGACATCGCCATCATCTCCATGGCCTGCCGGCTCCCCGGCGGCGCCGACGACCCCGAGGCGCTGTGGCGACTCCTGGCCGCGGACGAGGACGCCATCACCGAGGTACCGGCGGGCCGCTGGGACACCCGAGGGCTGCACGATCCCGACCCCGAAGCCACCGGCAAGGCGTACTCCCTGCGCGGCGGCTATCTCTCCGGTATCGACCGTTTCGACGCGGCCTTCTTCGGGATCTCGCCCCGCGAGGCCGCCGCCATGGACCCCCAGCAGCGGCTGCTCCTGACGACCGGCTGGGAGGCGATCGAGCGCGCCGGTATCGTCCCGGAGACGCTCGACGGCAGCTCCACGGGCGTCTACATCGGCCTGTACGACAGCGGCTACCTGGCCTCGGCCGCCCTGGACCAGCTCGACGGGCATGTCGGAACCGGATCCGCGTCCAGCGTGGCGTCCGGCCGTATCGCCTACACCCTCGGCCTCCAGGGACCGGCGGTCACCGTCGACACCGCCTGCTCGTCCTCCCTCGTCGCCCTGCATCTGGCGGCGGGGGCCCTCGCCGCCGGTGAATGCGACCTCGCGCTGGCCGGCGGTGCGACGCTGCTGGTGACGCCGCGCGGCCACGTCGAGTTCAGCAGGCTGCGCGGGCTGTCGCCGTCCGGGCGGTGCAGCCCCTTCTCGACGGACGCCGACGGCGTGGTGTGGGCCGAGGGCTGCGGCATGGTGCTGCTGAAGCGGCTGGCGGACGCACGCCGCGACGGCGACCGGGTCCTCGCCGTCCTCAAGGGCTCGGCGATCAACCAGGACGGCCGCAGCCAGGGACTGAGTGCCCCCAACGGCCCGGCCCAGGAACGCGTGCTGCGGGCCGCCCTCGACGCGGCCGGGCTCCAGCCGCACGACCTGGACCACATCGAGGCACACGGCACCGGCACCCCGCTGGGCGACCCCATCGAGGGTCGCGCCCTGTCCGCCGTCTTCGGCCCCGGTCGCCCCGCCGAACGCCCCCTCGGCGTCGGCTCCCTCAAGTCCAACATCGGCCACACGCAGGCCGCCGCGGGCATCGCCGGCGTCATCAAGACGGTGCTGGCCTTGCAGCACGAACGGATCCCGGCATCCCTGCACGCCGGGACCCCGACCGAGCACATCGACTGGGCGCACAGCGGCCTGCGCGTACTCGACGAGGCCCGCGTCTGGCCGAGAGACCCCGAGCGGGTCCGGCGCGCCGGCGTCAGCGCCTTCGGGATCAGCGGCACCAACGCCCATGTGGTGCTGGAGGAGGCCCCCGAGGACCGGCTCACGGCCCCCGCGGACCTCCCCGGCACGACCCTCTTCCCCCTCTCGGCCCGTACCCTGCCCGCTCTCCGCTCTCAGGCCGACCGGCTCCTCACTACCCTCGAACAGCAGCCGGAGCTGCCGCTTCCCGCCGTGGCCGCGACCCTCGCCCACCACCGCACCCACTTCGAGCAGCGGGCCGTCGTCCAGGCGAGCGACCGACACGAACTGATCACCGCCCTGCGCGCACTCGCCGAGGACCGACCCGATCCCGAACGGACCGCGGGCCCTCAACAGGCCACGCTGACCGGCAAGTTGGCGTTCGTCTTCCCCGGCCAGGGCTCCCAGTGGCCCGGCATGGCCCGTGATCTGCTCGATCGCGACCCCGTGTTCGCCGACGAACTCGACCGCTGTGACGCCGCCCTGCGCCCGTTCACCGAATGGTCGGCGACGTCCGTGCTGCGCGGCGACGCGGGCGCCCCGGACCTGGACCGCGTCGATGTCGTCCAGCCGGTGCTGTTCGCCGTGATGGTGTCGCTGGCCGCCGTGTGGCGGGCCCGCGGCATACGGCCGGACGCCGTCATCGGGCACAGCCAGGGCGAGGTCGCCGCCGCGTGTGTCGCGGGGGCGCTCAGCCTCAACGACGCCGCCGCGGTCGTCGCCCTGCGCAGCCAGGCCCTGACGGAACTGTCCGGCACCGGCACCATGGCCGTCGTCGCCCTGCCGCACACCGACGTAGAGGCCCGACTGGCCGCCCACGACGGCACGATCAGCGTGGCAGCCGTCAACAGCGGGCGCTCGACCGTGATCGCCGGCGCCGTCGACGCGGTGGACACCCTGCTCGCCGACCTCGACCGGCAGCAGGTCTTCGTGCGCCGCCTCGACGTCGACTACGCCTCGCACAGCAGCCAGGTCGAGGCCGTCCGCGCCACGATCCTCGACGAACTCGACGGCGTCACCACCTACCCGACCCCGGTCGCCTGGTACTCCACCGTCACGGGCGAACCGGTCACCGACGGACTCGAAGCCGACTACTGGTACACCAACCTGCGCGAACCCGTACGCTTCGCACCGACCGTCGAGCGCATGGTCGCCGACGGCTACCGCTGCTTCGTCGAACTCGCCCCGCATCCGTCGCTGCTCACCGCCCTGCGCACCGTCGACGAGGACCTGCTCGCGGTCGGATCGTTGCGCCGGGACGAGGACGGCCCCGCCTGCCTGGACCGCGCCGCCGCCGAACTCCATGTCCACGGACGCCGGATCGACTGGCGCCGCACGGTCTTGCCCACCGCTTGGGCCGACCTGCCGACATACGCCTGGGACGAGCAGCGCCACTGGATCGAGCCCACGGCCTCCGCCACCGCACCCGGCCTCTTCGACCGTGCCGCGCATCCGTTGCTCGGCATCCAGCTCCAGTCGGCCGACGAGACCCGCTGGACCTTCCGCAACGAGTGGTCCCCGGCCACCGCCGACTGGCTGCCCGACCACACCGTGTTCGGCCGGACCGTGGTCTCGGGCACCACCCAGATGGAGCTCTGCCGCGCCGCGCTCGCCGCGGCCCGCCCCGACTCCGCCGCCGACATCACCGGTCTGCTGCTCCTGGCCCCCCTCATCCTGCCCGCCACCGGCACGGTCGAGGTGTCCGTCGAGGTCGTCACCGCGGGGACCGCACCGGAGATCACGGTCCACAGCCGCCCACGCGGCCAGGAGGCCACCGACTGGACCCTGCACGCCACCGCCTCCGCCGCCGATCCCGCCGCCACGCCGGACGACCGGCCGCCGACCTGGCCCGAACCCGCCGACCCGGCCTGGCGCGACGACACCTACGAGCGTCTGAGCGAGCTCGGTCTCGGCTACGGGCCCGCTTTCCAAGGCGTACGACAGGTCACCGCGACCGCCGAAGGAACCCTGCTGGCCCGCCTCGCGCTGCCGTCCGTCGCCCGGGAACCGGACGCCCCCTATCCGGTGCACCCGGCGCTTCTCGACGCCGCCCTCCAGGTGGCCGCCGCCTTCGACACCTCCGACCGGCGCGTGCTCCTGCCGGTCGCGGTGGCCCGCTGCGTCCTGCCGCCCGGCGGCGCGACCGAACTGACGGCCTCCGTGCGCCGGACGGACCACTCCGGAGCCGGCGCCTCGGACCTCACCCTGGACGTCACGCTGTGGGACGCCGACGGCTTCCCCGCCGGCCGTCTGGAGGGCGTACGGCTGCGGGCCGTCGACCCCGCCGACCTCAACACCGGGTCGGAGCACGGGCGTCACCTGTACGAGGTGGCGTGGACGGCCGTCGCGGACGAACTCGCGGGTCCGCCGCCCGGAGCGGTGTGGGCCGTCGTCGGTGCGGGGGAGGATGCGGCAGCGGCCGTGGCCGGCCTGCACGCGGCGGGCGTCCGCGTCGGCGACGAGGGCGCCGACACGGTCGTACGATTCTGGTCTGCCCCGGACGCCGAACCTGCCGCCGCAGCCCATGAGTTGGCAGCGCAGGCACTCGTCGAATTGCAGGCGATGATCGCCCTCCAACCGGACGAGGCGCCCACGCGGACCCTTTGGGTGACTCGCGGAGCGGTGGCCGCCGCCGAGGCGGACACGGTTCCGGGGCTCGCGCAGTCGGTGCTGTGGGGTCTGGCCCGCAGTGCCCGTACCGAGCACCCGGACCTCGGGCTGACCCTGCTCGACCTCGACGGCGACGAACCGCCGCTCCTCTCCGCTGCCGCGCACGATGAGCCGGAACTCGCCCTCCGCGAGGGCCAGTTGCTCGCCCCCCGCCTGGTGCGTGCGCGTCCCGCGCCTGCCGAGAGTCCCGTGCGCATTCCCACCGACGGAACCGTCCTCATCACCGGCGGCCTCGGCGCGGTCGGCCGCCACATCGCCCGGATGCTCGCCGAGCAGGGTGTTCCGCGCCTCCTGCTGACGTCCCGTCAGGGCGCCGACGATCCCCGGGCCGCCGAGGCCGCCGCCGAACTCGCGGCTCTCGGCGCCGAGGCCGAGGTCGCCGCGTGCGACGTGGCCGACGCGGCGGCACTGGCGGACGTACTGGACCGCATCGGCGACGAGGCACCCCTGCGGGGCGTCGTGCACTGCGCCGGAGTCCTCGCCGACGGCGTGGTCGCGGAGCTCCAGCCCGACCGCCTCGCACGGGTGCTGCGTCCCAAGGTCGACGGTGCCGCCCATCTGCACCGGCTCACCGCCGGCCGTCCGCTCGACCTCTTCCTGCTGGTCTCCTCCGCGGCGGGCGTCGTCGGCAACGCGGGCCAGGCCAACTACGCGGCCGCCAACGTCTTCCTGGACCAGCTGGCCCACCACCGCCGCGCGCTCGGGCTGCCCGCGGTCTCGGTCTCCTTCGGCGCCTGGGCGGGGGAGGGGCTGGCCGCCGAGCACGCCGACCTGGAGCGGATGGCCCGTCTCGGACACCGGGCCCTCACCCCTGAGCAGGGCCGGGACCTGACCGCGCTGTGCCTGCGCCGCGACGCCGCCCACCTGGTCGCCTGGGCGCTGGACCTGCCCCGGCTCCGGGCCGCCGCACCCTCCGGCGCCCTGTGGCGCTCCCTTCTCCCCGCGGCCCACCTCGCACGGCAAGGCAGCCGCACCCTGGCCGACCGACTGGCCCGGCTGCCGGAAGCCGAACGGGCAGCGCGCGTCCTCGCCCTGGTCCGCGAGGAGGCCGCCCACGCGCTCGGCCTGCGCTCGGCGGAAGCCGTCCGCCCCGACCAGCCGCTGCGCGACCTCGGTATGGACTCGGTCACGGCCGTCGACCTGCGCAACCGCATCAGCTCCCGCATCGGCACCAAGCTCCCGGCCACCCTCCTCTTCGACCACCCCACGCCGACCCGCCTGGCCGAACATCTGCTGGCCAACGTGCTGTCGGTGACGAGGCGCCCCAGTGTCGAGGCCGCGCCGACGACGACCTCCTCGGACGAGCCGATCGCTCTCGTCGCCATGGCCTGCCGGCTGCCCGGCGGCGTAGACGACCCGGAGGGCCTGTGGCGCCTGGTCGCGGAGGGACGGGACGCGGTAGGACCCTTCCCCGCCGCGCGGTGGGACGTCGAGTCGCTGTACGACCCGGACCCGGACGCGCCCGGCAAGTCCTACGCCCGCGAGGGCGGCTTCCTCGACGACATCGAGTCCTTCGACGCCGGTTTCTTCGGCATCACCCCGAAGGAAGCGGCCGCCATGGACCCGCAGCAGCGGCTGCTGCTGGAGACGGCATGGGAGTCCCTGGAACGTGCCGGAATCGTGCCGGCCGACCTGGCGGGCAGCACCACCGGCGTGTACGTCGGCATGTTCGGCAGCGACTACCTGTCCGGCAGCCGGCTCGACCAGCTCGACGGATACGTGGGCACCGGTTCCGCCCTCAGCGTCGCCTCCGGGCGGCTCGCCTACACGCTCGGCCTGAACGGGCCCGCCCTCACGGTGGACACCGCCTGCTCGTCGTCGCTGGTCGCCGTCCACCTGGCGGCGCAGGCGCTGCGCGCCCGCGAGTGCGATCTGGCGCTCGCCGGCGGTGTCACGCTGATGGTCACACCGCAGACCTTCGTGGAGTTCAGCCGGCTGCGGGGGCTGTCCCCGACCGGGCGCTGCCGTTCCTTCTCCGACGCCGCCGACGGGGCCGTCTGGGCCGAGGGCGCCGGGATGGTCGTACTGAAGCGACTGAGCGACGCCCGGCGGGACGGCGACCGGGTCCTGGCCGTGCTGCACGGCACCGCCGTCAACCAGGACGGCCGCAGCCAGGGCCTGTCCGCGCCGAACGGGCCCGCGCAGGAGCAGGTGATCCGACGCGCCCTGGAACAGTCCGGGCTGCGGCCCGACGACATCGACTTCGTCGAGGCGCACGGCACGGGCACGACCCTGGGTGACCCGATCGAGGCGAACGCCCTCACCGAGGTCTTCGGAGCCTCGCGCACCGAGGGACGCCCGCTGTACCTCGGCTCGCTGAAGTCCAACGTCGGCCACACCCAGGCCGCTTCGGGCGTGTTGGGTCTCATCAAGGTCGTACAGTCCCTGCGCCACCAGACCCTGCCGCGCACCCTGCACGCCGACACGCCGAGCCGTCATATCGACTGGGCGGACAGCGGACTGCATCTACTGCGGGAGCAGGTCGGCTGGCCCGCGTCGGTGGAGCGGACACGGCGTGCCGGCGTGAGCGCGTTCGGGATCAGCGGCACCAACGCACATGTGATCGTGGAGGAAGCCGACCCGGCGGTCGGATCGCCGGAGACTGAACTACCCTCCGCAAAGCGCCTGTTCGTCCTGTCCGCCCGCAGCGAGACCGGTCTGCGCGGACAGGCCGCCGCCCTCGCGCACGACCTCGCCGCCGACGCGCCGGACATCGCCTACACGCTGGCCCGCCACCGCAGCCACTTCGAGCGGCGGGTGGCGGTCGTGGCCGAGGACCGGGACGAACTGCGCTCCGTGCTGGGCGAGTTGGCGTCCGGGCGGATCACCCTCCCGCCGCCCCGGGAGGAGCAGTCGGGCAAGGTCGCCTTCGTCTACTCCGGACACGGTGGCCAGTGGCCCGGCATGGGGCTCGACCTGATGGGGGAGTCGGAGGCGTTCCGTGCGGAGCTGACCAGGATCGACGACGCCGTACAGCGGCACGTCGGCTGGTCGGTGCTCAACGTGCTGCGGGCGCCGGAGGAGTTCTCCCCGCTGGAGCGCACCGAGTACCTGCAGCCGACCCTGTTCGCCGTCAACGCGGCGCTGACGGCCGCGTGGCGTTCCCTCGGTGTCACCCCGGACGCCGTGACCGGGCACAGCCTGGGCGAGATCGCCGCCGCGTACAGCGCCGGCGCGCTCACCCTGGACGACGCCGTCACCGTGGTGACCGGGCGCGCCCAGGCGGTCGCACCGGTCGCGGGCAAGGGCGGCATGCTCTCCCTGGACCTGCCGCGTCCCCGGGTCGAGGAACTTCTCGCCCCGTACGTCGGCCGGCTGTTCGTCGCCGCCGTCAACAGCCCGCACTCCACGGCGGTTTCGGGCGACGGTGACGCCCTGGCCGACCTGCGCCGCAGCCTGGACGAGCAGGGCATCGCGGCCCGCTCGCTGTCGACGCCGTTCGCCTCGCACACCCCGCTGATGGCCCCGCTGCGCGACGAACTGCTCGACCGTCTCTCCGGCATCCGCAGCACGCCCACCCCGACCCCGCTGTACTCGACGGTGCTCGCCGAACCGGTGCCGGGCGAGCGCCTGGACCCCGCGTACTGGTACGCGAACCTCAGTGAACCCGTGCGCTTCGCGGACACCGTCCGCCGCATGCTGGACGACGGCTACCGCTTTTTCGTCGAGCTCAGCCCACATCCCTCGCTCGGCTCGTCCATCGAGGCGGTGGCGGCCGACGCCGGGATCGACGCGGTGAGCGTCGGCTCGCTGCGCCGTCAGCGGGGTGGCAGGGACGTACTCCTCGGCAGGGTCGGGGAGTTGTACATGGCGGGCCACACGCCCGAGTGGCCCATGCTGTTCCCGGCGGGCCGCCGCGTCGACCTGCCGACCTACGCCTTCGCCCGCGAACGGCACTGGCTCGCCCCCGCCCCGGCCACCGCGACCGGCGGCTCCCCGCTCCTGGGTACGCACGTCGAGGCCAGCGACGAAGCCGACCGGCACCTGTTCCAGAGCGAGGTGGACCTGTGCGACAGCCGCTTCGCCTATCTGACCGACCATCGCGTGACGGGCGAGGTCTGGCTGCCCGGCGCCGCCTTCCTCGACATGGCGCTGGAGGCCGCCTGCGCGGTACAGGACGGAGGCGACGTACGGCTCGCCGACGTCCGGTTCCTCCAGCCGCTGCGCCTGGACGAGTCCCGGCCGACACGCCTCCAACTGGTTCTGCGTCCCGCCGCCGACGGCGCACGGGACTTCACCATCGCCTCCGCACCGGCTGCCGGCGAACGGCCCGTGACCTGGGAACGCCACGTCACCGGACGCATCACCGTCACCACCGCCGAAACCACCCCGGAACCGGGCGAGCCGCCGGCCGCGCTGCGGGAACGCTGCACCGAGCAGGTCGACCTGCCGGCCGTCTACGGCGCGCTCGCCGCCCTCGGCATCGAGTACGGTCCCGTCTTCCGCGGCCTGGAGTCCGGCCACCGCAGCCGGTCCGCAGGGCTTGCCCGGCTCGCCGAGAGGCCCGCCGCCGGCCATCTGCTCCACCCGGCCGTCCTCGACGCCGCCTTCCACACGGCCGCGCTGCCCGGCGACGCGCCCCGGGGAAGGGCGTTCGTGCCCGCCGGAGTCGGCCGCCTCCGCCACACCGGGCTGCGCACCACCCCCGTGTGGGTGGCGTGCGAGCTGCGGTCCGTGTCCGGCGACGGCGCGACACTCGACCTGCGCCTGTACGACGACAACGACCAGCTGATCCTGGAGGCGCGGGAGTTCGCGCTGGCCGCACTCTCCCCGCTCGACGGAGCACTCTTCGAGACCCGCTGGCAGTCCCGCCCCGTCGCCAACGACCCAGCCGAGCAGGGGAGTTGGCTGATCTTCGCCGACGAATCCGGCGCGGCGGCGGAACTGGTCGAGCGGCTGGGCAATTCCGTGCCGTACGTGATCGCCCGCAGGGGAGAGTCCTTCGCCGTCGAGAGCCCCGGGCACTACGTCCTCGACCCGGCCGACCCCGGTCACCTGGCACGCCTGCTCGACGAGGCCTTCGCGAGCGAACCGCCCGCGCGGATCGTGCAGATGACGGCCCTCGACGCGCCCGCCGTCGAGGACGACCGCACGGCCGAGGAAGCGGCCCGGCTCTGCTGTCTGAGCACCCTGCACCTGGTGCGCACGCTCGCCGACCGAACCCAGGGCGCGGCACCCCGCCTCTTCGTCGTCGTGCGCGGCAGCCAGGCGGCCGGCGACAGCACGCAGGTGACGCACCCTCAGCAGGCGCTCGGCTGGGGCTTCGGACTCGCGGTGGCGCAGGAGTACCCACAGCTGCGGACCACCCTCGTCGACCTCCCGCCCACGGACGGCGCCGACGCCCTGTGCACCCAGCTCCTGCACGCGGACGACGAACGCCTCGTGGCGCTGCGCGGGACCGAGCGCCTGGTGCCCCGTCTGACCCGCACCCGCCCCGACGACGGCGGCCACGGCGCGACCTCCCCGGACGGCGTATACCTGATCACCGGTGGACTGGGCGGTCTCGGCCGTGTCGTCGCCGAGCGACTGGTCCGCCGGGGCGCCCGGCGGCTGGCGCTGATGAGCCGCGGGACGCCCGGCGCCGACGCCCTGGGCTGGATCCGCCGGCTCGAAGAGCGTGGGGTCACCGTGCACCTGGCCCGCGCGGACGTCGCCGACCGCGCCGGCCTCTCGGCCGCCCTGGACGCCGTACGCCAGGAACTCGGCCCCATCGCCGGGGTCGTGCACGCGGCCGGTGTCCTGGACGACGCCACCATCGCCAACCTGACCGACGAGCGTGTCCTGCGGGTCCTCGCCCCCAAGGTCCTGGGCACCGCCCTGCTCACCGAACTGACCCCGGACGCCGCCGACTTCGTCCTGTTCGCATCCGCGGCCGGTCTGCTCGGCTCAGCCGGACAAAGCCCCTACGCGGCGGCCAACGCCTTCCTGGACGCCTGGGCCCACCATCTGTCCCGCACGGACCGGCGGGCGCTCAGCCTGGACTGGGGTGCCTGGTCGGGCGTCGGCATGGTGTCCGAGTCCGGCACCCGCGAAGCCGAGACCGCCCGCTCCGGCCTGGTCGCGTTCTCCGCGCAGGACGGCGGCGAGCTCTTCGAGCGGGTCCTCACCACGGCCCGCCGCCAGCTCGCACCGCTGGCCCTGGACCGGGAGATGCTGGCCCTCGACCCCGATGCCGCCCGCACCCGCCCGATCCTGGCCGACCTGGTCACCGTCCCGGCCGGCCCGACCGGCTCGGACGACCTGGTCAAGAAGGTGTTCGCGGCGACGACCGGCACCGAGCGGACCGCACGCCTGGAGGCGTATGTGCGCGCCAGGGTCGGCGAGGTCTCCGGCGGCGCGGTCCAGGTGTCCGCGACCACGGCCCTGAAGGAACTCGGCCTCGACTCCCTGATGCTGGTGCGGCTGCGCAACGCCTTCGCCCGCGAACTCGGCGTCGAACTCCCCGCCGCCACCGTCTTCTCGGCCGCCGACATCCGCGGCCTCGCCCAGGCACTCGGCACGGCTCTGCCCGAACGGGAGGCCACGGCGCAGGACGAGCCGGAGCACGTCACCGACGTCCCGGAGACCGAGACGCACCCCGCCACCCGCGACGTCGTACGACTGCTGCGCAGCGCCCAGCCCGCCATGCCCGACGCGGCCCACGCCGTCGGCCTGGCCGTACGCCTGACCACGCCGACCACCCGCGAGACCCTCACCGGCATCCTCGACCGCCTCACCGCACGGCACGCGGCCCTGCGCACGGCCATCGTGCCCGCCGCCGAGGGCGGACGGCAGCTACGGGTCGACCGCACCCTGCCGGAACCGCCGCTGCGCTGGACGGTCGTAGCGGACGGTACCGCTCTGGACGCCGCCGACGGGCTGCGCGCACTCCTGGAGCCGCCCTTCGACCTGGCCGCCCCGCCCCTGTGGCGGTTCGAGCTGCTGGACGGCGGCGAGCGCGGGCAGATCCTGGTCTACGGCGCGCACCACGCCGTCAGCGATCTCCAGTCGCTGCTGCTGGTGGCCGGCGAGATCGACGCCGAGCTGTCAGGCGACACTTTCGGTGAGACCGTCACCAACCGTGACGTCCAGCTGCTGATCGAGGCCCAGCGGACCGACGAGCAGGCCGACGCGAGCACCGACGCGGTCGACTGGCGTGCGGCGTTCGAGGGCAGTGAACGCCTCGACCTGTCCTTGAGCCGACCGCGCCCGCAGGCCCGCACGTACCGCGCGGGCAGCGTCACCGTGCCCATCCCCGACGGGCTCATGGACCGGATCTCGGCCGCCGCGAGCCGCCTGGCCGTCACACCCGCCGCGTTCTGCCTGGGCACCCTGACCGTCCTGCTGGCCAGGAAGCGCGAGCGTGAACGCTTCGTCCTCGCCGTGCCCGTGGACACCCGCATCCACGCCGACGCCTACGACGCGCTGGGTTTCTACGGTGTGCCCGTGCCCTTCCCCGCCGAAGCGAAGGCGAAGGAGCGTGTCGAGGAGGTGCTGCGCCGTACCGACGGGCGTCTGGAGCGGGTGCTGACCAAGGGCGCGATGTTCTCCGACGTGCTGCCGGTGCTGGCCCGAGGCGGCCTGTACCGGCCGAACGCGCCGCTGGTGGAGGTGTACTTCAACTATGTCCGCGCGGCCCGCGGGCTCACCGCCCTGGAGGTGCTGCCTGCCGGAACGGGCTACTCCGACCTCGACCTGATGATCACCATGACCCCGGACGCGGGCCGGATCCGCCTCGACCACAACCTCGACATCCTGGACGGGGCGACGGCCACCGAGCTGGGCGAGGAACTGCTGGGTCTGCTCGCGGAGACGGCAGAGGACCCGTCGGGCCCGGTACGGACGGCAGCGGCCCCCGCTGTGAGCCACTCGCTCGCCCTGGCCGCCACCTTCGCCCTCGGCAACCTGCCGCAGATGTGCGAGACAGCGGTCGATGTCTCGACGAACGACGGCGGTGTCACGACCGTCGCCGAGGCGCCGTACCACCACGTCCTGCCCGCCCTGCGCGACCCGTCCGGAGTCTTCGCCGACCAGGCCACGACCACGGGCGTCGTCCTGCTGCGGGCCACGGACCTGCAACGCTTCGGTCCGCTCGACGACCAGCTGCTGGCCGAACTGCGCATGGCCTACCCGGCCGCCCTGCGCGCGGTCGCCGAGCAGTCCCGCAAGCCGCTGATCGTCGGCTTCCTGCCCGCGGTTCGGACGGAGGACCGGCTCAGCCGCTGGGAACAGGAGGTCGCCGCCGAGCTGACCGACGTGCCGGGCATCGCCGTCCTCGGCCCCGACGACTGGACCCGCCACCACCCCGTCGACGAACCCTTCGACGAGCGCACCGAAGCCATGGCCCACCTCCCGTTCACCCCCGCCTTCCAAGCGGCCGTCGCCCTGCGCCTCGCCGAGGTCGTCCGTGCCGTACGACGCCCCGCACCGAAGGTGATCGCCGTCGACGGCGACGAGACCCTGTGGGGCGGCGTGGCCGGCGAGATCGGGCCCGAGGAAGTGGACCTGAGCGGGTCGCGGGCCCTGCTGGCGCGCCGGCTGCTCCAGTGGCGCGCGGCAGGGGCGCTGCTGGTGCTGGTCAGCAACAACGACGAGGACACCGTCCGCGCCGTACTGGACCGCCCGGACAGCCTGTTGAAGGCTGCGCACTTCAGCGTGCTCTCGGCGGCCTGGGGCCCGAAGCCGACGCGCCTGGCCGAGGCGGCCCACACGCTCAACCTCGGCCTGGACAGCTTCCTCTTCCTCGACGACAACCCGGCCGAGATCGCCAAGATGCGCGCCGCGCTGCCGCAGGTGCTGTCGGTGACCTGTCCGACGGCCCGCGAACTGCCCGCGTTCCTGGGCCGGTTGTGGCCATTGGTTCCGGCCGCGGCGACGGCTGAGGACGCCCTGCGGGCGCGGTTCTACGCACAGGAACGGGAGCGGGATGCCGTCCGTGAGCAGGCCGGCTTCGAGGAGTTCCTCGCGCAGCTTGAACTGGAGGTCGACGTCCGGGCCCTGTCCGATGCCGACGTGCAGCGCGCCGAGCAACTCGTGCGTCGCACCAACCAGTTCACGATGCGCGCCCGCTCCGCCGACGGCGGCGACGTCGCGCGCTGGCGCGAACACGGCGAGGTGTGGACGGCGTCGGCCCGCGACCGCTTCGGCGACTACGGCCAGATCGGCCTCCTCGCCGTGCGCCGCGAGGGCGACCAACTCGACGTGACGGCCTGGCTGATGAGCTGCCGCGCACTCGGCCGGGGCGTCGAGGAACGCCTGCTGCAATGGCTCGCCGACCGGGCCGAGGAACTGCACTGCGCCAAGATCCGGCTGACAGCGGAACGCACCCCGCGCAACACCCCGGCCCGCCGGGTGCTGTCGGCGCTGGGCGGTGGCGATCCGGACGACGACCACCTGGAGACGGTGGTCACGCCGGAGCACCTGAGGACGTTCCGCTCCTGGCGGCGGCCATGACGGCCCCGGTACCCGCGGACAACGACGACGAAAGGCACGGCAACACGGTGAAGGGCTCCCATGCGTGAGGTGAACGAGAACACGTCGGTGACCGCCGACCGACGGGCGACCGCGGAGGCGATCGAACGGGGTGGCATCGGTCTGACGGTCTCCGACCTGTTGGCCAGGGTCACGGGAGCCGCCGAGGCGCCGGTGAGTTCGGCCGAGCCGCCCGCGCGGCCCGAAGCCGCGGCTTCCGCGCTGCCGCCCCGCCAGCCCGCCGCTCCCGGTCCGCCACCGCGTGACCTCGACGAACTCGCCGCCGCCATCGCCGCCGTGGCGGGCCGCCATGTGCCCGCAGGACAGCTGGCGCCCGACGCCGACTTCTTCGACGCCGGCGGCACCTCCGTGAACGCGGTGGAGCTGGTCTCCGCGCTGGAGGACGAGCTCGGTGTGACGGTCGATCTGGACGAGGTGTTCGCCGATGCCCGGCCGGTCGCTCTGGCGAGGCGCGGCCTGTCAGATACGGCAGCCGTGACCGCCGTACCGGAAACGCCTGTGGTCGCCACGCTGCCCGCAGTGGTCCGACCCGCGCGGATCACCACCCCGTCGGACGTCACGGCCCGCCCCGAGGACCTCACCCAGATCCTGGCCGACCTGGCGCTGGCCGACCGTCTCCCCTTCGTCGCCTCGCCCGAGCCGCTGCCGCCGAGCCGCATCCTGCTGACCGGTGCCACCGGCTTCCTCGGCAGCCACATGCTCCTTGACCTGCTGCGGCACAGCGACGCGCACGTCTACTGCCTGGTCCGGGCCGCCGACGAGGAGGCTGCCGTGGCCCGGCTCGGCGAAGCGCTCAAGAACTACGCGCTGCCGTGGTCCTCGGAGGTCCGCCGCCGCGTCACCGTGCTGCCCGGCGACATCCGCCAACCCCACCTGGGCCTGTCCGACGACGTCTGGAACACCCTCACCCACGAACTCGACAGCGTCGTCTCCGTCGCCGCCGCCGTGGACTTCCTGCGGGGCTACCAGTCGCTGCGCGGCAGCAACGTCCTCGGCGCCCTCACCCTGGCCGAACTCGCGGCCACCGGGCGCCCCAAGCCGCTGCACCACATCTCCTCCATCGCGGTCTTCAACGAGGTCGGCATCCCCTCCATGGGCGAGGACGACCCCCTCGCCCACATCGACCGCCTCGTCGCGGGCTACGACCAGACCAAGTGGGCCGCCGAGGTCGCCCTGCGCCGCGCCCGCGACCACGGCCTGATCGTCACGGCGATGCGCCCCGGCGGCATCGGCGGCCACAGCAAGACCGGCGCCTACAACGCCCAGGACCTCAGCAGCGGTCTCATCTCGGCCTTCGGCCGCTTCCGCACCGTGCCCGCCTTCCGCTACCTCAACGCCGCCCCCGTCGACTGGGTCAGCCGCGTCGCGGTCGCCGTAGTGTGCGAGCCGGACGCCTGGGGTTTCGACTACAACCTCACCGGCGTCCCCAACACCCTCGACGACGTCGTACGGGACATGGCGTTCGGCGGCATGCACGTGCGCGTGCAGGACTGGGACGAGTGGCGCGTCGCCGCCCTCGCCCGCCTGGAGGCCGACCCGATCCCCGAACTCGCCTTCCTCAGCCGGGTGTTGCAGAGCCCCACCGCCCTGAAGCTGTGCGAGGCGACCCTGAAGGGCCCGGCCGCCGTCACCGACCGCACCACGGCCCTCGTCGAGGCGCTCGGGCTGCCGCCCGCCGCCCGCTACGACGCCCGCGCCCAGCTCAAGACGTTCGAGCGGCTCGCCGGCGACGGCCTGGCCCGCCTCCCGCAGAAGGACGACCAGCCATACCTGTGGTTCACCGAGACCACCCGTGGCGGCGTCGGCCCGGTCGACGGCAGCCCCGACACCCCCTGCTCGATGTCCCTCACCCTGTCCATCGCGAGCATGCACCAGCTGGTCACGGACCGCCGCGTCGACGTCCGCGGCGAGGTCACCTGCCCGGCCCTGCACCCCGAGCCGCTGACCGTGGCACGCGGCGACATCTGGATCCGCCCCGAGGAGGGCATCCCGCAGCGCCACGGCCTGCGGCACCAACTCCTGCGCTACCGCCTGGAGCTGACGGACTCCGACGGCGGCCGCTGGTGGCTGGAGGGCCACAAGTACGCGCGCGCCCGCCGCGACGTCTGGCGTCAGACCCGCGCCCTGACCGTGGAACTCGGCCGCGAGGGCGAACCGGCGAGCCTGGCCGGGGAGGTCGTCGTCCCCGCGGACTCCTACGTACGCGACCAGATCGACGGCATCAAGGTCGACCCGCGCCTGACCGGCCAGGAGAAACGCGCCGCCAAGCTCACCTGGCTCGCCTGGTTCGGCCTGGAGATGGGCCGCGGACTGGTCGGCCCCTTCGCCCGTGCCGCCGCCGACCTGCTCGACCTGCGCCGCACCCAGAACCCCACGGAGCAGCACCGATGATCTTCCGCACGACGAACCCCAGGGCCACCCGGCCCGCCCTGCGCAAGGTCAGGTCCACCACCGCCCTGCGCCCCCTGCACCACCGGCTCGACCCGGCGAAGGTCGAGGAGATCCCGTTCCGCGCGAGCGACGGCCTCCGTCTCGGCCTGACCCGCGTCGACCCCGGCGACCAAGACCGCCCCGCCGTCCTGCTCCTGCACGGGCACACCGCCTCGGCCGACATGTTCCTGCTGCCCGAGACCCGCAACCTGGTCGACGTCCTCCTCGACGACGGCTACGAACCCTGGCTGCTCGACTGGCGCGGCAGCTGCCGGCTCCCGTACAACGAGACCGGCGGCCGCTACACCTACGACGACGTCGCGCTCTACGACATCCCCGAGGCCGTCGCCCACATCCGCGCCCGCATCGGCGACCGCCCGCTCTTCGTGGTCGCCCACTGCATCGGCTCCCTCACCCTCTCCCTGAGCATGACGGCGGGCCTGGTCCCCGGCCTCGCGGGCGTCGTGTCCCAGGGCGTCTTCCTCACCCCGAAGCTCGCGGGCCGCACCTCCCTGAGCATGACCCTGGCCGGGGAACTGCTGAAGTCCCGCATCGACCACATCCCCGTCGACTTCCGCAAGGTCGGCCTGTGGTCGAAGTACACACCGCTGTTCGCGCTGGCCTCCCGCAAGGCGAGCTGCCCGGACCCCACCTGCCAGATCCTGCACAACTCGGCCTGGGGGACCGGAGCCTCGCTCTTCGTCCACGAGCACCTGACCGACACCACCCACGGCAGGCTCGCCGAACTCCTCGGCCCCGCCCCGCTGTGGATCCTGCCGCACCTGCGGCGCATCGAACTGGCCCGCACCGTCGTCCGCTGGCACGACACCGACCACCGCTACCGGGCGCTGCCGCAGAACGCCCTCGACGCGGCGGGCCGCATCGACACCCCGGTCCTGCTCCTGGCCGGCAGCGAGAACGGACTATGGCTGGACTCCCAGCAGCTGTGCCACGACGTCCTCGCCCGCCGGCAGCCGCAGCTGGACGTGACGTACACCGAGATCCCCGGATACGGCCACCTGGACACGTTCCTGGGCAGGGGAGCGGCCCTCGACGTGTTCGGTCACATCCTCGATTTCCTGGGCGAACGCCGATGACGGAGGCCCGGTCGGCCGGATACCGTACCGGTCAGTAACCAAGACGCATTCCAGGAGGCCACCCATGCCGCAGCTCGAAGTCGACGGCGCGACGCTGACGTACGACGACGAGGGCCCCCGCGACGGCGAGGGTGTGCCCCTGGTGTTCGTCCACGGCTGGACCGCCGACCGCCACCGCTGGGACCACCAGATGACCCACTTCGCCGAGCAGCGGCGGGTCGTCCGGCTCGACCTGCGGGGCCACGGCGAGAGCACCGGCGCGGGAGTGCGCAGGGTCGACGACCTGGCGCAGGACGTCCTCGCCCTCCTCGATCACCTCAAGATCGAGCGGTTCGTCATCGTCGGCCACTCGATGGGCGGCATGATCGCCCAGACCATCGCGCTCGCCCACCCCGAGCGGGTCGAGCGGATGGTGCTGGTCAACTCCATAGGGAAGATGGCCTACAACCGCGGGCGCGCCCTGCTGATGGCCGCCTCGACGCTCGTCCCCTTCAAGCTGTTCGTCGCCACCAACATCCAGCGCGCCTTCGCGCCCGGCCACCCGCGCGAGGAGATCCGCGAGTACATCCGCGCCTCCGCCGACACCCCTCGCGAGGTCGTCATGACGCTGTACGGCGCGATGCGCGCCTTCGACGTACTGGACAGGGCCAGCGAGATACAGGTGCCGACCCTCATGGTCCACGGCTACCACGACATCCAGCTGCCCCTCGCGCAGATGCTGCGCATGGCCAAGGCCTACCCGGACGCGGTGGTCCGCGTCCTGGACGCCGGGCACGAGCTGCCCGTGGAGAAGCCCGCCGAACTGACGACGGCACTCGACCGCTTCCTCACCCCGCACGCATAGGCGGAACCGGCCGCGGCGATCGGGCCGCGGCTCCCGCACGCGCTTTATTTAAGCATTGCCTTATATAAGTGGAGGCTGGCATAGTGAGGGCCGTGCACGCTTTCGATGTGCTGGGCGATCCGGTACGCCGCCGGATATTGGAGCTGCTCGCCTCGGGTGAGCAGGCGTCGGGCGACATCGGTGCCGTGATCCAGGACGAGTTCGGCATCTCTCAGCCCGCCGTGTCGCAACACCTGAAGGTGCTGCGCGAGAGCGGCTTCGCCTCCGTCCGGGCGGAGGGCACCCGACGGCTGTACGCCGTCGACGCCGCCCCGCTGCGGGAGGTGGACGCATGGCTGGAGAGATTCCGCGGTTTCTGGGAGCAGCGGCTCGACGCCCTCGGAACGGAACTCGCGCGGGGCAAGCGCGAACGCAGACTGGGAAGGGAAGCGAACGAGGATGAGTGAGATCGTCGACGAGTTGAACCGCCTGCACCGGCAGGTCGGGGTGCGGCAGGTCGATGCGGGCGAGGCCCGCACGGTGCTGCTGCGGCGCACCTACGACGCCGAGGCCGCCGACGTGTGGGACGCGGTCACGTCTCCCGAACGGATCAGCCGCTGGTTCCTGCCCGTCAGCGGCGAGTTCAAGGTCGGCGGGCGCTACCAGCTGGAAGGCAACGCCGGTGGCGAGATCCTCGAGTGCCAGGAGCCGAGCCGGCTCCGGGTGAGCTGGCTCTACGGGCCCGACCCGGGGTTCAGTGAGGTCGAGGTGCGGCTCACGCCGGAGGGCGAGGAGCGGACCGTACTGGAGCTGGAGCATGTGGCCGTGGTGCCGGAGGGCTTCTGGGGCCAGTTCGGTCCCGGCGCGGTCGGCGTCGGCTGGGACCTCGGGCTCCTGGGGCTCGCCATGCACCTCGCCGGCGGCGGGATGACCAAGGAGGAGAGCGAGGCCTGGCAGGTCTCGGACGAGGGCAAGGCGTATGCGACACGCTCGGGCGAGTTGTGGGGCGAGGCCTACGCCGCCTCGGGCGAGGACGAGCAGACAGTGGCGTCGACCACGGCGGCCACGATCGCGTTCTACACGGGCGCGGCCCAGGCGGACGGTGAACAGTCGTAGATCACATCGAAACATTCGATGAGGGTACGGGACGTTTGGGCAGGCATTCTTGAGCCAATCGCGTCCCGTGGATGTGGCGTCTGTTGACGACGGGAAGTCGTGTCCCTAGGGTCTGCCGCGAAATTCGGAAATGACTCCGAAACTTTCGACCCGCAGAAGGGGACGAGATGAGGACCCGCACATCCATCGATCCGCCTCCCGAGCGTCGCCCCCGGCGCTCACATGTCCGCACCGCACTGGCCCTCGGCATGTCCGGTCTGCTCGGCGCGGCCGGCGTCGGTGCCCTCACCGGCACCGCGCAGGCCGCGAGCACCCTCGGCGCGGCGGCAACCGAGAAGGGGCGCTACTTCGGCGCCGCCGTCGCCGCGAACCACCTCGGCGAGAGCGCGTACGCCTCGACGCTCAACAGCGAGTTCAACTCGGTGACCCCCGAGAACGAGATGAAGTGGGATGCCACCGAGCGCACCCGCGGCACCTTCACCTTCGGTTCCGCCGACCAGGTCGTGAACCACGCCCAGAGCCGGGGCATGAAGGTCCGCGGCCACACCCTGGTCTGGCACTCCCAGTTACCGAGCTGGGTCGCGGGACTCGGCACCGCCGACCTCAGATCGGCCATGAACAACCACATCACCCAGGTCATGCAGCACTACAAGGGCAAGATCCACTCCTGGGACGTCGTCAACGAGGCCTTCCAGGACGGCAGCAGCGGTGCGCGGCGCAGCTCGCCCTTCCAGGACAAGCTCGGCAACGGCTTCATCGAGGAGGCGTTCCGCACCGCCCGGGCCGCGGACCCGGCCGCCAAGCTCTGCTACAACGACTACAACACCGACGGCGTCAACGCGAAGAGCAATGCCGTCTACAACCTGGTCAGGGACTTCAAGTCCCGTGGCGTGCCGATCGACTGCGTGGGCTTCCAGTCCCACTTCAACAGCGCCTCGCCGGTCCCCTCCGACTACCAGGCCAACCTCCAGCGCTTCGCCGACCTCGGCGTGGACGTACAGATCACCGAGCTGGACGTCGAGGGCTCGGGCACCGCACAGGCCAACAACTACAGCAACGTGGTCCGCGCCTGTCTCGCCGTCTCGCGCTGCACCGGCATCACCGTCTGGGGCGTCACCGACAAGTACTCCTGGCGCGCCAGCGGAACACCCCTGCTGTTCGACGGCAACTACGCCAAGAAACCCGCGTACGGCGCGGTGCTGACCGCTCTCGGCGGCTCCTCCTCCGGAGGCGGCACACCCGGCGCCGCCTGCACCGCGACCTACAGCAAGGCCGAGGAGTGGAGCGACCGCTTCAACGGCAAGGTCACCATCACCGCGGGGAGTTCGGCCATCGGCGGCTGGAGCGTGAACGTCACCGTGTCGTCCCCGCAGAAGGTCTCCACCACCTGGAACGGCACACCCAGCTGGGACAGCAGCGGGAACGTCATGACGATGAAGCCGAACGGCAACGGCAGCCTGGCCGCCGGAGCGTCCACCAGCTTCGGCTTCACCGTCATGAAGAACGGCAACAGCGCGGCCCCGACGGTCGGTTCCTGCACGGCATCCTGACCGGTACCGGGTGGTCCGGGTCCGGCGCGGGCGCCCGCGCCGGACCGCCGGCTCACTCAGCCGACGCGCAGGGTCCGCTTGGCCAGTTCGTACGCCGGCAGCATCGCCCGGTGCTCGTCGGTGTCCATTCCGCCGAGGTGCAGGACGACGGGCCCCCGCTTCGTGGTGACGGCCAGCGCCGCCTCCTCCTTCGTCTCCTCCAGCAACTCGCTGGTGACGAGGTACTTCACCTCCGTGCCGGACAGGCCGCCCGCCTCGAAGGTGCTGTACTTCGCCTTGCTCGCGCCCTTCTCCGCCGCGACGAATTCCCGCAGCACGGCGCGTGCGTCGCCGTCACCGGGTTCGCCCGTCCAGACGCGGAGGAAACCGATGTTCCCGGCCGGCTTGGCGTCGACCTCACAGGCGGCCGTGACCGGGCCCTGGTGCAGAAGCGCGTCGGCGAGCTCCTGGGCCAGCTCGCTGTCGGACTCCTCCGAGCCGCCGGTCCCGGTGTCGATGGCCTCCGCCTCCCAGTCCTCGGCGATGTCGAAGGTGACGGGAAGCGGGCACGCCGACCCGGCCGCGCCGATCGTGCCCCCGCTCTTCACCGCCGTATCGCCTGCCTCCGCCGCAGCGTCGGCCGACGCCGAAGCGCTCGCCGACGTCCTCGCGTCGTCCTCCGCCGCCCCCGAACAGCCCGTCAGCACCCCGGCCAGCAAGGCCACCTGGGCCAGCCGACGTCTCGCGGATCCCGCCCTCACCAGCATCGTTGTCGCTCCCCTCCCCGATCTTGCGCAGGCGGCACACAGTATCCGAGGCCACCGACAGGGCCGATCGCAGCCCTGCGGCATGATGAGGCGATGACCTCGCTGACCTTCGAGCGCCACTGCGACGAGATCGTCTCCCAGACCGAGCGGCTCACGGCCCAGGTGCGCGGGGCGGACCTCACCACCCCGGTGGTTACCTGCCCCGGCTGGAACCTGGGCCAGTTGCTGCGGCACGTGGGCGGTGACCACCGCTGGGCGGAGGAGATCGTACGGACCCGGGCCACCGGTCCCGTCCCCGACGACCTGGTCAACGACCTCACCGCGTACACCGACGAGGACGAGTCCGTCCTGATCCCGTGGCTCACCGAGGGCGCGGCACGGCTCAGCGCCACCCTTCGCGCCGCCGGGCCCGATGCCCGGGCGTGGAACCCCTCGGAGGACCGGCCGGGGCCGGTGGCGTTCTGGGCACGGCGTATGACGTACGAGACCGTCGTGCACCGGGCCGACGCGGCCCTGGCGACCGCTGCCGGGTTCGGTCTCGACGTCGATCTCGCCGTCGAAGCGGTGGAGGAATGGCTGGAGTACTCCACCTTCCCCGAGGCGTTCGAGCCCCGGCCGGAGCTGCCCGATCTGCTCGGCGCCGGCCGTACGCTCCACTTCGACGCGACCGACGCGGGCGAATGGGTCGTGGACCTCACCGGCGAGCGGCCCGCCTGGCGCACCGGGTCCGACGGGGCGGCCGTGACCTCGCGCGGCCCGGTGGCCGATCTGCTGCTGTACTTCTACAAGCGGCCGGCGCCCGCCGTGGAGACGAAGGGCGACACCGCGCTGCTCGATCTCTGGCGGACTCGTGCGGGCTTCTGGCTGGAGGCGCCGGACGAGTGAGCTAGCCGGCGGATCGCGTGACCACCTTGATGTTGAAGGCGTGGGCGCCCAGGCCGCCGGCGATGCCCATGAAGAGCAGCGCGAAGTGCTCCTGCCCGCGTGCGGTGGTGATGCCCCCGATGTCCAGCTGGGACGACGGGGGCCAGCCGAGGTCGGTGAGCAGCCGGCCGGTGGTCCGCTTGGCCTCGGCGTCGTCGCCGGAGAGGAAGACCGTGCTGGGGCCGTCCAGACTGTCCGGGGCGATCATCACGGTGGAGTCCATCGTGCACAGCGTCTTGACGACCGGGGTCCGGGGGAACGCCTCCTGGATCAGTTCCGCGAGGCTGCTGTTGGGGTGCGAGAGCTCGGAGTAGTCGTCGGTGAGGCCGACGCCGATGTCGATCAGGGGCTTTCCGGCCAGCGCCGACGCGCCGATGGAGTGCAGTAGTTCCACGGAGGCCGTCCCCGGGGTGGCGTTGACGAGTACTTCCGCGTGGGCGGCCGTCGCGCTCAAGTCCGCGACCGGCAGCCCGAGTTCGGTTCGTTCCTGCGGCTTGCGTGAGCCCAGCAGCACGTCGTGCCCCGCGGCTCGCCAGCCGTGGGCCAGTGCTCGTGCGACGTTGCCGGTGCCAAGGAGTCCTATACGCATGGTTCGACGCTAGGTGGGGCCGAGGAGTGCGCGAATCGGGCCGTGGGCCCAGGTGGGACGGCACCAAGGTCGTAGTCCTGAGGTCCCGGTCGCCGCTGGTGTCTCCGGGGGACTCCGGGGCCCGGTGGTTTCTTCGGTGGTCTCTCCGGTGGTTTCTTCGGTGGATTTGCCGAACCGGCAAGGTCCTTTGTCGTTCTCGGCGGCGTCCCGCACGCTTCAAGGCGTGGATCGGACGGCCGTCGTGCCCGTCGGGTCCCGCCACGACACCTGCGCATCGGGAGACGCCATGACCGAGACCCACCCCCTGGACGCCGCCGAGTTCTGGGAGGCCCGCTACCGCGACAGCGGCCGGCTGTGGAGCGGGCGCCCCAACAAGCTGCTGGTCCGCGAAGTCTCGGACCTCGCCCCGGGCAGTGCCCTGGACCTCGGCTGCGGCGAAGGGGCCGACGCGGTGTGGCTCGCCTCGCGCGGCTGGCGGGTCACCGGCGTCGACATCTCGCACACGGCCCTGGAGCGGGCCGCCGGGCATGCCGTCGAGGCCGGTGTGGGCGACCGCGCCGTCTGGGAACGTCATGTGCTGGGCGAGACGTTCCCCGAGGGCTCCTTCGACCTGGTGAACGCGCAGTTCCTCCAGTCGCCGGTCGAGTTCGACCAGCGGCGCGTCCTGCGGCGGGCGGCGCAGGCCGTCGCGCCGGGCGGCACCCTGCTGATCGTCATGCACGGAGGCTGGCCGTCCTGGCAGAGCGAGCCGCCCTTCGACGCGCGGTTCCCGACGCTGGACGGCGTCCTCGACGAACTCGCCCTGCCGGAGACCGACTGGACCGTGGAGACCCTGGAGGCGGTGCGCAGCGCGAGCGTGTCACCCGAGGGCGTGGAGGGCTTCCGGGAGGACAACGTCTGGCGCGCCCGGCGGTGGAACGGCTGAACCGTTCGCCGGGGGGCGCCGGGCTGCTCGCCCTCGCGTCGTCGGAGCCGGCGCGTACGCCCGCTGCGGGCGGCTGTCCGAGCTCTACGCCGACGTACCGGCGGTGACGGCGCTCAAAGACGACGAGAGTCGGCTGGTGATGCCGTCTGCCCCACCCGGATCGCGAGCGAGAGGGCGGTCCGGGCCATATCGCCCACGGAGATCCACGACAGCCTGGCCCGCCCGCTGTCGATCCCGTGCCGGAACACGGTGATCATCCGGACGAGCGGAGCGCCGGTACGGCCCCACGTCACCGGCGCCGTAGAGCAGCCCGGGCCCGGTCTCTTTGACCGCGTGCTTATCATTCAGCGTTGTATAAAGTGGGTGGTCCTGTGGCCGGGCGGCGCTGATCGGATAGCGGTTCTCGGCCGGAGATCACGATCCGACGGGCAGTCCATCCAGCGAGGTCGAGCGGTGCACCAGTTGTCTGAAGACCGGATGGAACGCCATGTCGCGGTGCAGATCGGTTGCTTGCATGCCTTCCCGCCAGGGTATGCGGTAACCGAGTTCGAAGTAAGCTTGAGCCGCACGTAACATACGTACAGGCGGCACGTAACATACACATGAGTCGGTATGCTGCTCGGCCGGACCGTCTCGCACGGTGAGATGGACGCTGGGTAACGGCCGTTCCATCAGCACAGACACGCGCACAGACCGCGGAGGTACGCCCATGGTGACGCAGGAGCGAGCTCTCGCGACCCGGCGCATGATCTTGGAGGCCGCTGGATCCGTCTTCGCTGAAAAGGGCTACAGCGCCACGACGGTCGCCGACATCCTGAAGAAGCTGACCCTCACGCGCGGCGCCGTGTATTTCCACTTCTCCTCCAAGGAGGAGCTCGCGCGAGCCGTGCTCGCCAGTCAGGCAGATGTCCCGACCGTCGTCCGGGACCTGAAGCTCCAGGAACTCATCGACCTGGGTGTGGTGTTCGCATGCCAGCTGACCAGGGATCCCGTGCTGCAGGGCAGTGTCAGGCTGTCTCTGGAGCTGGACTCGGTCGGGCTGGACCGGAAGCTCCCCTTCCAGAGCTGGGTCGACCGCAACCTGCGCATTCTGGAGCAGGCCAGCGCCCAGGGTGAAGTGCGGCCACATGTGAACCTGGTGGAGACGGCCGAGCTGCTGTGTTCCTGCTTCACGGGAGTACAGCTGTTCTCGCAGGTCATGACTGGTTGGGTGGATCTGGATGCGCGGTTCAGGACGCTGCTGAAGCATGTGCTGTCCAACATCGCGGAGCCGTGGGTGCTGTTCCAGCTCGACCTGAGCCCAGACCGCGGTGTCAAGGTCGGGGCGGAGCTGGCCGCCCTGGCCGAGGAACGGGCGGCCGACGGCGAAGAGGACCCGGGGCGTACTGACCTGGCATGCTGACTTCCACGCATGTCCGGGGTTTCGAACAAGCCCCGAAATGCGGGGACCTGTCCGGTAGTTGCCCGGACCTGCCCGACGATCGCCCGTGCCGGCCCGTCGATTTCCAGGGTCTGTCCGTCGATGGCCCGGGCCCCAGCCGCCTGCTCAGTCCATGCGGCCCACCGAAGGTGGCAGCAGATTCCATACACCCCTGACGGTTGACTCGGCGAGCCACTGCTCGCCCTCGCGCCACAGGTACGCCATTCCCACGGTCAGGGCGACGACCGCGTGCGCCGTGTTCCCCGCTGTTCCGGAGCGAGGGAAGGGGTGCCGACGCTCCGCGACCTCGACGGTCTCCCGCACGTACTCCTCCCACTGCTGGACCAGGTTCAGCGTGGGTTTCCGGTCCTTCTCGCAGCTCAGCAGCACTCCCGCGCGGAAGGTGACATCCCGCCGATACAGCTCGGCGAACGTCTGCACGGCCCGCGCCAGGCTCTGTGCACCGTTCTCCCGTCCGCCGCTCGTCACTCCCGCGAACCGCTCCGCCGCCGCTGTTACCACGGCCTCCGCCAGGGCCTGCTTGCTGGGGAAGTGGAAGTAGAGGGCCCCTCGGCTCACTCCCGCGTGCATGGCGATCGTGGACAACTTCGCCTGCGAGTAGCCGTGTTCGGCGAATACCGCCGCGGCCGAACGAATCAGCTGGGAGCGGGTCCGGGTTGCTTTGTCGCTCAATGCGGGCTCCTCACATCCGTGCAGGTGGCTTGCAGGCGACGTCGAGTCCCGGATCGATCCGTGTGACCCCTGCAAGGTGCCGGAACTTAACATTCATCACTGTATCTTAATCTGCCTGTACAGGAGGTCTATTGGCCATCGGGCCGGTTGTTGGGCTGGCAGGCGTGGTCGATATGGAAGCTGATGTCGTAATTTGGCGGCGCCGTTCATGGCGGGCAGGGCGCGATTCGCGCCGCCGGCCGACATTGACATACGTGCGTGACGGTTTGTAGCCTCAGGGCGTTCGACCGGTTTACGGCGTGGCTGCAGGAGCGGGGGAACGACGACATGAGTCAGCCAGGCACGGTTCTGCACGAAACACACGACATGCATCACCGTCATCGCACTACCGACGCGCAGCGCGGCGCGTCGAGGGGAGTGGAGGGTTCCAGGTCGGGGGTGGACGTGGCTGTCGAGAGATGGCGTGTGCTCGTGGTCGAGGCCGACCCGCGCGCGCAGCGGGGAATTGCGCATACTCTCCGGCGGCAGGGCTGTGAAGTGGTCGCCGTCGGCAGCGGCGGCAAGGCGCTGGAGATGTACGAGCAAGCGGACCTGGTCCTGCTGGACCTGGAACTGCCGGACTTGCACGGCCTGGATGTGTGCGCCACGATCCGTGCCGCGGGGGACACGCCCATCATCGCGTTCACCTGTCGCAGCAGTGAGTGGGATCAGGTGCTCGTCCTCGAGGCCGGGGCCGACGACTGCCTCCTCAAGCCTTACGACCTACGGGAGTTGACCGCGCGGATCGGTGCGGTGATGCGCCGCAGTGCGCGCCAGGTCGGCGCGCAGCACGTCATGGAATGGGGGCCGCTGCGCATCGACATGAGGCTGCGTCAGGTCACGCTGCGCGGCAGGCACGTCGAGTGCACCCGCAAGGAATTCGACCTGCTGTGCCTGCTGGCCTCGCAGCCGGGGGCCGTCGTGTCGCGGCGCCGGCTCATGAGTCAGGTGTGGGGAGACCACTGGTCGCCGCCGAGTCGCACGATCGACACGCATGTGGCCAGCCTGCGCCGAAAACTCGGACCCGACGAGTGGATAACGACCATCCGCGGTGTCGGACTGTGCTTCCAGCCCGCCACCACCCACTGATCGCCTGAATTCCGAACCCTGGCTGCGACCTTTTCCCGATTCTTCCGAGCCTTCGCTGAGCTTTCTCTGTGTCCTTCCCGGGCCCTTCCTGAGCAGGCGGGCAGTCCTGAACCGTACACGTCAAAGGAATGCATATCCATGGCTGATCTCACTCCTGAGCGCGTCGGCGCCGCCTGGGCCTCCCTCGGTACCGGGGACCGTGCGCAGATAACGGAATTCTGGGACGAGAACGTGCGCTTCGAGGTTCCCGGACTGCACGCCTATTCCGGCTGGTACGAGGGCCTCGACGCGTTCCTGGAGTTCTTCGGGAACATGTTCCGGCTGTCCGGCGGCACGATGCACGGAGAGAACATCACGATTCTGGTGAACCCCGAGGCCGGCTACTCGGTCGACGTCAACCACATCTCGGCGGTGCGTGTGGGGGCCGAGGCGGACAGCACCTCCCCCTACGACACCTTCCAGATCGAGGCGCTGCACCTGCTGCGCTGGAACAACGGCCGCATCGTCGAGGGCCGTTGGACCGTACTCGGGGCCGGTGCCGAGACCAGCGCCCTGTGGTGGTCGCCGCGGGACGCGGCCGGCGCGCGCCGCCAAGTCGTCTGACGTCCTGCCACCCAGACACCGGTACGGCCGTGGTGGCCGCGGAGGCCACGGCCGTACCGGCTGCGGGTGCCGGCGCGGTGCGGCGGTGACGTGAGGACGGCCCGCCGCACCGCACCGCACTCCAAGAGGGCGAAGAAGTCCGGAAGTTCAGCAACCGCACACAGCACACCTTCGACCGTGAGGATCCCCATGTCCGAGGAACGTCTTCGAGTGGCCCTGGTGATCGGCAGCACCCGTGCCACGCGGTTCGGCCCCACCATCGCCAAGTGGTTCGCCGAAGAGGCCCGGCAGAACGACGACATCGAGCTGGACGTCGTGGACCTGGCCGACTACCCGCTGCCGGTCGCGGTGACCGAGGCCCCCGGGCCCGCGGACGCGGCGACGGCGGCGGCCCTCAGCGCACGACTGGAACGGGCCGAGGCCTTCGTCGTCCTGACGCCCGAGTACAACCACAGCTTCCCCGCCCCACTCAAGGTCGCGATCGACTGGAACTACACGCAGTGGCAGGCCAAGCCGATCGGCTTCGTCTCCTACGGCGGCCTCGCCGGCGGGCTGCGCGCGGTCGAGCAACTGCGCCAGGTCTACGCGGAGATGCACGCCGTCACCCTGCGCGACACGGTCAGCTTCCACGGCGCCCGCGCCACCTTCGACGCGGACGGAAGCCCCAAGGAGCCGGAGGGCTGCGCCGCCGCGGCCAAGACCATGCTCGACCAGCTCGTGTGGTGGGGCGTCGGGCTGCGCGAGGCCCGGGCCAGGCGCCCGTACCGCGCCTGATCCGCCCCGCTCGCCGCCGAGACGTCGATGAAATGAGACAGCCATGACCGGGATGCTCCTATCTCCCCGCACCACCTCGGACACCTTCGTGTCCGCCGCACGGGCCGCAGGTGTGCCGGCCGGTCACGACGCGGCCCGGGCCGACCGTGAACGGCGGCTCTCCGCCGATGTGGTGGCGGCACTGGTCGGGGCCGGCTTCAGCAGGGCACTGGTCCCGGCCCGCCACGGCGGCGTCGCCACTGACTTCGCCGCCCTCACCGAGGCCGTCGCCGCGGTCGGTGAGGGCTGCGCCTCCGCCGCCTGGATCGGCTCGCTGCTCGCCTACACCGCGCGCTTCGCCGCCTATCTGCCCGCCGAGGGACAGGCCGAGATCTGGGCGGACGGGCCCGACACCCGCGTGGTCAGCTCCCTGGTCTCCGCCGGCGCCACCGCGGTACCCGCCGACGGCGGCTGGCGGCTGACCGGGGCGTGGACCTACGCCAGCGGTGTCGAATTCTCCGACTGGGCCCTCGTCATGGCCATGGCTCCGGGGGCGGACGAGCATCAGCAGGCACGCTTCTTCGCCATACCCCGCTCCGCCTACCGGATCGAGGAGACATGGGACACCGTCGGCATGCGGGCGACCGGCAGCCACACCGTCGTCGTCGACGCAGTGACCGTGCCTGCGCACCGCACCTTCCTCATGGACGACGTGTTCATGGGCCGGGGCGCTGTCTCGGACGAACTCCGCCACTCCCAGCCGCTGTTCGCCGTCAACGGCCTCACCTTCGCCGCACCGGTCCTGGGCGCGGCCCGGGCCGCGCTGAAGCTGTCGGAGCGCGCCCTCACCGACAAGGCGGTCCGCGGCACCGAGCCCGCCGAGGCACAGCAGATCGCCCACGCCCGGGCGGCCGGCGAGATCGACGCGGCCGCGCTGCTGCTGACCCGGGCCGCCCAGAGCGTCGACCGGGCCCGGGCCACCGACGACGTCCTGGTGCGCAACCGACGGGACTGCGCGCTCGCCACCCAGCTGCTCCTCGGCGCCGTGGACGCCCTCTTCCGGGCCGGCGGCACGCGCAGGCAGTCCGCGTCCGACCCGCTCCAGCGCATCTGGCGGGACGTGAACTCCGCCGCCAGCCACATGGTGCTGCAGTTCGAGCCCGCCGCGCTGGCCTTCACCCGTGGCTCTCTCGACGCCGCCCGAGCAGGGAAGAGCTCCTGACCATGACCACCACAGACGCGATCGGCAGCGGCCTGCTCTTCCACGACGACTTCCGCAGCGGCTTGTGCACCACCGGCCCGGACGCCGCCTGGCACACCCAGGACACCGCGGGAGTCGAGGGCGGCGACGGAGTCGCCCACCCCTCGCGGCTCGGCCTCGCCGTGGTGCCCACCGGAGTCAACCCGCGCACCGGCGCCCCCGCCTTCGTCTCCACGACCGGTCAGCAGGCCGACGGCGGCGAGGGCACCCGGGACCACGTCAAGTGGACGGCCATGCCGAACCGTACGGCGGCGACCGGACTGCCGGGCTTCGACATCCCCACGACCGGCGCGTTGGTGTGCACCACCACTCTCGCGGTGTCCACGTACGGCACGGAGGACCACCCGTTCGGCGCGGCGGTCGCCGACCCGCAGGCCGACCCCCGGCTGGCCTGCGGCTCGATGATCACCGCGGACGTGGAGACCGCGTCCATCTTCGGCTTCTTCGTCACCAACACCAGCATCTACGCGAACTACGAGCGGCTGCGCATACCCGGCACGACGTACGCGGCGTACACCTACGCCGTCCCCGTCGCCCGACGGGCGCCAGGGGACCTCGACATCCTGCGGATCACCCTGGACCACCCGCGCTCCACCGTGACCTGGGCGGTGAACGGCACGGAGGTCCTCGCGGTGGACCGGATCGGACACCCGGTCCTGGACCGCGCCCACCAGCTGCTCGATCACGCCGGCGAGCCAGAGGACGTCGTACCGCGTCAACTGACCACCGGCGTAGGCATGTTCACCCTGCTCGACGGGGCCCTTGGTGCCGACCCCACCGGCCTGGTGCGGATCGACTCGTCGCCCTCCCACTACGTCGACCCGCGGCGCGGCGAGCCCTGGCCGCAGAAGTTCCTCGACGAACAGAGCACCGCCGCCAACCGCCTGTGGGGGCAGGGCGTCGCGCTGAACGTGCGCGACGTCTCCGTCACCACCGCCTGAGTCCGGCCCTGCCCCCAGTGGCCCCCGCACAACTCCGCCATCCCCCCATTGAATTGCAAAGGAATTCGTTGTGACCGCAGTAACGCCCGCCAAGGCGGGCCGCCGTGAGTGGCTCGGCCTGGCAGTCCTCTGCCTGCCGGCCCTGCTCACGACCATGGACCTGACGCTCCTGTTCATGGCCGTCCCCAAGTTGACGGCCGACCTGGACCCCTCCAGCTCCCAACTGCTGTGGGCCAGCGACATCTACGGCTTCCTCATCGCCGGCTTCCTGATCACCATGGGAACGCTCGGCGAGCGCATCGGACGCCGTCGCCTGCTCATGATCGGAGCCGTGTTCTTCGGGGTCGCCTCGGTGCTCACGGCCGAGGCCAACAGCCCCGAGATGCTCATCGCGGCCCGAGCCCTGCTCGGAATCTCGGCCGCCACCCTCGCCCCGTCGACACTGTCACTGCTGCGTGTCATGTTCCGGGACGAGAAGGAGAGCACGACCGCGGTCACCCTCTGGACCACGTCCTTCATGGTCGGCGGTGTCGTCGGCCCGATCGCCGGTGGCCTGCTGCTCGACCACTTCTGGTGGGGCGCGCCCTTCCTGATGGCCGTGCCGGTCATGGTTCTGCTGCTGATCGCCGGCCCGATCCTGCTGCCCGAGTACAAGGACCCGTCCGGCGGCCGCCTCGACCTGCTGAGCGTGGGCATGTCGCTGGCCGCGATCCTGCCGGCGGTCTACGGCATCAAGGAACTGGCCCACGACGGCTTCGAGACCTGGCCGACCGTCAGCCTGGTCGTCGGCCTGCTCTTCGGTGTGGTCTTCGTGCTGCGCCAGCGCGGCCTGTCCGTGCCCCTCATGGACGTCACCCTCTTCTCCCGCGCCGCCTTCTCGGTCTCCGTCGGCACCCTGCTGCTGACCACCGGCCTCATGATGGGCATCCAGTACCTGCTGGCCACCTACCTGCAGATCGCCCTGGGCATGACGCCGGCCGAGGCGGGCCTGTGGCAGCTGCCGGTCATCATCCCCGGCATGGTCGCCGCCGTGGTCGGCACCGGAATCTCCCAGAAGATCGGCACGCCGCCCGTGCTCATCGCCGGCCTGCTGATCGGCTCCGTCGGCTTCGGACTGCTGACCCAGATCGACGGTAACTCCGGCACGGCGCTGGTCATCACCTCGTCCGCGATCATGTTCATCGGTCTGGCCCCGGTGATGGCGCTCGGGATCGGCACCATCGTCCAGGCCGCTCCCGTCGAGCGGGCCGGCACCGCGTCCGCGCTGGCCTCCACCACCAATGAACTCGGCGGCGCGGTCGGCATCGCCCTCGTCGGCAGCCTCGCGACCGCCGTCTACGGCTCCACCCTCGAAGACCACCTGCCCTCCGGCGTCACCGGCGCGGCGCACGACGCCGCGCTCAACAGCGTCGCCGAGGCGGCCGCCGTGGCCGGTCAGCTCCCCGGCAAGGCCGGCGCCGAGTTGAGTGCGGCCGCCCACGACGCCTTCGCCCACGGCATGGAGATCGCCTCCTACGTCTCCATCGGCGTCCTTCTCGCGATGGCCGCGCTGGTCGCCGTACTGCTGCGCAGGGCGCTTCCCGCGCCGACCGCCCAGCAGCCGGCGCCGCAGCCGGTCGCCGCCGCCGAGGAGAGCCTGCCCTCCGGCGCGTAGCGCTCCGCGGGTGCCGGCCCGTCGTCTGCGGCGCCGTTGTGGCCGGCCGTGGCCCAGAACCGCCCACCGGTGCCGTCGAGGCGCCGGTGGGCCACCACAAGGAGGTTCCTCGTATGACGAGGATCAGCGTCAAGGACCAGTACTACACGCTGGTCAACATCTTCGAGACGTCGCCGGAGCACCAGAACCGGCTGATCGAGATCTGGCAGAGCCTCGGCCCCGCGGACGAGCGCAGCGGGCTCGTGTCCGTCAACGCCCACCTCAGCCACGACGGCAACTCCGTGATCAGCTATATACAGTGGCGCGACAAGGCCGCATGGGAGGGCATACTCAGCGACCCGGGCCGGCAGGAGCGCTTCAAGGAGGTCCTGACCTTCGCGACGTTCGACAGCATCCACTGCGAGGTCGTCCACACCCAGCGGAACCCGAAGCTGGGCGACTCGACCATCGAGATCTCGGAGCAGCAGGACGTCTTCACGGTCATCGAGGTGGCCCGCACCCGGTCGAAGTCCCAGCAGAACGAGCTGCTCGCCGTGGTGGCCCAGCCCAACATGGTGCTCGACACCACGCCCGGCTACATATCGCACAGCGTGCACCGCGACTTCGAGGGCGAGACGGTCGTCAGCTACTCGCAGTGGGAGAGCCAGGAGGCGTACGACGCATTCCGCGCCGACCGCGGCGCCCGGCCCGCCGCCCTGGACGGGGTCGCCCTCCGCGAGTACACGCTGCGGATCGCCTACATCACCGAGGCGACCGCGATCTGACGGTCCGACCGCGACCTGACCGCCGCGACCAGGGCCTGACCGGCGCGACCGGCATCCGACGATCCGGCGGTACGACACAGACCCTCCCGTACGCCCCTTGCACACCGTCCGTCACGGAGGGCGCGCCGGGTGTGTCCGGGAGTCCCCCAGCCCACTTGCGACAACGAAGGGAGGAGGTGACAGCCATGACCGAAGCCGCGCTGAGCGCTGCTCTGGAGGAGGTCCTCGCCACGTTCTCGACCGAGAACGAGCTGACCGAGAGCGAGTTCGAGCTCGCCCTGGGCAATGAGACCTGGTAGCCCAGGGTCCTCCTGTCACCGGCCCCCGCTGCCTCAGCAGCGGGGGCCGGTCCCTTCCCCCCAGCCCGAAACCCTCGTCGACCGATCAAGAGGAGCGCGCCGTGACCTCGTCCGCCGTGGCAGCCCGTCCCGACTGGCTACAGGATCCGACCCTCGCATGGCGTCCCGCCGTACGCGGCGTGGTGCTCTGCGCCCACCCCCATGACCTCGCCGGCTGTCTGGGCCCGAACGCCGTGGAAGCGGCCGTGGACATCGGCCCGCCCGGCGCCGGCTACGACCATCTGTGCGGCGTCCAGGAGCTGTTGGCCGTACTACTGCCCGCGGCGCGCGCCGCCCTGCCCGAGGTGCTGGAACGGTACGCCGATGTCCTCTCTCTGCTCACGCGGGCGGACGGACCGGACGGGCCCGGCGGTGAAGGGGGCGCGCGGCGGGGCCGGTTCGTGCCCGTGTCCGAGACCGCGTCCCTCGGCACCACCCGGCGCATCAGCCGGGAGTCCCACACCACGGCCGGCTGGATCGACCGCGCGGCCCGCTTCCTCGTCGACGCCCTCCCCGCGCTGGGCGAGCGGCCCGTCCTCGTCCTCGACGCCTTCGATCACTGGGACCGCATCTCGGTCCGCATCCTGTACCGGACCGTACTGATCGCCGACCTGCAGGGCCGGGCCATCACCGTCCGGGGGCTGGTGCGGGACGGCGGCACCCTGTTCCTGCAGCGGCTCTCCCGGCAGCGGGCGGTGCGGGTGTGCGGGGAGCTGCCGCCGGTGCCGGACTCGCCGCGCGTCGCTCCCGGTCTCGACGTCGAGCCGTGGCGCTCCGGCGGACCCGCCGGCCCGCTGCGCGCGATCGGTGACGCGATCGCCCTGCAGAACTTCGAGCGGGCCGACCTGCTGATCGCCGCGCATCTGGCGGCCGTCGGCGCCGAGGGCGGCCGGGCCGACGACCTGGCCGACCTGATCAGGCTCCAAGCCATCTCGGACGCCCAGACCGGGCGGTTCGACAGTGCCGTGGCGAAGCTGGAGCAGTCCCTGGAGGTGGCGGAGAAGCCCGAGTTGAGGGCCCATCTGAACTACCTTGTCGCGCTGCTCGTCACCAAGCGCAAGGACGACACGGACTCGGCGCGCACCTACTACCTGCGGGGCCTGGAGTGCATCGACGCGCTGGCCGAACCGGGTGTGGACGCGCAGGTGGAGAAGGCGTGGATCCTCAACGGCCTGGCGCTCGCCGCGGCCATCGACGCGCGGGAGGCCCAGGACACCGGGCGGCGGGACCAGTTGTTCCAGGCCGCGTTCGAACTGGAGTTTGACGCCTTTCGGCTGGTCCGCGAGATGCCGGGGGACAGCGCCTTCTACCTGCGTTACAACCTCAGCCACAACCTGGCCTTCCTGCTTCAGATCACCGGCCGGCACCGGCAGGCGGAGGACTTCCTGCGCTCCGTGTCGGCGACGATGCTCGGCACCGGGAGGTCCGAGTTCTTCGTGCCGCATCACTACGCGATCGCCGTGCTGCAGCTGCGCAGGGGCAGCCACGAGGAGGCCGCGGAGTCCTTCGGGGCGGCCGTCCGAGTCGCCGGAACGCTGCATGACCCCTTCCACCTGGAGAAGCTGCTCGCCGCCGCCGGGTACACGGACCTGCGGCGCGCCGACCACACGGGTGCCGCCCGGCACTACCGGGACGCGGCCCGCACCGCCCGCCGGCTCTGCGACGAGACGGCGTTCGCCCAGGACCTGGCGGGCCTGCTGTGGGCACTGACCCTCGGGGGATCCCGCTGGGACCGGCACACCCTGGCGGCGGCCCGGATCTGGTACCCGGAGGCGGCCGGCGCACACGACCGCGGCGCAGACCAGGAGGAGCTGACCGAGGCCCTGACCGCCGCGGGGGCGGAGGTCGCACCGCCGTCCTCCAAACTGCCCTCGTATCTGGCCGCCGTAGACCTCGAGGGTCTGCCCGAGCGCGACCTCAACCGCTTCCTGGCGGGCATCACGTCACGGGAGAACCCGGGGCGGCTGTCGGGGCGGGATGTGGCGGAGGGGGCGCCCGGTCCGGGGCAGGCCGGGGCGTCTCAAGCCGGGCCGGCAGCGGCGGACGGCCCGCCCGGCTCTCGGCGGGACAGGTCCGGGGCGGTGCCCGGGGCCGGGCCGGCCATGGTGGACAAGGTGTCGGCACCTGGGCGGCCCGTCGTCGGAGGTGGTCGGCGGTGACTTCGTTGCCGCGGCTGACCGGGACTCAGGCCGATGCGCTGGCCGAGCGGTTCCTGGAGCACTGTCGGGGGGCCGGGATCCTGGAGGCCGACGCCCCCTCCGTGTCCTGGCCGGAGTTCCATGCCTTCCGGGCTCGGCTGACCTCATCCTTCGAGGTGCCGACCACGACCCTCACGCCGCTCGCCGCACGCGTGCTCTACGGCCTGGCGGCCGCTCGCCGGCCCGCCACGGTGGCGACCCTCGGCTGCTTCGCCGGGAACCTCATGGCCTGGGTGTCCGGACCGGGCTTCGGCCCCGGGGCCCGCTATTCAGGCGGCCGGTCTCTCGGGCTTGACGTGGCCGCCGAGCCGGTTGCGCTCGCCTCGGCCAATCTGCGGCGAGCCGGGTTCGCGCCGGGCGCCGAGGCCGTGGTGGGCGATGCCTTCGATGCCGCGGAGCACAGCGCGGACGACCAGTGGGAGCTGCTGCTCATCGACATCGACGTGCCCGGCGCGCGCAAGTCCGGCTACGCCCGGCTGCTGGAGCGCTGGCTGCCCCATCTGGCGCCGGGCGCGCTGGTGATCGCCCACGACGTCTGCCACCCGGTCTTCGCGTGGGACCTGCGCGACTACGCGGCCTTCGCCAAGGAGCACGGGGCCCTCGCCACCACAACCCTTCCGGTGGACGACTGCGGCCTCGAAGTCAGCCGCTGGCCGGGCTGATCCCGCCGCCCGTGCACCGTCCGTGTGCCGTCGGTGTCCGGCGGCACACGGAAATCAATTCGGCGGAAACAATTCCGTCATATCCCGGTGTCACTTCACAAAAACATGACGCAACTTCGCACAGCCCTGACGAGGTTCCACCCGAATCTCCTTGAACCGGCCGGTCGGTTCGAAGGAGTATTTAGTCGGCTTCCGGAGGCGGAACAGCAGGCGGAACAGCAGTCCTGGCGGACGCCATATCCGAGGGCCATTGAAGGTCCATCGATCCTTGAAACGAATTACCCAGGACGACCGAGGAGAGTGGCATGAGCGCCGAAGTCATAGTCGTGGGAGCGGGTCCGGCAGGGCTGATGCTCGCCGGCGAATTACGGCTGGCCGGAGTTGAGGTCGTCCTTCTGGAACGGCTCGCCGAACGCACCGGTGAGTCGCGCGGGCTCGGATTCACGGCACGCACGATGGAGGTGTTCGCCCAGCGCGGGCTGCTCTCCCGGTTCGGTGAGATCGAGGTCAGCGATTTCGGTCACTTCGGTGGCCTGCCCGTCGACTTCAGCATCCTCGACGGCGCCCACCAGGCGGCGAAGACGGTGCCGCAGTCCCACACCGAGACGGTGCTGGAGCAGTGGGTCACCGACCTCGGTACGGACATCCGCCGCAGTCACGAGGTGCTCTCCGTCAAGGACGACGGCGACAGCACCCTCGTGGAGGTGCGCGGCCCGGACGGCGTGCACGAACTGCGCGCGCAGTACCTCGTCGGCTGCGACGGCGGCCGCAGCAAGATCCGCAAGGCGGTCGGCTTCGACTTCCCCGGCACCGCCGCCACGCTGGAGATGTACCTGGCCGACGTGCGGGGCCTCGACCTCGAGCCGCGCATGATCGGCGAGACCCTGCCCGGCGGCATGGTCATGGTCGGTCATCTGCCCGGCGACATCACCCGGCTGATCGTCTGTGAGCGCGGCAAGCCCCCGCAGCGCCGCAACGAGGCCCCGGCGTACGAGGAGGTCGCGGCGGCCTGGAAGCGGCTGACCGGCGCGGACATCTCGCACGGCGAGCCGGTGTGGGTGAGCGCGTTCGGCGACGCCACCCGCCAGGTGACCCAGTACCGCAAGGGGCGGATCCTGCTCGCCGGGGACGCCGCGCACATCCATCTGCCCGCCGGCGGCCAGGGCATGAACACGAGCATCCAGGACGCCGTCAACCTGGGCTGGAAGCTCGCCGCGGTGGTCCAGGGCCGGGCGCCCGAGGCCCTCCTCGACTCGTATCACGACGAGCGCCACCCGGTCGGCCGGCGCTTGCTGATGAACACCAGGGCCCAGGGCCTGCTCTTCCTGAGCGGGGCCGAGGTGCAGCCGGTCCGCGACGTGCTCTCCGAGCTCATCGCCTATCCGGAGGTCTCCCGGCACCTGGCCGCCATGGTGAGCGGCCTGGAGATCCGCTACGACGTCGGCTCCGGCACGCACCCGCTGCTCGGCCGGCGTATGCCGCGCCTGGAACTGACGACCGCCGCGACCTCACGGCCCACCACCAGCCTCGACCTGCTCACCGCCGGCCGCGGAGTGCTGCTCGACCTGGAGGACACCGCCGCACTGCGGGCGCGGGCGCTGCCGTGGGCCGACCGCGTGGACATCGTGACCGCCACACCGGTCGGCGTGGCCGGCGACAGCCCGCTCGCGGACACGGCCGCGATCCTCGTCCGCCCGGACGGCTATGTCGCCTGGGCCGCCCCCGGCAGCCATCACGACCTGCCCATGGCGCTGGAGCGCTGGTTCGGCCCCGCCCGGGCGGGGCGGTTGCGCTGACCCTTCCGATCCGCACGCCGGGACCGTTCCGGCCCCCCGGCACCTTCCTGCCGCGAAGGAGAAGAGAAAGACCATGCACAGCACACTGATCGTCGCCCGGATGGAACCCGGTGCGCGTTATGACGTCGCCCGGCTCTTCCAGGAGTTCGACGGCACGGAAATGCCGTACATCATGGGGACGAAGCGCCGCCAGCTCTTTGTCTACCAGGGTCTCTATTTCCACCTCCAGGAATTCGAGACGGACAACGGCGGAGAACTCATCGAAAAGGCGAAGACGGATCCGCGCTTCGTGCAGATCAGCGAGGACCTCAAGCCGTACATTCAGGCCTACGACCCGGCCACCTGGCGTTCGCCCGCCGATGCCATGGCCAAGTCGTTCTACCGCTGGGAAGCGTCCTCGTGACCGGTCGTCGTGTCGCCATCACCGGAATCGGAGTCCTCGCTCCGGGCGGAACAGGCGCCAAGAATTTCTGGAATCTGCTGAGCGAGGGACGGACCTCGACAAGGAGCATCACCTTCTTCGATCCCTCCCCCTTCAGGTCACGCGTCGCCGCGGAGATCGACTTCGATCCCGAGGAGCACGGGCTGAGCCCGCAGGAGATCCGCCGCATGGACCGCGCCGCCCAGTTCGCCGTCGTGGCGACCCGGGAGGCCGTCGCCGACAGCGGCATCGCCCTGGCGGACCTCGACCCCTACCGCACCGGAGTCACCATCGGCAGCGCGGTCGGCGCCACGACCGGGCTGGACCAGGAGTACCGGGTCGTCAGCGACGGCGGTCGGCTGGACCTGGTCGACCACCGCTACGCGGTGCCCCACCTCTACAACCACTTCGTGCCGAGTTCCTTCGCGGCCGAGGTCGCCTGGGCGGTGGGCGCCGAGGGCCCCTCGACGGTCGTCTCCACCGGCTGCACCTCCGGCCTCGACTCGGTCGGCCACGCTGTGGACATCATCCGGGAGGGCACCGCGGACGTCATGATCGCGGGCAGCTCGGACGCCCCGATCTCCCCGATCACCGTCGCCTGCTTCGACGCGATCAAGGCGACGACCCCGCGCAACGACGACCCGGAGCACGCCTCCCGTCCCTTTGACGGAACGCGCAACGGCTTCGTCCTGGGCGAGGGTTCGGCGGTGTTCGTCCTGGAGGAGCTTCAGAGCGCGCGGCGCCGCGGGGCGCACATCTACGCGGAGATCGCCGGCTACGCCTCCCGCTGCAACGCCTTCCACATGACGGGTCTGCGCCCCGACGGCGCCGAGATGGCCGAGGCCATCGGTGTCGCCCTCGACGAGGCGCGGGTCAACCCGGACGCGATCGACTACATCAACGCCCATGGCTCCGGCACCAAGCAGAACGACCGTCACGAGACCGCCGCGTTCAAGCGCAGCCTCGGCGACCACGCGTACCGGACGCCGGTCAGCTCGATCAAGTCGATGGTGGGCCACTCGCTCGGCGCGATCGGCTCCATCGAGATCGCGGCCTCGGCCCTGGCCATGGAGAACAACGTCGTTCCGCCCACGGCCAACCTGCACACCCCGGACCCCGAGTGCGACCTCGACTACGTGCCGATCACGGCGCGCGAGTGGCGCACCGACACGGTCCTGACCGTCGGCAGCGGCTTCGGCGGCTTCCAGAGCGCCATGGTGCTGGCGCGACCCGACAGGAGCATCGCATGACGACTCCGGTAGTGGTCACGGGCCTGGGCGTCGCCGCTCCCAACGGCCTGGGCACCAAGGACTTCTGGGCGGCCACGCTGAAGGGGGAGAGCGGCATCGGGCCCGTCACCCGCTTCACCCCGGACCAATACCCGGCGCGGCTGGCCGGCGAGGTGCCCGGCTTCGTCGCCGAGGACCACCTGCCGGGCCGGCTGCTGCCGCAGACCGACCGGATGACCCGGCTCGCGCTGGTCGCCGCCGACTGGGCCCTCAAGGACGCCGAGGTCACCCCACAGGAACTCAACGCCTACGACATGGGCGTGATCACCGCCAGCTCCTCCGGCGGCTTCGAGTTCGGGCAGAACGAGCTCCAGAAGCTGTGGAGCAAGGGTGGCCAGTACGTCAGCGCCTACCAGTCCTTCGCCTGGTTCTACGCCGTCAACACCGGCCAGATCTCGATCCGCAACGGCATGAAGGGCCCGAGCGGTGTCGTGGTCAGCGACCAGGCGGGCGGCCTTGACGCCCTGGCGCAGGCGCGGCGGCAGATCCGCAAGGGCACCCGGCTCATCGTCTCCGGCGCGATCGACGCCTCGATCTGTCCCTGGGGCTGGGTCGCCCAGCTCGCCGGCGAACGGCTGAGCCAGGAGGACGACGCGGACCGCGCGTATCTGCCCTTCGACGCGCTCGCCGGCGGGCACGTGCCGGGCGAGGGCGGTGCGATCCTCGTCATGGAGGACCTCGCGGCGGCCCGCGCCCGGGGCGCGCGGATCTACGGTGAGATCGCCGGCTACGGCGCCACCTTCGACTCCCGGCCCGGCAGCGGCCGGCCGCCCGGCCTCGGACAGGCGATCCGGGCCGCCCTCGCCGACTCCGGCGTCGAACCCGACGACATCGACGTGGTGTTCGCCGACGCGGCGGGCGTGCCCGCGCTCGACCGCATCGAGGCCGACGCCATCACGGAGCTCTTCGGGCCGCGCGGGGTGCCCGTGACGGCGCCCAAGACGATGACCGGACGGCTCTACTCCGGCGCCGCTCCCCTGGACGTGGCGGCCGCTCTGCTGGCGATCGAGGACGGCGTCGTCCCGCCCACCACCAACGTGCAACTCGCCCCGGAGTACGACCTCGACCTGGTCACCGGGGACCCGCGCACCGCCACGGTCCGCGCCGCGCTGGTGATCGCCCGCGGCCACGGCGGCTTCAACTCCGCGGTGGTCGTCCGTGCCGCCGGCTGAACCGCCGGCTCGCGACGCCACGGCACCGACAGCACACAGACCCTCGGCACCAACCCTCAGCATGGAGGAAACCCACATGTCCGACCGGATATTCACCCTGGACGACCTGCGCCGCATCCTGCTGGAGAGCGCGGGCACGGAAGAGGGCGTCGACCTCTACGGCGACATCGAGGACAGCGACTTCGAGGTGCTGGGCTACGAGTCCCTGGCGCTTCTGGAGACCGGCGGCCGTATCGAGCGCGAGTTCGGCGTCAGCCTCGACGACGTCAACCTCTCCGACATCACCACTCCGCGGGCCTTCGTGGCGGCCGTCAACGAGCTCCTCTCGGCCGACGTCGCCGTCTGACCCCCGACTCGGTCTGACCTCCCCCGATCAGACCGACGAAGCGGGCCGGGACGGGTTGTCCCACGCCCGCCCGGCCCGCTTCCGCCCGGCCCCCACCGTCCATGGGCCCGCATCCCCGACGACTTGTTCCGCGCAAGCAGCCGCGCACATGCCCGCGCACATGCCCGCGCGCATTCCCGCGCACATCTCGCGCAATTCCCGCGCAAGGAGACGCACATGACAGAGCAGAACGGCCGGGTCGCCCTGATCTCCGGCGCCACGAGCGGAATCGGCCTCGCCGTCGCCCGCCTTCTCGGCACCGCGGGCCACAAGGTGTTCATCGGCGCCCGCAACGCCGAGAAGGTGACGGAGACGGTGAAGCAGCTCCAGAGCGAAGGCATCGACGCCGACGGCAGCACCCTCGACGTGCGCTCCACGGACTCGGCACGCGCCTTCGTCCAGGCCGCCGTCGACCGCTTCGGCACCGTCGACATCCTGGTGAACAACGCGGGCCGCAGCGGCGGCGGTGTCACGGCCGACATCGCGGAGGACCTGTGGGACGACGTCATCGACACCAACCTCAACAGCGTCTTCCGCCTCACCAGCGCGGTCCTGAACACCGGCGGCCTGCGCCACAAGGGCTGGGGCCGCATCATCAACATCGCGTCCACCGCGGGCAAGCAGGGCGTCGTCCTCGGCGCCCCGTACTCGGCCTCCAAGCATGGCGTGGTCGGCTTCACCAAGGCCCTCGGCAACGAGCTGGCCCCCACCGGCATCACCGTCAACGCGGTCTGCCCCGGGTACGTCGAGACGCCGATGGCGCAGCGGGTGCGGGCCGGTTACGCCGCCGCGTACGACGTCACCGAGGACGCCATCCTGGAGAAGTTCCAGGCCAAGATCCCGCTGGGCCGCTACTCCACGCCGCAGGAGGTGGCCGGCCTGGTCGGCTACCTGGCCTCCGACACGGCCGCCTCCATCACCTCCCAGGCGCTGAACGTCTGCGGCGGCCTGGGCAACTTCTGAGCCCGCCCGCCCCGTTCGCCGACCACGCACTCATCCCAAGGAGCCTGACCATGTCGCAGCCCGGCCTGCGCGAGGTGGAGCACGAGATCACGGTCTCGGCTCCGGCCGCTGCCGTCTACCGTCTGATCGCCGAGGTCGAGAACTGGCCGCGCATCTTCCCGCCCACCATCTACGTCGACCACCTGGAGCGCGCGGGCGACACCGAGCGCATCCGGATCTGGGCCACCGCCAACGGTGAGGCGAAGAACTGGACCTCCCGCCGCGTCCTGGACCCGGACCGCCTGCGGATCGAGTTCCGCCAGGAGGTCTCCACACCTCCCGTGGCCGCAATGGGCGGCACCTGGATCATCGAGCCGCTCGACGACGTCACATCCCGCATCCGCCTGCTGCACGACTACCGCGCCGTCGAGGACGACCCGGACGGCCTGCGCTGGATCGACGAGGCCGTCGACCGCAACTCGCGGTCCGAGCTGGCCGCCCTGAAGACCAACGTCGAACTCGCCCACGCCGCCGAGGAGGTGACGTTCTCCTTCGAGGACTCCGTCCCTGTCGCCGGCTCCGCCAAGGACGTGTACGACTTCATCAACGAGGCGCACCTGTGGCAGGAGCGCCTGCCCCACGTCGCGTCCGTCCGCCTCGACGAGGACGTGCCGGGGCTGCAGACCCTGGAGATGGAGACCCGCGCCAAGGACGGGTCCACCCATCTGACCAAGTCCTACCGGGTCTGCTTCGAGGGCCGGAAGATCGCCTACAAGCAGGTGACCCTGCCGGCGCTGATGACCCTGCACACCGGCTACTGGACCTTCACCCAGGACGCGGACGGCACCACGGCCTCCTCCCAGCACACCGTCGTCCTCAACACCGAGAACATCACCAAGATCCTCGGCCCGGACGCCGGTGTCGCCGAGGCCCGCGCCTACGTCCACACCGCGCTGAGCACCAACAGCCGGGCCACGCTGGGGCACGCCAAGACCTACGCCGAGGCGCGCTGACCATGTCCGCCACCCTGCGCACCCAGGTCCTCGTGGTCGGGGCCGGCCCCGCGGGCCTGATGCTCGCCGGGGAACTGCGGCTCGGCGGCGCCGAAGTGCTGGTGGCGGAGCGCCTGGAGACTCCCACCACGGAGTCCCGGGCCTCCACCCTGCACGCGAGGACCATGGAGACCCTCGCCGCCCGGGGCCTGCTGGAGCGGTTCGGCAACCCGCCGAACGAGCCGATGGGGCACTTCGGCGGCATCCCGCTCGACCTGACCCTGCCCGGCTCCCACCCCGGGCAGTGGAAGATCTTCCAGGCGGAGGTCGAGCGGGTCCTGCAGGAGTGGAGCACCGGCCTGGGCGCGGTGGTGCTGCGCGGCCACGAGCTGTGCGGGCTGACGACTGCCGCCGACCACGTCACGGCCGAGCTGTCGGGCCCCGACGGGCCGGTCGAGGTCAGCACCGAGTACGTCGTGGGGTGCGACGGCGAGCAGAGCGCCGTACGGCGGCTCGCGGGCTTCGACTTCGCCGGCGCGGACGCCGAACGGGAGCTGGTGCGGGCCGACGTGGCCGGCATCGACATCCCCGACCGGCGCTTCCAGCGGCTGCCGCGCGGGCTGGCGATCGCGGCCCGCCGCCCCGACGGCGTCACCCGCGTCATGGTGCACGAGTTCGGCAGCGTCGCCCCGCCGCGCACCACGGACCCCGACTTCACCGAGGTCGCCGCCGTCTGGCGCCGCGTCACCGGCGAGGACATCGGCCACGGCACCCCGCTGTGGGTCAACGCCTTCGGGGACGCCTCCCGTCAGGCGACCGCGTACCGGAAGGGACGCGTCCTGTTGGCCGGGGACGCCGCCCACCGGCAGATGCCGATCGGCGGCCAGGCCCTCAACCTTGCCCTCCAGGACGCCGTCAACCTCGGCTGGAAGCTGGCGGCGCGGGTGACCGGCCGGGCCGGCGACGCGCTGCTGGACTCGTACCACGGCGAACGCCACCCGGTCGGCCGCCGGGTCCTGAGCAACATCAAGGCCCAGGCCCGGCTGCTGCTGGGCGGCGAGGAGGTCGAGGCGGTCCGCGAGGTGTTCGGCGAACTGGTCTCCCTGACGCCCGCCCGTGCCCACCTCGCCTCGATGATCGCGGGGCTCGACATCGCGTACGACGACGGCGGCACCGACACCGACGGCACCGACGCCGGGCATCCGCTGCTCGGCAGGCGCTTCCCCCCGCTGTCCCTGACCACACCGGACGGCGACGGCACGACGGCCGCGCTGCTGCGGGCCGGCCGGGGCGTCCTGCTCGACCTCTCCGGGGACCCCGAACGAGCGGCGGAACGATCCGCCGTACTCGGGCCCTGGACCGAGCGGGTGTCCCTCGTGACGGCCCGGCTCCGGGACGCCGGGGACCTGGCGGACACCGACGCGGTTCTGCTGCGGCCCGACGGCTACGTCGCCTGGGCGGCGACGACCGGCACCACCGGCCTCACAGCGGCCCTGCACCGCTGGTTCGGCACACCGCCGGGCGCCCCCGCACCCGGCATCAGCACCACCGCACACCGCACACCGGCCCGGGCACCCGCCGCCAGGGCCGACCACGGCAACCACAGGAGGACCACGATGGGAACGCTCACCGGGAAGACGGCGCTGGTCACGGGATCCAGCCGAGGCATCGGCCGGGCGACGGCCCTGCGCCTCGCCGACGAGGGAGCACTCGTCGCCGTCCACTACACCAGCAACCAGGAGGCGGCCGACGACGTCGTCCGCACCATCGAGAAGGAGGGCGGCCGGGCCTTCGCCGTCCAGGCCGAACTCGGCGTCCCCGGAGACGTCCACGACCTGTTCCTCGGCGTGGAGCAGGGCCTCAAGGAGCGTACCGGCACCACCGATCTGAATATCCTGGTCAACAACGCCGGCGTGATGGGCGGCGTGGCCCCGGAGGACACCACCCCCGAGCTGTTCGACCGGATCATCGCGGTCAACGCCAAGGCGCCGTTCTTCATCATCCAGCGGGCGCTGACGATCATGCCCGACGGTGGTCGCATCATCAACATCTCCACGGGCCTCACCAGGACGGCCAACCCCCAGGAGATCGCCTACGCGATGAGCAAGGGCGCCGTCGAGATGCTCGCGCTGCACTTCGCCAAGCACCTCGGCCCGCGCGGCATCACGATCAACAGCGTCGCACCGGGCATCACCCGCAACGACAACCCGGTCTTCGACATGCCCGAGGTCGTCGAGCAGATGGCCCAGCTGTCGGTCTTCAACCGGGTCGGCGAACCGCGCGACGTAGGCGACGTCGTCGCCCTGCTCGCCTCCGACGACGCGCGCTGGATCACCGGGGCCTTCGTCGACGCCAGCGGGGGCACCCTCGTCGGCTGAACGGACGCGGGGACGGAAGCAGAACGAGACGGGGGGCAGGACGATGACACCGACGAGCGCGGCACCCGTGGCCGGACAGCCCGGCGCGGGCGGCACGGGAGCCGGACGGTGGAGCCCGCGCCAGTGGGCGCTGCTGATGGTGCTGGCCGGCAACATGCTCATCGACGCCCTGGAGGTGTCGGTGGCCGTGGTCGCCCTGCCCTCCATCGGCGGCGACCTGGGCGCGGACCCGACCTCACTCCAGTGGGTGATGAGCGGCTTCGCCGCCGGTTTCGGGGCGACGATCCTGTTCGGCACCCGGCTGGTGGAACGGCTCGGACGACGCCGGGTGTATCTCGCGGCCGTCTCCGTCTTCGCCGTCGCCTCCCTGGCCGGGGCCCTGGCCGGCGCCGCCTGGTTCCTGATCGCCACCCGGGTGGTCAAGGGCGTGTGCGCGGCGCTCACCGCGCCCACCGGTCTGGCGATCATCACCAGCACCTTCCCGGAGGGCCCCGCCCGCAACCGGGCCGTCTCGGTCTACAGCCTCTTCGGAGCGAGCGGCTTCTCCCTCGGCCTGGTGCTCTCCGGGCTGCTGACCGAGGCGAGCTGGCGCTGGACGTTCGCCTTCCCCGCGCCCGTCGCCGCCGTACTGCTCCTGGCCGGGCTGCGCCTCGTACCGGAACAGCGCGGGAAGGGACGCGCGGACGGCGGCCGTCCCTACGAACTGCCCACCGCCCTGGGCCTGTCCGCCGCGCTGCTGGCCCTGGTGTACGGCGTCGGGAACGTACCCGAACACGGTTGGACCGCGCCCGGCACCCTCGGCGCGTTCGCGCTGGCCGCCGCGCTGTCCGCCCTCGTCGTGGCCGGGGAACGGCGGGCGGCCCATCCGCTGCTGCCGCTGCGGGTACTCGCCCACCCGGCCCTGCGGCGCTCGGCGTTCGGCGCCGCCGCGCTCAACGGGTCGTACCTGGGCCTGCTGTTCGTCGTGACCTTCCACCTCCAGACGCTCCTCGGCTGGTCGCCGGCCAGGACCGGACTGGCCATGCTGCCCGCCGCCCTGCCGCTGGCGCTCTCCGCCGCGTACTCCGGGCGGATGGTGCAGCGGTTCGGAGCGGGCCGGCTGATCGCGGTGGGGTACCTGGCGCCCCCGCTCGGCTACGCCCTCTACCTGAGGGCGTCTGTGCCCACGCGGTACGCGACCGATGTCCTGCCCACGCTGCTCCTGCTGGGCGCGGCCTTCGTCCTCTGCTTCGCCGCGCTGCACCTGCAGGCCCTGGCCGCGGCCCCGGAGGCGGAGCCCGGCGTCGCGAGCGGCGTGTACCAGACGGCCGTCCAGTTCGGCGCCGTACTGATGCCGGCCCTGGTGGCCGCGCTGATGTCGGCCCACCGGCCGCCACCCGGCGGGTCCGCCTCGGCCGCCCTGGCCGGCTACCACCCGGCCCTCCTGCTCGTCACCGCCGTCGGCGTCGCCGGGCTCGCCGTCTCGCTCACCGGCCTCCTGCCGCAACGCACCACCGGACCGAACGCGTCATGACGAACCGACGCGCCCGGACGAACCGACGCACCATCACCGACCGAGGGGAGGACCAGGCCTTGTCGCTCCACAGCAACTCCGCGTCGCACGGCACCGGTTCTCCCCGGCGGCCCGCCCCGGACGCCCCGGTCGCCGTCGACCTCTGGCTGGTGCGGTACCCGGTGCAGCACAGCACGGGACGCCGGCTCGCCGTGGCCGAACTCGACGCCCGGGAGCGCACCCGGGCCGCGGCCTTCCTACGGCCCCCGGACGCCCTGCTCTACACCGCCGCCCACATCGCCCTGCGCCGGCTGCTCGCGGCCGCGCTCGGCCTCACGCCCGAGGACGTGTCGTACGTCCGTGAGCCCTGCCCGGGATGCGGCGGACCGCACGGCAGGCCCGCGCTGCGGCCCGGCCCCGCGCCCGTGCTGCACTTCTCCCTGTCCCACAGCAGCGGACGGGCCCTGGTCGCCCTCGCCACCGCACCGGTCGGCGTGGACATCCAGCGGATGCCCTCGGCACAGGCCACGGAGGTCTGCGTCCGCCGGCTGCACCCCGGCGAGCGCGCCGAACTCGAAGAGCTGCCGCAGGACCGGCGCGGCCCGGCCTTCGGACAGCTGTGGGCCCGCAAGGAGGCCTACCTCAAGGGCATCGGAACCGGCCTCGAACGACCGGCGCACGCCGACTACCTGGGCACGCCTGGCCTTGGCCGCTGGCTCAGGCCCCCGCACTGGACGGTCCTCGATCTGCCCGGCGGCCCGGCACACACGGCCGCCGTCGCCGTCCTGGGCACCCCGGCCGCCCCCCTGCCGGTCCGCCCGCTCCCCATGGAGTGGCTGTACGAGGGCGACGCCGCCCGTGTCCTGACCGAGATCGCCCGCCTCACCGGTGCCGTTCGCGTGACGGAGGCCGCCGGCGTGCAGGACACCGCCGGTGTGGAGGGGACCGACCGAGTGGAGGGGCCCGTCCGCCTGAAGGAGACCGTGAAGGAGACACTGACATGACCACCACCGCCTTCGTCTTCCCGGGCCAGGGCTCACAACGTGTCGGCATGGGCCGGGACCTCGTCGACCGATGGCCCGACCTCCTCGACGCCTACTACCGGCCCGCCGACGAAGTCCTCGGCCTCCCGCTCACCGACCTGTGCTGGAACGGTCCGGCCGACGCACTCGCCGACACCGCGATCACCCAGCCCGCCGTCCTCCTCACCAGCGTCGCCGTCCTCGACGTCCTGCGGCGCCACGGCATCCGCCCCGTCCTGGTGGCGGGACACAGCCTGGGGGAGTACGCGGCGCTGGTCGCCGCCGACGTCCTCGACTGGAGCGACGCCCTGAGGCTGGTCCGGCTGCGCGGCTGGCTGATGGCCGCCGTCAACGAGCGGGTGCCCGGCCGGATGGCCGCGGTCATGGGCCTGGACCTGCGGACCGTGGAGGAGCTCTGCGCCGCCGTCCGTGAGCGGACCGGGCAGGTCGTCGAGGTCGCCAACGACAACGAGTTCGCGCAGACGGTCGTGTCGGGGCAGGCCGCGGCGGTCGACGAGCTGGTCACGGCGGCGCGTGCCGCAGGGGCCGCCCGTGCCCTCGCGCTGAAGGTCGGCGCGCCCTTCCACAGCAGTCTCATGGCGCCCGTGGAGGAGGAGTTCACCCGGGCCCTGCTGGAGACGGAGTTCCGCGACCCGGCCGTCCCGGTGATCTCCGGAGTGACGGCGGCGCCGCTGACCAGCGCGGGGCAGGTCGTCGACACCCTGCGGCGCCAGCTGACGGGCCGGGTGCGCTGGACCGAGTCGGTGACGCGGATCGCCGCCGAGGGGACGCACCGGATCCTCGAAGTGGGCCCCGGCAAGGTCCTCTCCGGCCTGTGCCGCCGGATCGCGCCGGACGTCCCCGCCCACACCACGCACGACGCGACCCATGTCGTGTCGGCCCTGGACCTGTTCGCCCCGGCCGAGGACTCCGCCACCGCCGTCTGACCGCCGCACGGCGGTGCCTCACGCCACGTCACGCGACACCAAGGAGGGGAAACCATGCCAGCCAGCCGGGACATCGTCCAGGAACGCCTGGACGAACTGGCCGCGATCAAGGAGTCGGTCCTGGCGGGACCGGACCCCGCGGCCACCGAACGCCAGCACGACAAGGGCAAGCTGGCCGCCCGCGAACGCATCGAACTGCTGCTGGACAAGGGCTCGTTCAACGAGGTCGAGCCCCTGCGCCGGCACCGCGCGACCGGCTTCGGCCTGGAGGCCAGGAAGCCATACACGGACGGAGTCGTCACCGGCTGGGGCACGGTCGACGGTCGTACCGTCTTCGTCTACGCCCACGACTTCCGCATCTTCGGCGGCGCGCTCGGCGAGGCGCACGCCCAGAAGATCCACAAGATCATGGACATGGCCGAGGCGGCCGGCGCACCCGTCGTGAGCCTGAACGACGGCGCCGGCGCCCGCATCCAGGAGGGCGTCACCGCGCTCGCCGGCTACGGCGGCATCTTCCAGCGCAACACCCGCGCCTCCGGCGTCATCCCGCAGATCAGCGTGATGCTCGGTCCGTGTGCGGGCGGCGCGGCGTACTCGCCCGCGCTGACCGACTTCGTGTTCATGGTCCGGGACACCTCGCAGATGTTCATCACCGGACCGGATGTGGTGAAGGCCGTGACCGGCGAGGAGATCACCCAGAACGGCCTCGGCGGCGCGGACGTGCACGCCGCGACGAGCGGCGTCGCGCACTTCGCGTACGACGAGGAGGAGAGCTGCCTGGAGGACGTGCGCTTCCTCCTCGGGCTGCTCCCGTCCAACAACCGTCAGACGCCGCCGGTCGTCGCGACGAACGACCCGGCGGACCGGCCCACGGACGCCCTGCTCGACCTGGTCCCGGCCGACGCCAACCGTTCGTACGACGTCCGGGCCGTCATCGAGGAGATCGTCGACGACGGCGAGTACTTCGAGGTGCACGCCGTCTGGGCGCCCAACATCGTCGTGGCGTTCGCCCGCCTGGACGGGCACGTCGTCGGCATCGTCGCCAACCAGCCCGCCGCCACCGCCGGCGTGCTCGACATCGAGTCGTCGGAGAAGGCGGCCCGGTTCGTCCAGCTGTGCGACGCCTTCAACATCCCGCTGGTCACCCTGGTCGACGTCCCCGGCTTCCTGCCCGGCGTCGACCAGGAGCACAACGGCATCATCCGGCGCGGCGCCAAGCTGCTCTACGCCTACTGCAACGCCACCGTGCCCCGCATCTCCCTGATCATGCGCAAGGCGTACGGCGGCGCGTACATCGTCATGGACTCCCGCTCCATCGGCGCGGACCTCGCCCTCGCCTGGCCCACCAACGAGATCGCGGTCATGGGCGCGGAGGGCGCCGCCAACGTCATCTTCCGTCGCCAGATCAACGCCTCGGACGACCCGGACGCGGTGCGTCAGCAGAAGATCGAGGAATACCGGTCGGAGCTCATGCACCCCTACTACGCGGCCGAACGCGGCCTGATCGACGACGTCATCGACCCGCGGCAGACGCGGGCGGTGCTGATCAGGTCCTTGGCGATGCTCCGCGCCAAGCACGCCGAACTGCCCTCCCGCAAGCACGGAAACCCGCCGCAGTGAATCAGGAGTGTTCCGATGACCACCACACCCTTCGCCTCCTCCCTCACCTCTCCCGTCACCTCCACCTTCACCTCCATCGAACCGCTGATCCGCGTCGAGAAGGGCTCCGCGGGCCCCGCCGAACTGGCAGCGCTCACCGCCGTACTGCTCCACCGCGTCGCGTACGACGCCTGCGCGTACGACGCGCGCCAGGCACCGGCTCCGCGCTGGAACCGGGCGGGCACACGCCACGCCGCGGGCAGTCCCGTGAGCTGGCGATCGGCGCACCTGCGGGACTCCGCCCGTCGGCCCTGGCAGCGCTGACCACTCATCAACCAGCCCCAGCAGGGCTCGACCGAGCAAAGGATGGATCATCGTGCGCAAGGTGGTCATCGCCAACCGCGGTGAGATCGCTGTCCGCGTGGCCCGGGCCTGCCGTGACGCGGGGATCGCGAGCGTGGCCGTCTACGCGGACCCGGACCGCGACGCTCTGCATGTCCGCGCCGCGGATGAGGCGTTCGCCCTGGGCGGTGACACCCCGGCCACCAGCTACCTGGACATCGACAAGGTCCTGAAGGCCGCACGCGAGTCCGGCGCGGACGCGATCCACCCCGGCTACGGCTTCCTGTCGGAGAACGCCGACTTCGCCCAGGCCGTCCTGGACGCCGGCCTGATCTGGATCGGCCCGCCGCCGCAGGCCATCCGCGACCTCGGCGACAAGGTCGCCGCCCGGCACATCGCCCAGCGCGCCGGCGCCCCCCTGGTCGCGGGCACCCCCGACCCGGTCAGCGGGGCGGAGGAGGTCGTCGCGTTCGCGGAGCAGCACGGGCTGCCGATCGCGATCAAGGCCGCCTTCGGAGGCGGCGGCCGCGGTCTGAAGGTCGCGCGCACCCTCGAAGAGGTGCCCGAACTCTACGAGTCCGCGGTCCGCGAGGCGGTGGCCGCGTTCGGCCGGGGCGAGTGCTTCGTCGAGCGCTACCTCGACAAGCCCCGCCACGTCGAGACCCAGTGCCTGGCCGACAGCCACGGCAACGTGGTCGTCGTATCGACCCGGGACTGCTCGCTCCAGCGCCGCCACCAGAAGCTGGTCGAGGAGGCCCCCGCCCCGTTCCTGTCCGACGCCCAGGTCGCCGAGCTGTACAGCGCCTCCAAGGCGATCCTCAAGGAGGCCGGCTACGTCGGCGCCGGCACCGTGGAGTTCCTGGTCGGCGCGGACGGCACGATCTCCTTCCTGGAGGTCAACACCCGCCTGCAGGTCGAGCACCCGGTCACCGAGGAGGTCGCCGGCATCGACCTGGTCCGGGAGATGTTCCGCATCGCCGACGGCGAGCACCTCGGCGCTGCGTCATATTTCAAGGAGGGCGACCCGCCGCTGCGCGGCCATTCCTTCGAGTTCCGCATCAACGGCGAGGACCCCGGCCGAGGCTTCCTGCCCGCCCCCGGCACCGTCACCACCTTCACCCCGCCGTCCGGCCCGGGCGTGCGCCTGGACGCGGGTGTGGAGTCCGGATCGGTGATCGGCCCCGCCTGGGACTCCCTGCTGGCCAAGCTGATCGTCACCGGTGCCACCCGCGAGCAGGCCCTGCAGCGCGCCGCCCGCGCGCTGGCCGAGTTCCAGATCGAGGGCATGGCCACCGCCATCCCCTTCCACCGCGCGGTCGTCACCGACCCCGCCTTCGCCCCCGAGGTCCACGGCCAGGACGGCCCGTTCACGGTCCACACCCGCTGGATCGAGACCGAGTTCGACAACACGATCCCGCCCTTCACCGTGCCGCCCGAAGCCGAGGCCGACGACGATCAGGGCCGTGACACCGTGGTCGTCGAGGTCGGCGGCAGGCGGCTGGAGATCTCCCTCCCGTCCACCTTGGGTATGTCCCTGGCCCGCACCGGCCTGGCCTCCGGTGCCAGGCCGAAGCGCCGGGCGGCCAAGAAGTCCGGCCCGGTCGCCTCCGGTGACACCCTCGCCTCGCCCATGCAGGGCACGATCGTGAAGGTCGCGGTCGAGGAGGGCCAGCAGGTCGAGGAGGGCGACCTCATCGTCGTACTCGAAGCGATGAAGATGGAGCAGCCGCTCAAGGCTCACCGGGCGGGCACGGTCAAGGAACTGTCCGCCGAGGTCGGCGCCTCCCTCACCGCCGGTGCCCGCATCTGCGAGATCAAGGACTGAACAGGCGATGAGTGCCTTGGCGTTGTCGGTGCTGCTGTGTCTGGTGTCGGCGCTCTGCTATGCCGTGGGGGCGCTGCTCCAGGAGCGGGTTGCCGGCGCGGCACGGCAGTCGGCCGTACGGGGGACGCTCCGCTCCGGGCTCTGGTGGGCGGCACTCTCGCTGAACAGCGGCGGCGCGCTCCTCCATGTGCTCGCGCTGCGCTGGGGCCCGCTCAGCCTCGTACAGCCGCTGGGTGCGCTCACCCTGGTGTTCGCCCTTCCGCTGTCCGCGCTGGGGCATGGCAGCGGAGGCAGAGGCAGCCGGGTGGGTCGGGCCGCGTGGGCCGGAGTCGGGCTCGTGAGCGGCGGTCTGGCCGCGCTGACCGCGCTGGTCGACATCGGCCCACAGGTCCTGCTGTCCGCCAGGGACCAGTCGGTGATCGCGGGACTGGGCCTCGGCGCTGTGGCCCTGTCGGCCGTCGCCGCGGCCGGGACGAGGTCGGCGGCGGTGCGTGGCGCGGCGCTGGCCGCGGCGGCCGGCGTGGCGTTCGGCGTGGCGTCGGTCCACGTCAAGGCGGTCGTGGCCGGCTGGGGCGTACTCCCGGTCGGCGCCGAGGCGGTGGGGCTGTGCCTCATCGTGGTCCTGGCCGTGGCCGGACTGGCGGCATCCCAGGCCGCGTACCGGGATGCCGGTCTCACCGTGCCCCTGGTGACCACGACGCTGGTCAACCCGGTCGTCGCGTCCCTGATCGGGGTCGCCGTCATGGACGACGGCTTCCACCACGGCGCGGCCGGGCTGGCGCTGGTGGTGCCGGCGGCCGGTGCGGCGGCCGTCGGGCTGCTCCTGCTGGTCCACGACCGGGCCGGCCGCGAGGGCGTCGGACGCGGTGAGCGATCCGGTTCCGTCGGCGTGGCCGCCGGAGTGCCGCGCGACCTGCCCGGGGAGGCCGCGGAACCCGTGAACCACGTGCCCTGCCTGTCAGCCCATGGGAAAAGATCCCATGAAACAACCCAAGCCGGACAGATTCCCGATGCCAGGGGAGGCCAGTCATGCCGGAACAGTCCCTACGTCTCGCAGTGATCACCAGCAGTCCACCGGAGAGCGGTTCGGGTCCCGTCGTCGCCCGATGGCTGACGCGGCAGGCCCAGCAGTTCGGCGCGTTCAGCGTCGACGTGATCGACGCCGTCGAGGCCGATCTGCCGACGGTGGTCTCCCCGGCCCGCGCCGCGGCGGCCCGCCACCGGCTCGAGGAGGTGGCGACGCGGATCGAGGCGGCCGACGCCTATGTGGTCGTCACCGCCGAGTACAACCACGGCTGCCCCGCCGTCCTGAAGACCGTCATCGACTGGCACCCCACGCAGTGGCGCGGCAAGCCGGTGTCCTTCGTGTCGTACGGCGGCCGCTCCCGCGGGCTGCGGGCGGTGGAGCAACTGCGGCAGGTCTTCGCCGAACTCCATGTCGCGACCCTGCGGGACGGTGTCAGCTTCGCGGACGCGCGCAGCCACTTCGACGAGGACGGCAACCCGCGGGACGCCCCGGGCCTCGACGCGGCGGTGAAGACCATGCTCGGCCAGCTGGTGTGGTGGGCCGCCGCGCTCCGGCAGGCGCGTCGGCGACGCCCGTACGCGGCATGAATACGAAGGAGTTGAAGGAGACGACGGTGGGAAGGCAGCAGACCCCGGCCCTGAAGCGGACGTCCGCGACCAGGACGTCGGGCGTCACCGACATCACCCTGGACGCGGGTGGCATCACCCTGTCCGGACTGCACATCGAGCCGGCCGGCCTCGCGCCCAGGGCGGTCGTGGTCGCCGTGCACGGCGGGGGGATGACGGCCGGCTACTTCGACGGGCAGGCGCACCCCAGCGTGTCGCTGCTGGGGCTGGGAGCACGCCTCGGTTTCTCGGTGCTGAGCCTGGACCGGCCCGGCTACGGCCGTTCGGCCCAGGAGATTCCCCACGGGCAGAGCCTCGCCGAGCAGTCGGCCGCCCTGCACGCGGCGCTCGACGACTACGCGCGGCACTTTCCGACGGGCGAGGGGTTCCTGCTCGTCGCGCACTCCTTCGGCGGCAAGGTGGCGTTGACGGCCGCCGCCGACGACGAGCGCGGCCGGATCATCGGCCTCGACATCTCGGGCTGCGGGCACCGCTACGCCGTCGACTTCCGGGAGCCGCCGGGCCATCTCGCCCGCGAGTCCTGGAAGTGGCACTGGGGACCCCTGCGGCTCTATCCGCCGAACAGCTTCCGCTACAGCCGTCCCCTGGTGGCGCCCATGCCCCCGGCGGAGCTGCGGGAACTGCGGCAATGGTCGGAGATCTTCCCCGGCGTGGCCGCCCGGGTCCGGGTCCCGGTCCGGTTCACGTTCGCGGAGTACGAGAACTGGTGGCTGCACGACACCGACGCGCTGGAGGAGCTGGTCGGCCATCTCCGGGCGGCCGCGGTCACGGTGCACCGTCAGCCGGACGCGGGGCACAACATCAGCCTCGGCTGGGCCGCGCGCTCCTACCATCTGCGCGTCCTGGCCTTCCTGGAGGAACTGCTCGCCCGCCGCGAACAGGCCGGCGCATGAACCAGGAGGTGAGCCGGCGGCCCGCCCCGGTCGCCGGATCCTTCACTCGGGTCAGGTCGATCGGCCGCTCCCTGTCGGTGCGCAACTTCAGGCTGTTCTTCATCGGCCAGCTCGTCTCGGTCATCGGCACCTGGATGATGGTCGTCACCCAGGACTGGCTCGTGCTGTCCCTGACCGACGACTCCGCCACCGTCCTCGGCGTGGTCACCGCCCTCCAGTTCGCGCCCATGCTGTTCCTGTCCCTCTACGGTGGGCGGCTCGCCGACCGCCGCGACAAGCGCGTGATCCTCGTCGCGGCCAACCTCGTCTCGGCCGCGCTGTCGCTGGTCCTGGCGCCCCTGGTGTTCACGGGGGCCGTACGCGTGTGGCACGTGTGCGCCCTGGCCTTCTGCCTTGGTGTCGTCAACGCGATCGAGACACCGGCCCGGATGTCCTTCGTGCACGAGATGGTCGGCGGCGACCTGCTGCCCAACGCCTCGGCCATGAGTGCCGCCTACTTCAACCTGGCGCGCATCTTCGGGCCCGCGCTGGGCGGTCTCGCGATCACCTGGCTCGGCATCGGACCGGTGTCGCTGCTCAACGTGGCCAGCTATCTGGCCACGGTGGCGGCGCTGCTGATGATGCGCCCAAAGGAACTGCTGCGGAGCCGCAGCACCGCCCGCGACGGGCGGTCCGTCGACGCCCTGCGGTACGTCGCGTCCCGCCCCGATCTGCTGCTGCCCCTGCTCACGGTCGCGGTCGTCGCGCTCTTCGGCCTGAACTTCCAGCTGACCCTGCCGCTGCTCGCCAAGACCGTCTTCCACGCGGACGCCGGTACCTTCGGGCTGTTCACCTCGGCGGTCGCCGCGGGATCGCTTCTCGGCGCACTGATCGGCTCGGGCCGCGAGGGACGCCCCTCGGCCACGCTGGTGGCGGCTGCCGCCATCGCCTTCGGCACGGCCGAGGCGCTGACGGGGCTCGCTCCCGGGCAGGGCACCGCCCTGGTTCTGCTGGCGGTCACGGGCCTGACCGCGATCTTCTTCACACAGGCCGTCAACCACCGCGTTCAACTGGGCTCGGCCCCCGGCTACCGGGGCCGCATCCTGGCCCTTTACACCCTCCTGCTCCAGGGCTCGACGCCCTTCGGCGCCCTCCTGACCGGCTGGCTCGCCGCCCACCACGGCGCTCGTGCGGCCCTGCTCGTCGGCGGCCTGGTCTCCCTGGCCACGGGCCTCGCGGCCCTGGTGAAATATGCCCTGCCCCAATCCTCCTCGAAGCGCCGCTCATTGAGCGTCCGGAAAACCGGCCGATGAGTACAGTTATTACGGTGTTGTCCTCCTGGGTTTCATGCTGTGTAGACTGCCACTACTGGCCGACGCTCCGTCAAGTCACGGTTATGTCAGGCGACTTCTGGTGAACTTCAGGCAACTCGGATAAAAAAATCGGATCGAGTTCTTCCCCAAGAAGGGAATCAATCATGCAGGTCCAGTACACCGACCGCATGGCGGCCGCCGTGCGGTCGGCGAGCGAACTTGCCGCCGCGCAGCGCAGTCCCGAATTATTCACCATTCATCTGCTCACCGTTCTCAGCGCGCAGAACGATTCCACTTTCTCGGCCCTGCTGATCGCCGGCGATGTGGATCTGGCGGCTTTTCATGAATTCGCCTCCAACCGCAGTCGGCAGATGATTCCGCCGGTGTCGCGGGTGTCGGCGGACGACATCCGGCCGAGCCAGGAGCACGCGGCCCTGCTGGAGGGCGCCGCCACCGAGATGTCGGAGATCGGCGACAGTCGGCTCGGCACCGAGCATGTGCTGCTGGCGGCGCTCAAGTACCGTCCCGGCAAGGGCGCCTGGGCCGTTTTCGGCCTCTCGTACGCTCCGGTCCGCAAGAGCCTGGACGCGCTGCGGAAGAACTCGAACGTCTGACGTCGTCAGGCGGATCAGCGCCGCCTGACGCCCGTCACCTCGGCCGGCTGCCGGACGACGCAGTCGGCCGCGAGGGGAGCCCGGCTCGGCTGCCCTCGCGCACCCCGAGACGTCCTTGTCGCTCAACGACATCTCCGCACGCAGGCTGCATGACGCCCGCCTCCCGGTAGGCCTGGATGCGTAGGCCACGCGGGGCCAGGGCCTGGGTAAGGCCTGATCCATTGGCCACCCAACGGTCGCCATCGGGGCTGATCCACTGCGCCGTTGACAGAATCAACGGCGCGACAGTTGAGCCAGTGGGAGCCGAGGTGCCCATCTTCTCCATGTACTTGCGGCGCCGCGTAGCGTCGGACGGCGACGAGGCCGGGTCCGGACCGCGGTGCCTTAGTCGTGCCTGTTTGTTGTCCGCGATCCGGGATGACCGTAGGCAGGACGCGTACCACCGCAAGGGGGGCGGCTGACCCGTCCCGGCGCTACACGCCGCCCGCCCGCGCCGTCACCGTTCCCAGCACCTCGCGGGCCACGTCCAGCGCCGCGTCCCGGTCGGCCGGCACCAGCCCGATGCGGGTACGCCGGTCGAGCAGATCGGACTCGTCCAGGGCACCCTCGTGGCGTACGGCCCACAGGAGTTCGGCGCCGGTGACGGGGTGGCCCGCGAGCACGGGTTCCGCGAGACGGGGGTCCTCCGTGGCGAGCGCCTGGACGGCCGGCGCCTCGGTGCCGTACCGCTGGAGCAGTCGGCGCGGTGCGCGCAGCGAGCCGAGGGCGTCGGGGGACGCGGCGCCGACCAGCGGCAGGGAGGCGGTGGGGGAGGGGCCGGCCGTGAGCCGGTGCGTGGCGACGGCCGCGTCGAGGGCGTCCTCGGCCATGCGCCGGTAGGTGGTGAGCTTGCCGCCGACCACCGTGGTCACCCCCTCCGACGAGGTGAGGACCGCGTGCCGGCGTGAGATGTCGGAGGTCCGCGGCGCCCCGGACCCGGCCGCCGGCGCGGTGTCGAGCAGGGGACGCAGACCGGCGAACGCACCGACGACGTCGTCACGCCGGACCGGGACGTCCAGGACCGAGCCGAGGACGTCCAGCAGGAAGCCGATGTCCGTCTCGGGAACTTCGGGAACGTCGGGGACGTCACCCTCGACGGGCTCGTCGGTGAGGCCGACGTAGACCCGGCCGTCGCCCTGCGGCAGGACGAGGACGAAACGGTTGGTCTCCCCGGGGACGGGCACATGCAGTCCCGCCGGCAGGGGGCCGAGGTGGTCGGAGCGGAGCACCAGGTGGGTGCCGCGCGAAGGGCGGATCCGGATGCCGTCCACCAGGCCGTCCGCCCACACGCCGGACGCGTTGATCACGGCGCGGGCCCTGATCTCGCCCTCCTCGCCGGTGAGTTCGTCACGGATCCGGGCGCCGGACGCGGTGAGCTCCAGTGCCCTGACGCGGGTGAGGATCCGGGCGCCGCGGGCGGCGGCGGTGCGGGCGATCGCCGTCACCAGACGGGCGTCGTCGGTGAGCCGGCCGTCCCAGGACAGCAGGCCGCCGCGCAGGCCCTGGGTGCGCAGGGCGGGAGCGAGGTGCCGGGTCTCCACCGTGGACAGGCGGCGCGGGGCGGGGAGGGTGGCGCGGGCCGTGCGTGCCGCCAGCCGCAGGGCGTCGCCGGCCCGGAACCCGGCCCACGCCAGGGTGGACTGGGCGCGGGAGACCAGCGGCGTCAGCGGCAGCACGAACGGCTGGGCCCGCACCAGATGAGGTGCCGTCCGCTCCATCAGCACCCCGCGTTCGACCGCGCTCTCGTGCGCCACGTCGAGCTGCGCCGAGGCGAGGTAGCGCAGGCCGCCGTGGATGAGCTTGCTGCTGAAGCGGGAGGTGCCGAAGGCCAGGTCATGGGCGTCGACGGCGGCCACCGTCAGACCTCGGGCGGCGGCGTCCAGGGCGACCCCGGCACCCGTCGCGCCCAGCCCGACGACCAGGATGTCCACGACCGGACCGCCGACGGTCTCGGTGAGTTCGCGCGAACGCCGGGCGGCGGACAGCGACGATCCGGGGACCGGGGGAGTGGCAGGGGTCATGGCGTGAGGGTCCTCTCCAGGATGCTGCGCAGTTCCGCCAGGAAGGCGTCGCTGCTCAGGTCGGCGTCGTCCTCGTCGGTCATGGTCCGCAGGGACAGGGTGAACGACTGGACGATCAGCAGCAGGGACCGCGCCTGCCGCTCCAGATGGCCCGCGCGCACCGAGCCGTCGGCGTGGCCCTCCCGCACGGCGCCCGCGAGCAGGGCGAGCAGCGCCTCCTGGCTCGCGCCCCGGCGGTCGAGGACGTAGGGAAGGAGCAGTTCCGGGTCGACGTCCACGATCTTCTGGAAGAGCGGATGGGCGCGGAAGGTCCTCACCCCCGCCACGAGTCCCTCGACGATCAGGTCGCGCGTGGCCGTCCCGGGGTGCCGTTCGGGCATGGCCCCCGTGGCGACCGCGACCCACTCGCGGGTCATCAAGTCCCCGACCAGGGAGCGCACGTCGGGCCAGCGCCGGTACAGCGTCATCCGGGAGACGCCCGCGCGGCGGGCCACGTCGGTCAGCGTCGTACGGCGGACCCCGACGGCCAGGACACAGTCGCGCACCGCGTCGAGGACCGCGTCGCTGTCGGAGTGGTTGCCCGAATCCTTGTGACGAATAGGCGTCATGTGTCACAGTGTAACGCCTGCGAGGCCGTCCGGGACACGGCATCGCTCGAAATCGACCGGTGAGGACGACAGTCATGGACATGCTGTGGAGCGGCTGGGGCGACCCGGCCAAGGCGGCGCCGCTGCCCGAGACCGTGATCGGCCTGCTGCGCGATCTGCTCGGAGTCAAGCCGCGCACCGCCGGGCCGGTCGCCCTGGAGGACATCGCCGTACCCCAGCCCGGACTCGAACCCGCCGCACGCCAGGCCCTGTCCGCCGCGGTCGGCGGCGAGGAGCACGTCCGCACCGACGCGGAGACCCGCATCCGGCACACGCGCGGCAAGTCAACCCCCGACCTGCTCCGGATCCGGGACGGCGAGGTGGACGACGTCCCCGCGGCCGTCGTCCTGCCCGCCGGCCACGACGATGTCCTCGCCGTCCTGCGCGCCTGCGCCGAACACGGCCTGGCCGTGGTCCCGTTCGGCGGCGGCACCTCCGTCGTCGGCGGCCTCGCCCCCTCCCGGCGCGGCGCCTTCGTGGCCCTGGACCTGCGCCGCATGGACGCGCTGCTCGCCGTCGACCCGGTCTCCCGCACCGCCACGCTGCAACCCGGAATACGCGGGCCGCAGGCCGAGGCGCTGCTCGCCGAACACGGCTTCACCCTCGGCCACTTCCCGCAGTCCTTCGAGTGGGCGAGCATCGGCGGATTCGCCGCCGCCCGCTCCAGCGGCCAGGCATCCGCCGGATACGGCCGCTTCGACGAGATGGTCCTGGGCCTGACCGTCGCCACCCCCGAGGGCACCCTCGACACCGGCCGGGCCCCGCGCTCGGCGGCCGGCCCCGACCTGCGTCAGCTTCTGCTCGGCTCGGAGGGCGCGTTCGGCGTCATCACCTCCGTGACCGTGCGGGTCCGGCCCGTCCCCCGGGCCCGGGTGTACGAGGGCTGGCGCTTCGCCTCCTTCGAGGAGGGCTCGGCCGCGCTGCGCCGCCTCGCCCAGGACGGACCGCGCCCGACGGTGCTGCGGCTGTCCGACGAGACCGAGACCCTGATCGGCCTCGCCCAGCCCGACGCCATCGGCGGCTCCGACGCGGCGCAGCAGTCCGCGGGCTGCATGGCCGTCGCCGGGTACGAAGGCACCGAAGGGGACGTCGCGTACCGCAGCGAGCACGCCGCGGCCGTCCTGCGGGACTGCGGCGGCACCCCGCTCGGCGAGGAACCGGGCGAGCGCTGGGCGCACGGCCGCTACTCGGCCCCGTATCTGCGCGACTCCCTGCTGGACGCCGGGGCGTTCGTCGAGACGCTGGAGACGGCGACCTTCTGGTCACGCGTCCCCGAGCTGTACGCGTCCGTCCGCGACGCCCTCACCGCGACGCTCACCGAGGCCGGCACCCCGCCGCTGATCATGTGCCACATCTCCCACGTCTACGAGAACGGCGCCTCGCTGTACTTCACCGTCGTCTCGGCGCAGGGTGAGGACGCGGTCGCCCACTGGGAGACGGGCAAGCACGCCGCCAACGAGGCGATCCTCGGCGCGGGCGGCACCATCAGTCACCACCACGGTGTCGGCACCGACCACCGCGACTGGTACGTCCGCGAGGCGGGCCCCCTGGGTGTCGAGGCGCTGCGTGCCGTCAAGCGGCGGCTGGACCCGGCGGGGCTGCTGAACCCCGGCGTCCTCCTGCCGCTCGACTGAGCCCGGCCGGCCCGCCCGCACCCGGCCCTTGACACGCCTGTTCCACTGGGCCGGGCACACCCCGCTCCACAGCCCACCCCCACCCGTACCCCGGCCCGCCTCCGGCAGCTCCCTCCCGTCGGCCCGAAAGGCACCCCGATGCGACAGTTCACCGCCATCGTCAACCCCACGGCGGGCGGATCCGCCTCCGCGGCCGCGCTGCTGGAAGTGGCCCGGCCGCTGCGGGAGGCCGGGGCCGACCTGGAGACCCAGTACAGCCGTAGCCTGGCCCACGCCCGGGATCTGGCCAGGGACGCCGGAGAGCGGGGGCGGGTGGTGCTCGCCGTGGGCGGCGACGGAATGGCCGGCGGCATCGGCGGCGCCCTCAGCGGCACCGGCAGGGTGCTGGGCCTCGTACCGGCCGGCCGGGGCAATGACTTCGCCCGGGCCCTCGACCTGCCCACCGACCCGGCGGCGCTCGCCGAAGTACTGCTCCACCATGAGCCCCGGGAGGTCGACACCATCGAGGTCGAGTCGGCCGTCCACGACCGCACCGTGGTCCTCGGCAGCGTGTACGCCGGAGTGGACGCGCTCGCCAACCGCCACGCCAACAACGCCACCCTGCTGCGCGGCGCCGCCTCCTACTACGCGGGCGGGCTGCGCGCCGTCACCACCTGGCGCGCCGCGCGTTACCGGGTCACCGTCGACGGGCAGGAACATCTGCACACCGGCTACACGGTCGTGGCCGCCAACTCCGGTTACTACGGATCCGGTCGGCTCATCGCGCCCGACGCCCGTGTCGACGACGGCATGCTGGAGGTCGTGATGATCCGCGAGGCCCCGCGCCGGCTGTTCTTCGCCCTGATGAACGACCTCAAGACCGGCGCCCATGTCGACCGCCCCCAGGTGGAGATCCTGCGGGGCAAGGAGATCCGTATCTCGGCCGACCGCGAGGTGCCCTACGGCGCCGACGGCGAGGTCGAGGCGACCCTCCCGGTCACGCTCAGAGTTCTGCCGGGAGCGCTGCGCGTCCTGTGCTGAGCCCGAACCGCCTCGGGCGAGGGCTCAACCGCCGTCCAGCGGCATCCGCTGCCGCGTCGCCCTGAGCTGATCGGCGGCGGCGCCGCGATCGGCCACGTCGGGGATGAGCAGGGCGAGCAGCGCGGCCACCGGCAATCCGGCCTCGGCGGGGTGCCGCAGCAGCTTGCCCTGCTCGATCCGGTAGATGTTGGTCCTGCCCTCGCGGACATGGGACAGATAACCGTCCCGCTCCAGCTCCGAAATGATCTTCTGGACGGCTCGTTCGGTGAGCCGGCAGTGGGCCGCGATATGGCGGATGCGGACGTTCGGGTTGTCGGCGATCGCTGCCAGTACGCGGGCGTGGTTGGTCAGAAATGTCCATCCGGTGTGCGGCTCAGGGACTCCGTCCATGAGCCAACAGTACGGCTGAGCGTTCACGTATACAAATACACGCACTGAATTTCATGTATCGGTTGACGTGTTCGTGGGTTCGGGTCAGTCTGGTGGGCAGACGGGGAGCACTTGAGGAGAGGCGGACATGTCCGAGCTCACGTCCTCTGTGCCCGGCCCTGACGGCGACCGGGTCACCGTGGAGGTACGCGGAGAACTCGACCTCGACACCAGCGAGCGGCTGCGCAACTCGCTGCGCTCAGCGCTGCGCCGCTCGGTCCGGGGCCTCGATCTGGACCTGGCGGGCGTCACCTTCTGTGACTGCGCCGCCCTCAACGTCCTGCTCGCCCTGCGACTGCGAGCGCTCAAGCAGGGCAAGACGGTCGTGATCCGCGCCAGTGGCACGGCCGTCGACCGTTTGCTCGCGCTGACTCAGACGCGGGAGCTGTTCGCAGTCCCGGGTGCCGAGGGGCCGGACACCTCGGCCGGGGAACTGCGCGCGGCGGTGCAGGCGTCCGAGGAGTTCGTGCAGGACCTGCGGATCGAGGTCGCCCAGCTGCGCCGGGCGATGCAGACCCGGCCGACCATCGACCTGGCCCGCGGCATCCTGATGGCCTCCTTCGGCCTGAGTTCCGACGACGCCTGGACGGTGCTGGTCGAGGCCTCGCAGAACACCAACACCAAACTGCACACCCTCGCCGACGGCCTGGTCACCGCGGTGAAGGGCGACCCGCTGCCCGAGGCGGTGCGGGAGCAACTGTCGTGCGCCGTCGCCAAGGTCGGCTTCACGGGTCCCACCGGTTCCACAGGTCCCACCGGTTCCACAGGTCCCACCGGTTCCACCGGTTCCACCGGTTCCACCGACTCTGTCGGCGCCGCTCGCTCCGCCGACTCCGCCGGCTCCGTCGCCGGAGCGTCACGGTTGCGTTGATCGGCGGCGCGACGGCAGGGTGCGGGGTGTGCCTACCTTGCTGATCATCCATCACACCCCCTCGCCCAACTGCCAGGCCATGCTCGAAGCCGTCGTCTCCGGCGCGACCGCGCCCGAGATCGAGGGCGTCGACGTCGTGCGGCGGGCGGCGCTCGCGGCCACGGCGTCCGATGTGCTCGCCGCCGAAGCGTACCTGCTGGGCACCCCCGCGAACCTCGGCTACATCTCGGGCGCTCTCAAGCATTTCTTCGACCAGATCTACTACCCGTGCCTTGACGCGACCCGAGGCCGCCCCTTTGGCTACTACGTGCACGGCGGCAGCGATGTGACCGGCGCCGTACGGGCCGTCGACTCCATCACGACCGGCCTCGCCTGGCGGCGCGCCACGCAACCCGTGACGGTGACGGGTGAACCCGGCAAGGCCGACATCGAGGCGTGCTGGGAGCTCGGGGCGACGCTCGCCGCCGGACTGATGGACTGAGCCGGTCTCCCGTCGCTGCGGTGTTGGTTCGAACACCGTTGCTCAGACGAGGTTTACGAGGCTCATAAGATATTTCTGAGAATTCCTGAGGCGGTTGAACACTGCGCCGTCGGCCTCCGTATAGGACCGGGGGATTTTCATGCCCTGACCGACCACGAGGCGTAGGAGTACTTCCTTGGGACGCAGCACGCGAAGACGCCCAACGGGCGCACGGCGCGCGACCTTTGCAGCGGTCGCGCTGATGTTGGGCGGCGGCGGCCTTGTTGGGGCCAACGTCTATGCCTCGGCGACCGAAGACGCCGGAACGGACAGCGCTCAGCCGTTGTCCTCCCCGGCCGGCACGATCGACTGCCCTGACGTCGGCGACAAGCTGACGGACGTGCCGGAGGCGGCCAAGGAGGATGTGGCGAAGGAACTCGCCCTCCTGGACCAGCAGATCGCGGACGCCTACCAGCGGTTGACCGAGGCGGCGCAGGCGATCCAGCAGGACCCCGGCTTCGCCGACAACGCGATCATGAAGCCGCTGAAGGAGAAGCGCGGCGCGACGATCGAGCGGATCGCCATCGCCGTGGACCGCACGGGGGACCGGCCCGAGGGCCTGGACGGCCTCGCCGACTGCACCCTGCGCGCCCCCGAGGCGGACAGCGGTGACCAGGCGAACGGCGGTGACCAGGCGAACGGCGCCGACGGCCAGGACGGCGCCCAGGACAACGGCGGCGACGGCCAGAACGACGCCGGCGAGGGCGGCGAACAGCAGGGCGACGGAGCCCAGAACGGCAACGGCGGACAGGCCGGCAACGGCCCCGTCGCGGCGGACTACCAGGACATCAAGTCCGTACAGCCGAACGTCCAGAACCCGGCCCTGTCCTCGGACGCCTCCCGCGGCACCTTCGCCACCAGCTGCGGTGTCAACGAGAACGGCCTGTTCAACTCGGACAACGTCATCGTGGCCCCCGGCGTCTCCAACGGCGCCCACCACTTCCACGACTACATCGGCAACCAGTCCAACGACGCCTTCGCGAGCGACGAGGACCTGGCGAACGCCGAGACCAGCTGTGTGAACCAGGACGACAAGTCCACGTACTACTGGCCCGTGATCCGTCTCCAGAACGGTTCGCAGGAGCAGGACGCCAACTCGCCCGGCGGCGGTATCGAGGGCAACGCCGGTGAGATCGTCACCCCCAAGGAGGTGACGCTGAACTTCGTGGGCAGCCCGCGCAGCAAGGTCACCGAGATGCCGCGTCTGCTGCGCATCATCACCGGTGACGCGAAGGCGTTCATCAACGGCACCGCGAACGCCAACGCCTCCTGGAGCTGCACCGGCTTCGAGGACCGGCAGCTGAAGGACAAGTACCCGCTGTGCCCGCAGGGCAGCGACGTGGTGCGCACCTTCAAGTTCCAGAGCTGCTGGGACGGGACGAACATCGACAGCGCCAACCACCGCACCCACGTGGCGTTCGCCGCGGCGGACGGCAGCTGTGCGAACGGCTTCAAGGCCATTCCGCAGCTGGTGCAGCGGATCGTCTACGACGTCAACGCGCCGAGCCTTCAGGACGGCGGCAAGACGACCCCGCTGTTCGCGGTGGACTCCTTCCCGGAGCAACTGCACAAGCCCGTCACCGACCACGGCGACTTCATCAACGTCTTCAGCGAGGACCTGATGAGCGAGATGGTCGACTGCATCAACGCGGGCCGCAAGTGCGGTGCCGGCGCCGACGAGGGCGGCGACCCGGGCCAGGAGGAGCCGACCGAGGAGCCGACGCAGGCGCCCACCACTCCGCCGGCCGACGACGACAAGCCGGAGCCGGGCAACGGAGGGAACGAGCAGACGGACCCGCCGGCGACCGAGGACCCGGCCACCGAGGAGCCCGCGACCGAGGACCCGGCGACCGAGGACCCCGCCACCGAGGCTCCCTCGAACGACGACCCCGGTGACGAGGCGCCCGCCGACGACCCGGCGAACGACGACAAGCCGACCCTGTCCAGCACGGTCGCGCCCAAGTCGGACGGCACCCCGTCGGCCGCCGCGGGCGACGACCAGGCGCAGGGCGGCTCGGGCGACGACGAGAACGCGGGCGGTGCCGCGGCGCAGACACAGCCCCCCGGCGACGACACCGAGGACAGCCTGGGGACGAAGCCGCAGGCTGTCGGGGGCAACCTCGCCGAGACGGGCACCACGCTGTGGCCGGCCGCGGCCGGTGCCGTCCTGCTCATGGGCGGTCTCCTGGTCCTGATCCGCGCCAGGCGCAGCGCCCGATGAGGGTGATGCGGCAAGGGACCGGCGCGTGAGGCGCTGACGTTCCGCAGGGGCCCGGACCGGTCCACCCGGTCCGGGCCCTCGCGCGTTCCCCACCGCGATGCGGCACCCCCGCGCTTCAGTCCACGATGGCGCCGCAGGAGATGTTCACGTCCGTCGCGGTGAGCGTGCGGGCCCGGTCGGAGGCCACGAAGGCGGCCACGTCGCCGACGTCGTCGAGGGTCGCGGCCCGGCCGAGCTGGGTCGCCTCGACCAGGCTGTCGACGATGGCCTCGGCGCCGGGAAACCCGGCGGGCAGGGATTCCGGTACGCCGCCGGACTTCAGGGTCACGACCCGGATACCCTGCGGGCCCAACTCGATCGCCCACTGGCGGCGCAGTCCCTCCAGGGCGTCCAGCGCGATCTTGAAGCCGCCGAGGCCGGGCAGCGTCTGCGTGCCACCCCCGCCGAAGGCGAGGATCACTCCCGTGCCGCGGGCGGTCATGTGGCGGGCCGCCGCCCGTGTCGTCAGGAACTGCGACCGCATCGCCGTCACGATGGGCTGGAGGAAATCCCCCTCCGAGATCTCCATCAGCGGCTTCTGGATGTCTCCGTAGCCGACGGCGTTGAACGAGACGTCGATCCGTCCCGCCCGGGCGGCGACTCCGTCGACGAAGGCATCCACGGCCGCCTCGTCCCGCGCGTCGACCACGGCGGTCTCCGCGTCGCCGCCCGCGGTACGGATGTCCTCGGCGAGCTCGTCGAGCGGTGCGGCGGTACGCCCGGCGAGGAAGACCCGCGCCCCCTCACGGGCGAAGGCGCGCGCCGCGGCCCCGCCGATGGCGCCACCCGCGCCGTACACCACCGCGACCTTGTCCCTGAGCAGCATGACCGATCTCCGTTCTGACGGCTGCCGACCGGCCGGCCGCGTCGTGCGGCCCCGGCCCTCTCATCCGATACGTCGGCGCCGGACTCCGGAATTCGACACGCGTGAGCGGATCAGGGCGTGGGGATGCCCGCGGGGCGCGCCGGACGGCCGAGCCGGACGGGGACGCCGGGGGAGTACAGCACGCTGACCGGGGCGCCGCTCGGGGCGGGCAGGCCGGCCGCCGCGATCAGGTTCTCCTCGCAGGTGAGCAGCTCGGCGCGGTACAGCGGCCACCGGGGGTGGTGGTTGGGCAGATACGCAACCCCGTCCGGCCCGCCGAAGAAGGCGTTGTGCATGCCCCAGCGGGCGGTCAGGAAGTGCTCCAGCTCGGTGGGCTCCTCGATGCGTTCGCCGGTGCGCACGGTGATGCGGCTGGACGCGCCGCGCGGTCCGGGCCAGCGGCGGGAACCGGTGTAGGTGACGGTGTCGCCGGCCGGGCGGACGGACATCCGGGACCACAGGTACGGCAGCCGGAAGCCGACGCGCCCCATCACGACCGGGATCAGCCGCGAAGCGTCCATCGACCGGAAGACGACCCCGCGCCGCCCGTGCTCGTCCACCGAATACAGCCGCACATTCGTCTCCGGGAAGGTCCCGAGATACGGCACCCCGGGCATCCGCAGCCAGCCCACCCGGTGCATCCGGAAGGCGACCAGGCCGACGTACGTGACGTCGTCGTGGGTGTCGGCGACGGTGCCCCGCGGCAGCAGTGCCGTCACCACGTCGGGGTCGACCGCCCAGTGGATGAAGGTGAGGTCCAGCCACTCCTGGGTGAGGAGCGGGGTGCGTATGCGGGCGGGCGCGTCCGGGGTGACCGGCGTGGGTTTCGGCACGACGCCAGGATGGCAGAGCCGGCTCCGCCGTTCGCCGGCCACCCGGTCAGCCGTAGCGCGCGACGACGTCGGCGAGGTATCCGCGCAGCATGAGCCGGGCCTCTTCGAGCAGACCGGGATCACCGTCGGGGTCCCGGCGGAACGCCTCCTGGGCGAGGGCGTCGGCGGCGAGGACCGCGGCCTGGCAGGCGCGGGCGAGTGCCTCGTCGTCGTGGGCGAGACCGAGGGCCAGCAGGATGTGCCGGATGCCGTCCGCCATCCGGCGCTTGTGCTCGCGGTCCGCCGCGCGGATCTGCTCCGTGAGACCGCCGCCGAACCACAGGGCCCGGAAGCCGTGCTCGGTGCGGTAGATCGCGGCGTAGGTGTCGATGAGCACTCCGACGGGGTCCTCCCACCGCTCCTGTGTCGCGCCCCGGACCAGGTCGTCCATGGTCGCCTCCAGCCGGGCGAAGTAGCCCGCCGCGAGGGCGTCGACGATGGCGTCCCGGTCGGGCAGGTACTGGTACAGCGAACCGACCGAGACCTTGGCCTCCGCCGCGATCCGGGTCGTCGTCAGCGCCTGTGCGCCCTCGCGGACCAGGACCCGCTCGGCGGCCTGGAGGACCCGGGCGAGACGGGCCTTGCTGCGCGCCTGCTGGGGTGTGCGGCGCAGCGGGACCTGCCGGGTGCCGCCGGGATCCGGGGCCGGATCGCCCATGTGCGGCCTCCAAAGGTGAACGTGACTTTGTTTCAGCTTTAGGCTAGCGTCGCGCACATGACAGGCTCAAGCTCGGTGCTGGGTCAGGAGCGCGCCGCCGTGGCCGAGGCGTGCCGTCGGCTGGGTGCGGAGGGCCTGCTCATCGGCACGGCCGGCAACGTCAGCGCCCGGGTGGACGACCTGGTCGCGATCACGGCCACCGGAGCGGTGCTCGCCGAACTCACGGCGGACCAGGTGACCGTGGTCGACCTCGGCGGGGCCCTGGTGGCCGGGACGCTCGAACCCACCTCCGAACTCGACCTCCACCTCGGCGTCTACCGCCGCTACGGCACGGGCGCGGTCGTCCACACCCACGCCCCCATGGCGACCGCACTGTCCTGCGTACTCGACGAACTTCCCTGCATCCACTATCAGTTGCTCGCCCTCGGCGGCTCGGTGCGCGTCGCGCCGTACGCCACCTTCGGCACCCCCGAACTCGCCGAGTCCGTCCTGACGGCACTGGACGGACGCAGCGCCGCACTGATGGCGAGCCACGGCGCGCTCACCCACGCCCCGACCCTCGGCAAGGCCGTCGAGCACGCGCTGCTCCTGGAGTGGGCGTGCGGTGTGTACCAGCGCGCGGCCGCCCTGGGCACGCCCCGCGTCCTCGACGAACACCAGCAACTCGCGGTGATCGAGGCCGCGCTGGCCCGGAACTACGGCACCACCCACCCCGTACCACCCGTGCAGGAGGGAAACCGATGAAGGTCGTCACGCTGGGCGTGCATGTGCTGGACGTGCTGGTGCGGCCGGTCGAGGCCATACCCGAGGGCCAGGGTGCCACGCTGGTCGAGGACATCAGGATGACCGCGGCCGGCACGGCCGGCGGAACCGCGCTCACGCTCGCCAAGCTCGGCGCCACGGTGTACAGCGCCGGGGCCATCGGCTCGGACCCCACCGGGGACATGCTGGTCCGACTCCTGGGCGCGGCGGGCATCGACACCACGCACCTCGTCCGCCGCACGGACACCGCCACCTCCGCGAGCGTCCTGCCCATCCGCCCCAACGGCGACCGCCCCTCCCTGCACCTCCTCGGTGCCAACATCACCTACGGCCCCGACGACGTGCCCTGGGACGCCGTCGCCGAGGCCGACCACCTTCACCTCGGCGGCCCCGAACTGATCGGCGTCGACACCGCCACGCGCATCCTGTCGCACGCCAAGGAGCACGGCGTCACGACCTCGGTGGACCTCCTTGCACCCGGCGTCCTCGGCGGCTTCGAGCAGATCGAGGCCGCGCTGCCGTACGTCGACCACCTGCTGCCCAACGAGGACCAGGTCCTCGGCTTCACCGGCGAACAGGATCTGGTCGCGGGTGCGCACAAGCTCCTTGCCGCCGGGGCCGGGCTGGTCGCGGTCACCCGGGGCGGCGACGGTGCGCTGCTGGTGACCCCGGACGGCACCGAGGCGGTACCCGCCTTCGCGATCGACGTCGTGGACACCACGGGCTGCGGCGACGCGTTCTCGGCCGGCTTCGTCCGCGGCACGGGCCTGGGCCGGACGCCGCACGCATCGGCCGTCCTGGGCTGCGCCGCCGCGGCCCTGGTCGCCCAGGGGCTCGGCAGCGATCACGGGGACTTCGACCTCGCGGCCGCGGACACGTTCGCACGGGAGCACAAGAGGAGGTTCCCGACGGAGGCTGGGGCATCGGCGGGGACGTCCTGACCCTCCCCACACTTCAACACCCCCGGGCAGCTGACCTCGGTCTCACACGCTGGCGAGGGACACCTCGGTCGACTTGAACAGGACGGTGACCGCGGAGCCGGCGGCCAGACCCAGGTCACCGACCGCGTCCGCGGTGATCGCGGCCGTCACCTCGCCGCCGTCGACCGAAACCCGCACCGAGGCCATCGCGGCACCCGTCGAGACCTCCCGCACGGTGCCGGGCAGCCGGTTGCGGATGGACAGACCCTCCACCGGTCCGGTGGCCAGCGCCACCTCCGTGGCCTTCACGAGGGCCTGTACGGCGGAGCCGGCCGCGAGGCCCAGATCCTTGACCGCGTCGACGGTGATGGCGGCGGTGACGTCCTGACCACCGTCGAGGCGGACCCTGACCGTCGCCATGGCCTCCCCCGGGGTGACGGAAGTGACGGTGCCGGGGATCTGGTTGCGGATGCTCAGGCTCATGGTCGTACGCCTCGCAAGGTGTGGGGGATTTGTTGCGATTGGGGGTTCTGTGTGGACACCGTAGTCCGGCGGGCGCGCCGCCTGCGGGAACCCTGTCGCAACCGCGATGCGAAGGCCCCGCCGGACCTCGCAGAACCGTGCGCCGCCGACTGACGACCGCCCCTCACGCCGGGTAAGCGTGCGTCTGCGTCGCCTTCACCGTCGCCCACACCGTCGCTCCGGGACGCAGATCCAGTTCGGCGGCGGCGATGGTCGTGAGGTCGGCGGCCAGCGCCAGTTCGCCGGTGAGGGCGGCGCGGATCTGGTCCCCGTGCGTCTCCAAGCCGGACACCTCGCAGCGCCAGAGGTTGCGGGCGCTGGAACCGGTGGGGCGGTCACGGTGCAGGGTGACCGCACTGGGCGGGAAGGCGACGAACACCGGGCCGGTGAGGTCCTCGGTGGTCGTGACCGCGGGGCCGCCGTCGACACGGACCGTGTGGCCCGTGGCCTGGCCCCGGTAGAGGTTGAGGCCGACCAGATGCGCGATGTAGTCCGTGCGCGGACGGCGGGCGATGTCGGCCGGTGTGCCCTCCTGGACGACCTGGCCGTCCTCGACGACGACCAACCGGTCGGCGAGCACCATGGCGTCCAGCGGATCGTGCGTGACGAGTACGGCGACCGCCTCGAAGTCGGCCAGGTGGTGGCGGAGTTGGGCGCGCACGTCGAGACGGGTGCGGGCGTCGAGCGCGGCGAGCGGCTCGTCGAGCAACAGCAGCCGCGGCTGTGTGGCGAGCGCACGGGCGAGGGCGACACGCTGCGCCTGCCCGCCGGAGAGCTTGCGCGGCTTGGTTCCGGCATGCCCCGCGAGTCCCATGCGCTCCAGCCACTGGGCGGCCCGGGTGCGGGCCTCCGCTTTGGTGGCGCCGTGACAGCGCGGTCCGAAGGCCACGTTGTCCAGGGCCGACAGATGGGGGAAGAGCAGGTAGTCCTGGAAGACGACCCCGACCGGCCGGGACTCCGGCCGCGTATGCTCCAACTCGGCGCCGTCCAGCCGGAGATGACCGTCGGACAGGCCGACGAGTCCGGCGAGGGCCCGCAGCGCGGTAGTCTTGCCCGCGCCGTTGGGGCCGAGCAGCGCGACCACATCGCCCGGTGCGGCGCTCAAGGTCACGTCCAGTCGGAAGGTCCCCTGCTCCACCACCAGCCGGGCGTCGAGTCCCTCACCGGTCCCGGTGGGAGCGTCGACGGTGGTCTTCTCGGTGTCGGTCATGAGGCGGTCATCCATCGGTCACGCAACCCCGCCAGCACCGCGATCGACACGGCGAGCAGCACCAGGCTGAGGGCGATCGCCGCTTCGGGGTCGTTCTGCAGGGCGAGATACACGGCGAGCGGCATGGTCTGGGTACGGCCCGGGAAGTTGCCGGCGAAAGTGATCGTCGCGCCGAACTCGCCGAGCGCGCGGGCCCAGGCGAGGACGGCACCGGCCGCGATGCCGGGGGCGATCAGCGGCAGCGTGACCCGGCGGAACGCGGTGAAGCGGGAGGCGCCCAGGGTCGTGGCGGCCTCCTCGTAGCGCGGGTCGGCGGCCCGCAGCGTGCCCTCCACGCTGATGACGAGGAACGGCATCGCGACGAACGCCTCCGCGACCACCACGCCCGCCGTGGTGAACGGCAGCGTGACCCCGAACCAGTCGTCCAGCCATCTGCCCACGACGCCGTTGCGGCCGAGCGCCATCAGCAGCGCCACACCGCCGACGACCGGCGGCAGGACGAGGGGCAGGGTGACGAGGGCCCGTACGAGACCGCGGCCCGGGAACTCGACGCGGGCCAGCAGCCAGGCCAGCGGCACGCCGATCACCAGGCTCACCGCGGTCGCCGCCGTCGCGCAGAGCAGGGAGAGCTGGAGCGCCTGCCACACCTCCGAGCTGGTCAGCAGGTCGGGCATGCTGCGCCACGGGGCGCGGATCAGCAGGGCGACGAGCGGCAGAACCAGGAAGGTCAGACCGATCAGGGCGGGGACGAGCAGGGGCAGCGGAGCACCCCCACGCCCCGGCCTGCCGACCCGGCCCTCGCGGACGCGGTCGCGCCGCGGGCCACCGGTCAGCGTGTCCGCGGCGTCGGCCTTGTCCTTGGACGGGTCGGTCACGGCTCGAGGAACCCGGCCTCGCCAAGGACCTGCCGGCCCTCGGGGGACTGCACCAGCGCGATGAACGCCTTGGCGGCCTCGGTGTTCTGCGACTCCTTCAGCACGGTGATCGGGTAGTCGTTGATGGCCTCGGCGGACTCGGGGAACTCCACGCCCTCCACCTTGTCACCCGCCGCCTTCACATCGGTCTTGTAGACGAGGGCGGCGTCGGCCTCCTTCAGCGCCACCTTGTTCAGGGCGGACTTGACGTCCTCCTCGTAGGAGACCGGCGTGAGCTTCAGCTTGCTCGCGTCGAGGGCCTTCTGGGCGGCGGCACCGCACGGCACCGTCCTGTCGCACAGCACGACCTTCAGATCCGACTCCGTGAGGTCCTTCAGGGAGCCGATCTTGTCGGGATTGCCCGGCAGGGTCGCGATCTCGAGCTGGTTGCGGACGAAGGTGGCCGGCGTGCCGGACGCGCCCCCGGCGTCCGTGACGATCTTCATCGTCTTGGGGCTGGCGGAGGCGAAGACGTCGGCGGGCGCACCGCCGGTGATGCTCGCCGCGAGGGCGTCACTGCCGCCGAAGCTGAAGGTCACCTTCGTGCCCGGATGCTCCTTCTCGAACTCCTTGCCCAGCGCCGTGAAGCTCTCCTTCAGCGAGGCGGCCGCGAAGACGGTCACCCCACCGGAGAGCTTGTCCGAGGCGGAAGCAGACCCGGAGGCGTCGGACTTCGCCGACGACGAGTCGTCGGAGGAGGAGCAGGCGCCCAGCGCCAGCATGGCGGCGGCTCCCAGAGCTGCCACCTGCAAGGGGCGGTGGGACCGGCGCACGGTACGGGTCATCACGGATCTACTCCCTGTCATTCATGGTCTTTCCCCGGGGATGATCCGATGGCTCGGCTCGGCTCATCGCGTTCGGCGGTGAGTTTCCCGCCGTCGACCAGGCGCCTCACGGTGTCGGCGCCGACGCCCCGTAAGGCGGCCGCGTCCCCGATCCGGTAGGTGTGCATACGCCGATGATACTGCCGCAGATGCAAGGGAAAAGTCACCTGTGGGTTTGCATGAGCCGGAAATGGGTTCTGCCTGATTGGCATGTGCGTTTGTACGGGACGTCGGTGCGGGTACGGTCATCCGGGAGGGGTAGCCCGTGAGCCGGTCCCTCGCAGATGCCGGTAACTGACGGTGCCCGAGTTGCCGGCCTGGGCGGAGATCGATCCGGACTTCGGCCGGGCTCCCGTACTGCTCGCCGTCACCCTCGACGACACCCCGCTCGACGGCGCCGGCCCCCAGCGGGTAGACCCACCGGAACCCCGGGAGGACCCGCATGCAACTGCGTCAGCTGGAGTACCTGGTGGCTCTCGCCCGTGAGCGCCACTTCGTTCGCGCGGCCGCCGCCTGTTACGTCTCCCAGCCCTCCCTGTCGGCCGCGATACGGCGGTTGGAACACGAGCTGGGCGTGCCGATCGTGCGCCGGGGGAGACGCTATGAGGGACTGACCCCGGAGGGCGAGGTGGTGCTCGCGTGGGCGCACCGCATGCTGGCCGGATACGGGGGCGACGTCTGGTACCCGCAGCCGGCTCCGGCGGACCACCCCTGCCGCACCAGGGCATGACCCCGCACATCTCGGGCTCCTCCCTGTCGGCGCAGGCCCGTTACGCGGCCGGCACCCGGGAGATCCTGGAGTCCTGGTTCGCGGGCCGCCCGATCCGCGACGAGTACCAGATCGTCGACGGCGGAGCCCTGGCCGGGACCGGCGCTCACTCCTACTCGGTCACCGAGTGAGCGGCGGGGCCACCGTCCGGCACCCTCAGACGCGGTCGATGTGCACGTTCGTCGACTTCACCCGGGCGGTGGCCTCCATCCCCACCTCCAGGCCCAACTCCTCCACCGCTTCCCGCGTCAGCAGCGACACCAGCCGGTGCGGTCCGGCCTGGATCTCCACCTGGGCCGCCACGTCACCCAGCTTGATCGCGGTGACGATGCCGGGAAAGGCGTTGCGGACCGAGGTGTAGGAGGCGTCCTCCTCGCCGCTGCCGCCCTTGGCGAGCTCCACCGAGAAGGCGGCCAGGTCCTTCCCGTCGATGAGGCGCCTGCCGCTCTCGTCGCGATGGGTCGCCACCCGCCCCGCGTCCGCCCACCGCCGCGCGGTGTCCGGACTGACGCCGAGCAGCCGTGCGGCCTGGCCGATCGTGTATGCCTGCATGCAGGCCAAGATAGGTCAGGGACGGGGCAGGTCAGTGCACGAGGGACCCGTACGAGCGGGCCTTCGGCCCCCGAGCACGCCCCGCGGCTAGCCGTGCAGTTCTCGGTACGCCACGACCGCCCCGGGATGCAGCGGCACGGACCCGGTCGAGATCAGGCTGCGGGCGTCCAGGAACTGGGTGCCCAGGGCCGAGGCGGGGACGAGGTGGGTGGCGCGGCGGACCAGGACGTCGGTGAGGGCGGCGGCGACGGGGGAGGGCAGGTCGGGGCGGCACAGGAGCAGGTTGGCCACGCCGATGGTGGTCACCTCGGGCGTGCCCCGGTACGCGCCGGCCGGCACCGTCACCGCTTCGAGACCGGGTCCGGAGGGTTCCGTGCCGGCCCGCAGGCGGGAGAGCAGCGAGGCCAGCGGCAGCAGACGTATGCCGCGCCGGGCGCCGAGCCCGGAGAGGGCAGGCAGCGGCAGGCCGCCCGAGACCAGCAGGGCGTCGATGGCGCCGTCGTCCATCGCGCGGACCGCCTGGGGCAGCAGCAGGCGGCGGACCTGGACGTCGGTGCCCGGGGTCAGTCCCGCGGCCCGCAGCAGACGGTCGCCGAGGACGGCACCGCCGGAGGCGGGCGCACCCAGCGAGACCGTGTGCCCCGCCAGGTCGGCCACGGTGCGGATCGGCGCGTCGGCACGCACCGCGAGCTGGAGATAGTTCTCGTACACCCGGCCGATCGCCCGCAGTGGGACCGGGCGGCCGAACGGCGCCGAACCGTCGTACGCCGCCCACGCGATGTCGGCCAGGGACAGCGCCACGTCGGCCCGGCGGGCATGAAGCATGCCTATGTTGTCCACGCTGGCCTCGCTGTTGATCACCTCGCAGGTCAGCCGGGGGTAGGCCGCCCGCACCTGGTCGGCGAGGAGCCGGCCGAAGGCGGCGTAGAGGTTGCCCGACTCGCCGGTCGCGATGCGCAGCCTGCCCTCGGGGCCACGGTCCGTGTGCCGTGCGTCGGCCGTTCCGGCGGCTGCGAGCAGGCCGGTGCACATGACGCCGAGCGTGGCACGCAGGGCGGTGCGGCGGGCCGGGCCGGTCATGGCGTACGCCCCTTCGCCATGGACGTCGACTCCTGATCGGCGCGCGGGAGTACGGCCCTGACCCGCAGGCCGCGCGGTTCGGCCGACGCGAACTCGACGTGTCCGCCCCGCCCGGCCACCAACTGCTCGGCGATCGCCAGCCCGAGGCCGCTGCCGCGCACATCACGGTTGCGCTCCGAGCGCCAGAAGCGGGTTCCCGCCTGTGACAGTTCCGCCGTGCCGAGACCGGGACCGTCGTCCCGCACCTCGAACACCGTGTGCGGGCCCTCGACGAAGCAGCGCGTGCTGACGTGGGCGCCGCTTCCGGCGTACTTGATCGCGTTGTCCAGGAGGATGTCGGCGATCTGGGCCAGCTCACCTTCCGTGCAGGCCATGCGGACGGGTGGGCCGGGGACATGGTCGAGGCGGATGCCCGCCTGTTCGGCCACCGGGCGCCACAGCTGCACCTGGGCCGCGGCGGTCCCGGTCCCGTCGCAGCACGCCTCCGGTGCGTCCGTCACGGCCAGCTCGCCCGCCCGGTGTTCGGCGTTCGCGAGGGCGAGCAGGTCGTCCAGCAGGTGTTCCATGCGCTCCAGTTCGCCGGTCACGCCCGTGTACGTGCGGGTGGCGGAGTCGGGCAGCCGGAGCTGGAGGGAGTCGATGCGCAGGCGCAGCGCGGCGAGCGGATTGCGCAGTTGGTGGGAGGTGTCGGCGACCAGTCGGCGCTGCTGCTCCAGGGCCGTGGTCACCGCGTCGGCCATGCGGTTGAAGCCGGTGGCGAGCTGCCGCAGCTCGGGCGGCCCGCCGGCCCGGGCGTGCTCGGCCGGCAACCCCGCCGCGAGCGCGCCGACCGCACGGTCCAGGTGGTGCAGCGGCCGTACGACCCAGCGGGTGGCGGTGCGGGCGAGCAGCACGCAGGCCACCGCGAACACGCCCGCGCCGGCCAGGACCAGCGCCCAGCGCAGGGCGATGTCGTCGGCGGCGGCCCGCACCGAAGCCCGCAGCACCACGGCCCCGGACACCCGGGTGCCGGTGCCCACCGGGCGGGCGAGCAGTCGGTCGCCCCGGGACCAGGGGCGCAGCGTGCCGCCGGGCGAGACGCGCTGGTTGCGCAGCGCGGCGTCGACCAGCCTCGCGACGACCGGGTCCGCGGCGTGCAGACCGCCCGCCTGCACCACCGGCGCGCGGCGCGCGTCGACGACCACGACCGCCTCGCCGTACAGCTCCGCGTACCGGGTCACCTCGGCGGTCAGCGCCCCGGTGTCGCCGCTCTCGGCGGCCTGCGCGGCGAGCCCGGCGAAGCGGTCGAGGTCGCCGGTGCGGGCCGCGACGAGCTGCTCGGTGCGCTGGGTGGCGGTGACGCCGAGCAGCGGTACGGCGAAGCCGGCCACCGCGAGGACGGCGAAGGCGAGGACGACGGTCAGCACCCGGGTACGCATGGCCCGCTTCAGCCGCCGAACCGGTAGCCGAAACCGCGGATCGTCGTCAGCACGTCCGGGCGGCCGAGCTTGGCCCGCAGCTGGGTGAGATGGACGTCGAGGGAGCGGGACACCGCCAGATAGGCGTCGCCCCACACCTCGTCCATCAGCTGCTGGCGACTGACCGCCGTACCGGCCCGGCCGGCCAGCGCGGCCAGCACCGCGAACTCCTTCGTGGTCAGCCGCACCTCGGCACCGCCGACCGTCACCCGGCGCGCGTCGAGATCGACCTCGACGTCACCGGCGCGGATCGTGCGCGGCGCGGGTGCCGTCGGCGCGGTCGGTATGGCGGCGCGCCGGGTGACGGCCTCGATCCGGGCCAGCAGCTCGGCCAGCCGCACCGGCTTGACCAGGTAGTCGTCGGCGCCCAGACGCAGGCCGCGCACCACCGAACGCTCGTCGCCCCGCGCGGTGAGGACCACGACCGGTAGGCCGCTCACCGCGCGCAGCTTGCGCAGGACCTCCAGCCCGTCGAGATCGGGCAGACCGAGGTCGAGCAACAGCAGGTCGGCCTGGCGATGGCGGGCCAGGACGTCCTCGCCGCGCCGCACCCGGGTGGGCAGATGACCGTGCTCGTACAGGGCCTCCGTCAGGGCACCGGCCACCCCGTCGTCGTCCTCGGCCAGCAGCACGCGCACGCTCGCCACCCTCCCGGTCAGTCCCTGTCCTCGCTCTCCAGCGGCGATCCGTCCGACGTCTCGCGCATCCGAATGTAGACGAGCAGCGAGAGAAGGACGCAGGCGGTGACGTAGTAGAAGTACCAGCTCTCATGGCCGGCGTCCTTGAACCACAGGGCGACGTACTCGGCGGTCCCGCCGAACAGGGCCACGGTCAGCGCGTAGGGCAGACCGACGCCGAGCGCCCGGATCGACGTCGGGAACAGCTCCGCCTTCACCACCGCGCTGATCGACGTGTACAGGGAGCTCACGGCCAGCGGGCCGACCATGAGCAGGAACGCGTACACCGGATTGCTGGTGTGCGACAGGAGGGTCAGCGAGGGGACCACCACGAGCGCTCCCAGCACCCCGAACCCGATCAGCATCGGACGCCGCCCGATCCGGTCCGACAGCAGCCCCATGACCGGCTGGAGCAGCACGAACACGAGCAGCGCGAAGAAGTTGATCCAGGCCGCCGTCGGCTTGGCGATGCCGCTGGTGTTGACCATGAACTTCTGGAGATACGTCGTGTACGTGTAGAAGAACAGCGTGCCGCCCATGGTCAGGCCGACGACGATCAGGCACTGCCGGGGGTACGACAGCAGCATGCGCAGGCTGCCGCGCGCCGGACCGGCGCCCTTCTCGACCGCGGCCTCGGCCTCGGCGGCCACGCGCTCGAAGCTCTCCGACTCGTCCATGCCCCGCCGCAGCCATAGCACCACGATCGCCCCGGCGGCACCGACGACGAACGCGATCCGCCAGCCCCACGACTCCATCTGCGTGCCGCTGAGCAGTTGCTGGAGGATGATCTGGAGGCCGAGCGCCGTCAGCTGTCCGGCGATGAGGGTGACGTACTGGAAGCTGGAGTAGTAGCCGCGCCGGCCGGGCGAGGCGACCTCCGACATATAGGTCGCCGAGGTCGAGTACTCCCCGCCGACCGACAGCCCTTGCAGGAGCCGCGCGGTCACCAGCAGCACCGGCGCGACCACCCCGATCGCGTCGTACGACGGCGTCAGCGCCACGATCAGCGAACCGGCCGCCATCAGCGTCACCGACAGCGTCAGCGCCGCCCGCCGCCCCCGCCGGTCGGCGTACCGCCCCAGCACCCAGCCGCCGATCGGCCGCATCAGGAACCCGACGGCGAACACGGCGGCGGTGTTCAGCAGTTGTGCGGTCTGGTCGCCGGAGGGAAAGAAGGCGGCGGCGAAGTACACACTGAACGCGGTGTACGCGTACCAGTCGTACCACTCGATCAGATTGCCGATCGATCCACGCACGATATTGCTGACAACTCTGCGCTCGCCCTGACGCGACTCCCGCGTACCCGCGGTCGTGGTCTGTGTGGCCATCGAAAACTCCCTTGTCTGTGGCCCGGAGGCACACAGCGTCGATGGCCCGACAGCCCCGTTCAACAGCGCGAACGAAGTCCTAACAGTCCCTTAGGACGGAGACCACGCGCCGTACCATCCCCGCGCCGTCAGCATCTGCGGCCGGCACGCAGTTCGAGCCGCTCGCCCGGGAACTGCTCGCGGAAGCCGCGGTCGTGGGAGACCGCCACGACCGCTCCCGGGTAGGCCGCGAGCGCCGCTTCCAGATCCTCGACGAGGTCGAGCGCGAGGTGATTCGTCGGCTCGTCCAGTACGAGGAGTTCCGCGGGACGGGTCACCAGGGTGGCGATCTGAAGCCTCCGCTGCTGCCCCGCGGACAGTGCCGCGACCGGGACACGCAGGTCCTCCTCACGGAACAGGCCCAGCGTCAGAAGCTGCTCGGCGTACTCGTCCGGCAGCCCGGGCCGTCCGGCCGCGAAGGCGGTGAGCAACGGCAGCCGCGTGGTGCGGGCCGGGAGCTCCTGGGCCAGGTACCCGATCCGGGCGGGGCGGCACACCTGGCCGGCATCCGGTTCGAGGTCACCGGCCAGGACGCGCAGCAGTGTCGTCTTGCCGGCCCCGTTCTCGCCCGTGACCAGCAGCCGCTGACCGGGTGCGACGGTCAGCGTGCCGTCCAGGCGCAGCCGGATGCCGACTTCCACGCAGGTGAGCTGGGCGAGCGGGCGATCACGGTCATGGAGGCGGTCGTGGGTGTCGTCGTGCCTGCCATCGTCGATCTTGCGGTCGGCCGAATGCCCGTCGCCCGCCGCCGCTGACAGCGCCGCTGTGAACCGCAGTGGCTGCGGCGGTGCCGGCACCGGATGGCGTCGCAGGTGGGCCAGCCGTTCGCGGGCCGCGCGCACCTGTCCGCCGAGCTTCGCCTCGTGCGAGCGGCGGTGCTTCCCGAAGCCCTGCCGCGGGTCCTTGCCGGTGCCCACCAGGCGTTTCCCGGCGGCGGCGAGGAGCTCCTCGACACGGGCCACGTCCTCGGCCCACTCGATGTGATCCTGCTCCGCGCGCCGCCGCGCTGCCGCCTTCGCGGCGCGATATCCGGCCCAGCCGTCGCCGTGACGATGCACGGTGTGCGTGTCCCGGTCCACCTCCAGGATCGTGGTGGCGACGCGCTCCAGGAAGCCACGGTCATGGGTGACGGCGACCACGGTGCCGCGGTGCGTGCGCAGGTGCTCCTCCAGCCAGTGGACGGCCGCCGCGTCGAGATGGTTGGTCGGTTCGTCCAGAAGCAGCAGCTCGGGGGCTGCGGCCAGTACGCACGCCAGCGCGAGCCGGGACTGCTCACCACCGGAGAGCGAACCGAGCGCGCGGTCCCGGGTGATCCCGGCGAGCCCGAGCCCGTGCATGGCCGCCTCGACCCGTACGTCGGCCTCGTACCCGCCGCGTTCCTCGTACGCGATCAGCAGCTCACCGTACGCGGCGAGGTCGTCCTCGGACGCCTCGCCCAGGTCTTCCTCCGCCGCACGCAACCGCCGCTCCAGGTCACGCAGCTCGCCGAGGGCCAGGTCGACGGCGTCCTGCACGGTGCAGTCCGGGTCGAGGTCGAGAGTCTGGGCGAGGTGGCCGATGCCGCCGGGGAAGCTGACGGTGAGCTCCCCGGCGTCCGGCGCCTCGGCCGCGGCGAGCAGCCGCAGCAGGGTCGATTTGCCGGAGCCGTTCTCACCGATGACGGCGGCCTTCTCGCCCGGGCGGACGGTGAGAGTGACCTGGTCGAGAACCATCCGGGTGCCGTAGGACTTGGTGACGTCCTTGACGGACAGCTGGGCCACGGCAGCGGGCATGGATGTGCGGGCGCGTTCGCGCATGTGACTTTCCCCTGGGGTGCGAAGTGTCTACGGGCGGCGGAGACGGCGGCGAGGGCCGTGCCCGGACTCAGGGGAAGTAGTAGAAAGCCACGCGGCCAGCATAACAAAACGGACCGTCTCGTCTCCACTGGGATTTGGGCGGCGTGAAACGAAAGGGCCGGGGGACTTGGCGTAAGAGGCCGGTCTCGGCGGCGTTCCCCTGGGGGCCGGGTCCGGCCAGGCTCCTCTGGTTCAGACCACGAGCCGGGGGAGCCGCCCTTCCGTCAGGACAGGCTGCCGTGTTCGCAGATCAGACGGGCGACCTCACGCAATTTGATGTTGTTCTCCTGCGAGTACCGGCGCAGCACGTCGAATGCCTGCTCCTCGCTGAGATCATGGCTGCCCATGACGATGCCCATGGCCTCCCCGATCATGTGCCGAGTGGCGACGGCGTGCTCCATCTGGGCATGCGTGCGGGCGCTGGAGAAGGCGACCGCGGCATGGGAGGCCAGCAGCCAGCCGGCCAGTTCGCTGGCCTCGGTGAAGGCGCCCGCCTCACCCGAGTAGATGTTCAGCGCACCGAAATCCTCGTCCTCGGTGTACAGCAGGAAGCCCATCATGCTCCCGATGCCGAGCCGACGGGCCTCGGGTGCGTAGGACGGCCAGCGCGGTTGCTCCAGGGTGAAGTCCGGGATACGGAAAACCCGCTCGCCATCTTTCGTGCGGGCGGCGTCGAAGCAGGGCCCCTCACCCAGCTGCTTCTGCAAGTCGTCGCTCTGGACTACCAGCTCATGCGTGGGCGCCAGGGTCTGGACCTGCTTGCCGTGCAGCACCAGGATCCCGGCCGCATCGCACCCCTCCACGAGCTCGATCGCCGAGTCGGTGATCCGTCCCAAGGTGGCATCGACCGACTCCTGAGCCAGCAGATCCCGCGCCATCGACGCCATCTGCTGCGCGAACCGAGCCCAGTCCATCGCGTATGCCACCCTTCGACGTGCCTCGGTCGCCCGTTCACCCAGCATGTCACTCGAACGGCCGTCACGGCACGCGAGCGGCGCTGTCATCGCCCAGCCTGGCAGGGAGTCACATCCAGACGTCCGGCTGGAGGACGAGATGACCACCCTGGACCCGGCACTCAAGGCCGTCACCGACCAGTTGAGGATCATCGGCGACGCGGACGGCGACGGTCGGATAGACATCGAGGAATTCCTGGCAGCCCTCAAGGGCATCGGCATCGACATGGCTCATGCCCGACGGGCGTTCGAGGAAGCCGACAAGGACCGCGACGGGGCCCTCGGGTACGAGGAGGCCGTGACCGCGGCGCGCAGGGCGTTGCAGTAGAGAGCAGCAGCGTACTTCCGTGGACTAGATGGAGTTGGGGCCGTGGCGTTCGCGGAATCGGCCGACCAGGCCGGGGGTCAGGGCGAGGCCGGGCAACGGTCCTGGGCACCGTTGCTGGCGGTCTGCGCCGGCTATTTCATGGTGATCCTGGACGTGACGATCATCAACGTCGCCGTGCCGGTGATCGGTCGCGAACTGTCGGCCTCGCTCACCGGGATCCAGTGGATCACCGATGGCTACACCCTGGTCTTCGCCGGGCTGCTGCTCACAGGCGGCGCACTGGGCGACCGGCTGGGCAACCGCCGGGTCTTCTGCTGGGGCGTGGGGGTGTTCACGCTGTCCTCGGCCGCGTGCGCACTCGCTCCGAACACCCCCGTCCTGGTCACCGCCCGCCTGACGGAAGGGCTCGGCGCGGCACTGATCGTGCCCGGCTCCCTGGCCCTGCTCCAGCAGGCCTACCCGGCACCGTCCGCGCGCGCACGGGCCTTCGGCCTGTGGGGCTCGATGGCGGGCATCGCGGCCTCCGCCGGCCCGCTGCTGGGTGGCCTCCTGGTCTCCACGGTGGGCTGGCGCTGGGTGTTCCTCATCAACCTCCCGGTCGGCGCGGCCTGCCTCGCACTGACGCTGAGACACGTCTCCCGCTCGCCCCGGCGCGCCACCCGGGCCCTCGACTGGCCGGCACAGGTCGCGGTCGTCGCGTCGGTGGCCCTGCTCACGGCGGCGCTCAACGAGGCCGGACGGCGCGGCTGGTCCGACCCGGCCGTACTCGCCGGCCTCGGCCTCGCGGTGCTGGCCGCCGCGGCGTTCGCGGTACGCGAGCGACTCGCCCGCGCCCCCGCCCTCCCCCTGAACCTGCTGCACTCCCGCGCGATGAGCGGCGGCGCCGTCATCGGCCTGCTCTTCAACTTCGGCTTCTACGGCATGGTCTTCACCGCCAGCCTGGACTTCCAGCACCAGCGCGACTACAGCGCCCTCGAAACCGGCCTGGCGCTGTTCCCGGCGGTGGCGATGACGATGTTCGCCTCCGTCCTGTCCGGACGACTGACCCGCCGTACCGGCGACCGTCCACTGGTGGTCTCCGGCATGCTCCTGGCCGGGCTGGGCCTGGCCGGCTGGGCCGCAGCGGGATCCGACCCCGCGTATGCGCTGCTGGTGGCCCCGATGATGGCCGCGGGCTTCGGCACGTCCTTCGCTCTGACCGGTTCGACCGCCACCGTGATGGGCGCGGCGCCCCCGGCCTACTCGGGCACCGCCTCCGCCCTGTTCAACACGACCCGCCAGATCGGCAGCGCCACCGGCGTGGCACTCGGCGGCAGCCTCCTCGCCACGGCCACCGACCACGGCACCGGACTGCGCACGAGCATGGCGATCGGCGCGTTCGCCTACCTCGTCGCCGCCGTCCTCGCCCGGCTGTGTGTGCCGCCGAAGCCTCCAGCAACACAGCCGAGTTGAAGGCGGACGGTGTCGTGGGAATACCCCATACACGGCACACCGCCCGGCCGCCCGGCCGCCCGGAAAACCGGATGCGTCGGTCCGCCACCGTCGCTAACGTACGGGGTGTTCAGGTGCGCAGGCTGCGGCTACTTCGCCTCTCAAGCGGGTGACGCGGGTTCGAATCCCGCCACCGGCATCACCGGCCGGTGTCGTCCAGCGGCCCAGGACGCCTACAGTGCGCCGTCGCCGACCTCGATCTCTGAACACCCGCAACACACACATGACGTCGAACCGGCCGCGAGGCTATACGCTGCGCCCCTGTGACCGGAATCGATCTTGTCAACGGGATAGTCGGCGCCGTCTGCGGCATGGTTCTCGCCATCCTGTTCCAACAGCCCCTCCAGGACGCCTGGTTCAGGCTCCGCCGCCGATTCGCCACGCGAGTACGCAGTCTGACGTACCGTGAGGACGGCGCCCCGCAGTCGACTTGGTCGACCTTCTCGATCGGCCCGCTGCACACCACGGCGCTCATCGTCGAGGGAGACGGTGAGCAGGCCATCGCACCGGAGTCGGTCCAGGTCCGGGTACTGGACGGTGACGCGGTCCTGCCCGAGGAGATGACGTCATGGCGGGCGGAGATCGAGGCGGCGGAGCAGCAGGCCGAGGAGACCGGCACACGCGTGCGCACCTGGAACGGCCCCCGCTACGCCGTCGAGGGCCTGGAGATCTCCCGGACCGCACTGGAGGAGCAGCCGGAGATCGTCCTCCGGCTGCGCCCCACCGACTACTTCACCTTCCTCGCGGCCCAGCAGCTCGATCGCCGTTTCCGCGACGGAACCACCCCGCGCGGACGCTACCTCGACCCCGACCGCCCGCTGGACGCCCCCGCCTTCCTGCAGTGCAGCTTCGGCGTGAACGTGGCCGTGGTCACGGCCGACCATCTGCTCGTCGTCAGCCGACGCGCCCACAACGTCCGCTCCGGGCCCGGCCTGTGGGGCTCCTCGGTGAACGAGGGGCTCTCCCGGCACATCGACTCGGCCGGCCGCAGCGCGCCCGACCTCCACGAGGTCGCACGGCGCGGGATGCGGGAGGAACTCTCCCTGGAGCCGCACGAGTACACGCTCTCCATGCTCGCCTTCGTCCTGGACGTCGAACGGCGCCAGTGGAGCGCCCACTTCATCGCCCACCTGACGAACCTGCGAGGCGAGACGCTGCGCTCCCGCATGTCGCGAGGCGTCGCGGACCGATGGGAGCACCAGAGCATCGAGTACGTTCCGTTCCGCCCGGCGGACGTGGTCCGCTACCTCCTGCGCCCGGACCGCGTCCGCCACTGGGCCGCCGTCAGCCCCGCCCTGTACCACCTGGCCCTGGTCCACACCCACGGCCGCAGCGCCGTGGAACGAGCAGAGGCCCAAATCGTGCGCCGGCTGAACTGACCGTCAGTTCGGCGGTACGACGGTGATGACGACGTTGCCGGTCTTCTGCCCGGTCTCGACGTACCGATAGGCGTCGACGATCTGCTCCAGTGGATAGCGTCGGTCGATGACCGGCCTGAGGCCACCGGCCTTGATCAGCTCCCCGATCTGCCGCACGATCTCCTGATTCTGTTGCGGAAAGGGGAACTTCACCCTCCGCCCGCGGAACACAGCGGTGACGAGCGGCAGGAGCACGTTCTGCCAGCCGGGGCCCAGCTCCGAGGACAGATACAGCCCGCCCGGCTTCAGCAGCCGCCGGCAGCGGCCGAAGGTGCTCTTGCCGACCGCGTCGAACACGGCGTCGTATCGCTGCTCGTCCACGGTGAAGTCCTGTGCGGTGTAGTCGACGAGCCGGTCCGCGCCGAGGCCCTTCACCAGCTCCAGACGGGCGGTGTCACAGACCGCGGTGACGGTGGCTCCGTGATGCTTCAGCAATTGCACGGCCGCCGAGCCGATGCCGCCGGTGGCGCCGTGGACGAGGACGTCCTGCCCGGCGCGCACTCGGGCGACCCGGAGGAACGCCAGGGCGTAGTGCGCTCCCTCGGTACCGGGCGCGGCCTCCTCGAACGTCAGCGCGTCGGGCATCACCGCGATCGCACCGCCCTGCGGGACCGCCAGGTACTCGGCGTGGGCTCCGAACGCGCCCTCGTTGTAGCCGAACACCCGGTCACCGACGCCGAACGAGGTGACGCCGCTGCCGGCCGCTTCCACCACACCCGCGTACTCGGTCCCGAGCACCACGCGCCGCGGCCGGGCCAGGCCGGTGAGCGCGCGCATGAAGAACGGCTTGGCCGCACGGTAGGCACAGTCCGTACGGTTCACCGTGGTCGCGTGCACCCTGACGAGTACGTCGTCCTCGCCCACCGCCGGCCTGTCCACCTCGGCGATCCGAACCACGTCCGGCGGCCCGTACCGGCTGTGCACCGCTGCCTTCATGGGCGAACCGTAGCGGCAACACCCCTGGTTCCACAGCGCTGATGCAGGACGCAACCCCTAGGCGTGGCCCGGAGAGACCCCTGAGCCTGGCCCCTGTCTCTCCCCTGATTCCTCCCCGTCACGCTTGTGACCCCCTCCGACCCCACGCCACGGTTGATCGAAGGAAGCCCCGTGATCCATGGGCGAAGCCTCCGAAAGGAACCGCATGCAACCGCTCTTCAAGGCACTCACAGGAGCGCTGGCCGTGGGCCTCTTAGCCACTGGCGTGCTGATGGGTGGAACACCCGCCTCGGGTGAGCAGGCACAGGAAGCCTCGGCTCCCCTCGCAGCGCGGCCGTCGGCCGCTCCCATCGACTGGAAGCCCTGCACCCAGGACGCCACTGCGGAATGCGGGACCCTCCGGCTGCCGGTCGACCGCGCTCGCCCGGGCGGGGAGACATTCGATCTCGCCGTGGCCCGTCGCAGAGCGGCCGATCCGGATCGCCGGGTGGGAGTGCTGCTGGTCAACCCGGGCGGGCCGGGCGACCCGGGAGTCGACTTCGCCGTACGGCGCGCCCCTTCGCACTTCAGCGCGGACACCCTGGCGAAGTTCGACATCGTCGGATTCGACCCGCGAGGCGTCGGCGGCAGCCGGCCGGTGATGTGCTCCGCCGAGCTGTTGGCGCAACGGCCCTCGCCCTATCCCCGCAACCAAGCGGAGTTCGACCGACTGGCCCAGTACAACCGTGTGTTGCGCGAGGACTGCCGCCGGCACACCGGCCCCGTATTCGACCACGCCGACACCCTGAGCGTCGTCCGGGACATGGACGCCCTCCGACAGGCCCTAGGCGAGCGGAAGATCAGCTACTTCGGGCACTCCTACGGCACGCTGATCGGCCAGCAGTACGCGGAGGAGTACGGCGACCGCATCCGGGCCATGGCCCTCACGGCCAACGTCGACCACAGCCTCGGCACCCGGGAGTTCCTCACGTCCTCGGCGATGGCGGCGGAGGACTCCTTCGAACAGTTCGTGCGGTGGTGCGAGGCCACCAGCACCTGCGCCCTGCACGGCCGGGACGTCACCGCCGTATGGGACGGCGTCCTCGCTCGGGCAGACCGAGGGGAGCTGTACGACCCGGAGCGACCGGAGCGGGCGCTCACCGCGCACGAGATCAGCCTGTACGCCTTCAAGGCCTTCTACGGCCCGGACCGGGACGAGGCCGCCGCGTTCGTGGCGCAGTTGGACAGCCAGCGGCCAGGGGAAGGACGGCAACACCGGCGGTCGGACCGCGAGCCGCTCCGACCAAGCCCGTCCCAGCCCCCTCAGCCGACGGAGGCGGCGCCCTTCCACGCGGTGTTCTGCCAGGACTGGCGCTTGCGGCCGAAGAACTACCGGGAGTACGCCGCCCTCACACAAGCAGAGCTCCGGGCCGCACCCCATATGCGCGGCACCCCTCGCGTCCACGCGGCGGTGGCCGGCTGCGTCGGCTGGCCGGACGAGGTGAACAACCCGCAGCACCGTCTCCGCATCACCGAGGCCCCGAAGATCCTCCTGCTGCATGCGCGACACGACCCGGCGAACCACTTCTCCTGGCCGGCCAACGTGCACCGGCAGACCCGCGGGACGACCGTTCTGCTGCCGTACGAGGGGGCGGGACACAGCGTCTACGGACGCAACGACTGCACACGTGACGCCGTGGACGACTACCTCGCGGAGCTCGACCTCCCGCCCTCCGGCAGCCATTGCTAGCCACGGCGCGCGGCCCCGTCAGCTCCTCGGACGTTCCGGGGCAGTGACGACGGCCGCCAGGTCCGCGCCCGCCCGGAGCAGCGCAACGGTCCGGGCGGCGATGTCATCGAGGCGCTCGCTGAGGACGCGCTGCGTCTGCTCCTGACCGTCGAATCGGTGGAGCGAATCGACGATCTCGCGCACTGCGGGAATGCCGTGTCCGGTGCTGCGCAGGGCCGCGACGATCCGGGCCGCCCGAATGGCCGGAAGCCCGTAGCGGCGCGCTCGCAGGGACGTCACCCGCTCGGGGAGGACAAGTCCCTCCTCTTCCCAGAACCGCAGGGTCGAGGGGCGGACGTCGAGCGCGGTGGCGAGCTGCGTGATGGTCATCGCGTCCGTGTCGTACTCGGTCTCGGGCGTCTCCGCCTCGGCCCGGAGCGACCGCAACGCCTGCTGAGCACGCAGAGCCTCCTCACGCTCGTGCGTGAGCTGTACATGCAGCGCGCTGATCGCCGAGGCGGCCTCGGCGAGCGTCTGCGTGCGCAGCCGGCCGAGCACCTGCCGTGCCGTGACCGGTCCCACGGCGCTGGCGAGCCCGCGATAGGCGTGCAGAGCACGCACATGGACGGACCCATAGGCGCGATACCCGTTGCCCGACCGGGCGGCCGGCGGGATGACCCCCAGCCGCTCCAGGTCGCGGACCTGTTGCACCGAATACCCCGAGGCCCGGGCGACATCGACGGTTCTGAGCGGCGCCGACCGCGCATGTCTCGAAGCGTCACTCATCGGCGAACCCCACAGAAGCACTTGAAGGTGATGCTTGAACCATGAGTATGGAACAGATCATCGCCACCGTGCGCGGCCTCGACGGCGCCCTCGTGCTCACCCCGGGACCGGACGGCGACTTTCCCGAGGTCGCCTGGGGGGACGCGTTCTTCTACTACGCCCCCGACGGCCGTATCCCCCACCACACCCAGCCCTACGGAACGATCGTCACGAAGAACTACCCCGACGACACCGCTTGCGACCTCGACCCTCCCGGCCGCTGGCGCGTGAACATCCACGTCGACCGTGCCACCTTCAAGGAACTCACGGGGGAGGAGCCCCACACCCTCGCCCACCCTCGCGACCACACATCCACCGACACGGTCCTGCCGCACCCGCTCTACGGCACACTCGGCTGGATCTGCGTCGTCAATCCCGGCGAGCGGACGGCGGACACCGTCCTGCAACTCCTCCGGGACGCTCACGACGCGGCTCGTACCCGGGCCACACGGCGACAGGAGCTACGAGGGCCCGACAGCGGTACCGGCCTCACTTCGTGATCCTCGCGCGCAAGAATGCCGCTGCACACCCCTAGGGACCGACCGGACGGTATGCCATCCTTCGGGCAGGACGACGAGTCGGGTGGCTGCCGCACGGGCAGCGCGTCCCGTCGGACTCCGCCGAGCCGTCGGGCACAGCCGTGCCGTCGGCCCGGCGCCGCCGGAGCGCTGCCGGGAAGCCGAGGTTGGGGGAGGACCGCGATGCATCCTGCCGTACGCACACGCGTGACGAACCGCACCGGGCCGACGCCCGTTCCGCGGCCGCGGACACGGCGCATCCGGTCACTGATCGACGCCGACGCGCTGCGTGTCCTGCACCGGGCGGCCCGGATCCTGATGGACGACCTCCCGGAACTGACCGATCGGCTCCTGGCCGTGCTGCGCGAGCAGGAACCGGCGTACCGGACCGCGCTGGAGAACGACCACGCCGGCACCTGGGAGGAGGTGCACCGCTCGCTGCGGCACAGCGTGACCTCGCTGCTCGACCCCCGCAGCACCCGCGAGGCCGCCCACCGCTGCACCTGGAGCATCGGCGTCACCCGGGCCGAGCAGGGGCTGCCGCTGGACGCCCTGCTGCACGCCTTCCGGCTGGGCGGATCCCTCGTCTGGCAGCGACTGGTGGAGGAGACCTCCCGCACGGCGCCCGAGGACATCCGGCTCCTCGTACACGTCGCCATCGACGTGTGGAACTTCGTCGACGAGCACTGCAGCCTCGTCGCGGACGCCTACCGGCAGGCCGAACGGCAACTGGCCTGGCGGCGCGAGAACCGGGTACGGCTGCTCGCCACCGCCCTCCTCGACGGCACGAGCCGGATCGCCGACCTGCCCGAGACCGCCGAGGGACTACGGCTGCCGGAGCACGGACGGTACGTCGTCGTCGCGGTCGAGGTCGCCGGCGCTCGACCGAAGGGCGTCACGGGAGTGCGTTCCGCCCCCGTACCACCAGGCACGAGCGTCTACTGGCACTCGGGAGGGGAAGTGGACTACGGCATCGTCCTGGTCGGCGAAGCGGGGGATGGGGACGACGACCAGGACGACCAGGATCCTGTGGAGGCGCTGGGGCTCTCGGCCGACGATACGGCCGAGGGGCGGATCGGCGTCGGCAGTGCCGTGGCCGGGCTGGCCGCGGTCGGCGACGCCCGGCGCCTGGCCGACCTCGCCCTGAGCATCTGCCCGCCCGAGGGCGGCACGGTCCGGCTCACCGAGCGGCTGCCCGAAGCCCTCGTGATCTCCTGCCCGGAACTGGGCGCCACCCTCACCGAGCAGGTGCTCGGCCCCCTGCTGCGGCTGGAACCCGCCGACCGGGACGTCCTGCTGGACACCCTCGCCGCCTGGTTCGCCTGCGACGGCTCCGCCCAGCGGGCCGGGGAGCGGCTGTACTGCCACCGCAACACCGTCCTGAACCGGCTGCGCCGCTGCGAGCAGCTCACCGGACGCTCCCTGGCACGCCCGGTCGACGTGGTGCAGATCAGCCTCGCCCTGACGGCACGCCGACTGCTGCGCGGCTGACCGTACCGCCACTGCGCGGCGCGGCGACTTGAGAGCGCCGGTGGAACGACGGGTCCCCGCGCACTGCCGGAGGACAGCGCCGTCGGGCTGAGACGCCGAGCCCACTCGCCCCGGCCGACATCGCCGCGCCCCCCTGCCTCCGACCACCGCTTCCGCGTCACCCCTGGGCACCCGCACAACCCCGTCCCACCCGCATTGGGACCGCGCAGCGTCCTCGCCCGAACACCTGTACCGCCCGCCCGTGCCCGTGCTGTCGTGGGCTGCCCTTTCCCCGAAGCCCCCGTGCCCGCCGGCACGGACCCGAGGAGCCGTGATGCCCGAAGCACCACCGGACGAAGAGGCCGCCCTGTACGTCGAGGGCCTCGACGTGACCTACGGCCGCGCCCTGTCCGCCCTTCGTTCCGTGTCCCTGACCGTCCCGCACGGCGCGGTCGTCACCCTGCTCGGCCCCAACGGCGCCGGCAAGACGACCCTGCTGCGGGCGGTGTCGGGCACCCTGCGGCTGCATCGCGGCGCGATCACGGCCGGCCGTATCCGCTACGGCGCCACAGAACTCGACGGACGCGACCCGGTCGCGGCGGTGCGAGCCGGAGTCGTACAAGTCCCGGAGGGACGCCGGGTCTTCGCCGGGCTCACCGTCGACGAGAACCTCCGCACCGGCGGCCTCGGCCTCGGCAGGCGCCGCCCCGCTCAGATCACCGAGGCCCGGGACCGGGTCTTCTCGCTCTTCCCGCGCCTGGCCGAACGCACCGGGCAGGCCGCCGGGCTGCTCTCCGGCGGCGAGCAGCAGATGCTCGCCATCGGCCGCGCCCTGATGGCCGCCCCGCGCCTGCTCCTGCTCGACGAGCCCTCCCTGGGCCTCGCCCCGCAAATGGTCTACCGGATCGCCGAAGTCATCCGCGAGATCAACGCCCAGGGCACCGCCGTCCTCCTGGTCGAGCAGAACGCGGGCATGGCGCTGTCCCTCGCCGACACCGCTCACGTCCTGGAGGTCGGCGAGGTCCGGCTCTCCGGCCCCGCCGACGAACTCGCCCGCACGGACGCCGTACGGCGCCTGTACCTGGGCGAGACGACCGAGACCACCGAGACGACCGAGGAGACGGAGACGACCGCGACGACCCAGACGACCGAGACCACTGCGACCGCCGAGACCTCAGGGGTCACGCACACGTCCAGGACCACCGGCACTACCGAGGGGCAGGGAGCCGCGTGACCGTCCGCACCACCGCACCGCCCGTACTCTCCGTCACGGACGTGACCGTCCGGTTCGCCGGGCTCACGGCCCTGGACGCCGTGTCCTTCACCGTCGTCCCGGGCACCGTGCACGCGCTCATCGGACCCAACGGCGCGGGCAAGTCCACCTGCTTCAACGTCCTGTCGGGACTGTGCCGCCCAGCGGCGGGCGCCGTACGGCTCGGGGACGCCGAACTGACCCGGCTCGCCCCGCACCGCATCGCCGCACTCGGCGTCGCCCGCACCTTCCAGAACATCGTCACCACCCAGGGCACGGTCGCCGACAACCTCATGCTCGGCCGCCACGCCTTGTCCCGGGCCGGGTTCGCCGCCAGCGCACTGCGGCTGCCGAACGCGCGGCGCGAGCAGCGCGAGCACCTCGCCCGCGCCCACGAGATCGCCGAACTCACCGGTCTGGCACCGCACTTCGTCAGTCCGGTCACCCTGCTCTCCTACGGCGACCGCAAGCGCGTCGAACTCGCCCGCGCCCTGTGCCTGGAGCCCCGCGTCCTGCTGCTGGACGAGCCGGTCGCCGGGATGAACGCGGCCGAACGCGCCCGCACGGTCGAGGTCGTGCACGCCGTACGCGCCGAACTCGGCCTGTCCGTCGTGCTGGTGGAGCACGACATGGGCATCGTGATGCGGCTCGCCGACGAGGTCACCGTCCTCGACTTCGGCCGCGTCATCGCGCACGGCACCCCGGACGAGGTCCGCCGCGACCCCGAGGTGCTGCGCGCCTACCTCGGCACCGGGGCCGACGAGGAGGACGCCGCATGACCACCTTCCTGGACAACGTCTTCAACGGACTCGCCCTCGGCGCGGTCTACGCACTCGTCGCCCTCGGCTTCGTCATCATCTTCAAGGCGTCCGGCGTCATGAACTTCGCGCACGGCTCGCTGCTCCTGCTCGGCGGCTACCTCACCGCCGTACTCCACGACGACCTCGGCTTCGCCGGCGCCCTCGCCGTGTCCGTCCTGGTCACCGCGGCCGTGGCCGGTGCCATGGACCGCTTCCTGCTCCAGGCCGGCGGGGGCGCGGACCCGCACGCCGCCCATGTGCAGACCATCGTCACCATCGGCGTGGACATCGTCATCCTCACCGACCTGTCGCGGCGCATCGGCGGCGATCTGCTCTCGCTCGGAGACCCCTGGGGCGACTCGGTGAGCGGGCTGGGCCCGGTGACCGTCGCCGACAGCCGGATCGCGGCGATCGTGGTGTCCACCGCCGTGATCGCCGGCGTCTTCGCCCTGTTCCGGTACACGAGTTGGGGCCTGTCGCTGCGTGCCTCGGCCGAGGACGTGGAAGCAGCCGCACTCATGGGTGTACGGCTGGTGCGGGTGCGCACCCTCGCCTGGTGTCTGGCCGGTGCCTTGGCGGCCCTGGCGGCGGTGTTCCTCGCCGCGTTCCCCGCGCCAGGCCTGGAACGTACGACGGGACAGATCGCCCTGAAGGCGTTCCCGGCGGCGATCCTCGGAGGAATGGCCTCACCGCCCGGCGCGCTCGCGGGCAGCCTGCTGATCGGCCTGACCGAGGCACTCGTCGCGGGCTACCAGTCCGATCTGCATGTCCTGGGCGAGGGGTTCGGCGATGTAGCGCCCTACGCGGTGATGGTCCTGGTGCTGCTGGTGCGGCCCACCGGGCTGTTCGGCGGAAAGGCGGCGGTCCGTGTCTGAGCGACTCTCCCGCGCCCACGCCGTCCGCCTGGGCCGGACCCTCGCAGCCGTCGCCGTCCTGTGCGCGCTGCCCTTCTACCTCGACGCGTTCTGGCTGCGCATCGGCCTGTTCTCGATGGCGGCGGCCATCGGCGCGGTGGGCCTCGGCCTGCTGTCCGGCACCGCCGGCCAACTCTCCCTCGGCCACGCCTTCTTCCTGGCCGTGGGCGCCTACGGCTACGTATGGCTGTCCGGTGAGCCCGGCCCCGGGCTGCCGACCGCCGTCGCCGCCGTACTCGCGGTGCTGCTCGCCGGGGCGGCCGGCGGGCTGTTCAGCCCCGTCGCCGGCCGGGTGCGCGGCATCTACCTCGGTGTCGCCACCCTCGCCCTGGTCTTCCTCGGGCACCACGTCCTGCTCACCGCGGACTCCGTCACCGGCGGCTTCAACGGCCGCTCGGTCCCCCCGCTGGAAGTGGGCGGCTTCTCCTTCTCCGCCGACTCCGAACTGAGCCTGCTGGGCGTTCCGTTCGGCGCCGAGGAACGCCTGTGGTACCTGGGGCTCGCGCTGTTCGCGGTCACCTGGTTCACCGCCCGAGGACTGCTCCGCGGGCGACCCGGACGGGCCCTGGTGGCGCTGCGTGACAGCGAGACCGCGGCCGCGGTGATGGGCGTCGACGTCGCCCGCTACCGCTCGGCTGCCTTCGTGGTCTCGTCGATGTACGCGGGCCTGGCCGGCGTACTGCTCGCCCTCTCCTTCCGCCGCGTGGTGCCCGACTACTTCGGCCTCGTCCTGTCCGTCGACTACCTCGCCATGATCGTCATCGGCGGACTCGGATCGGTGGCCGGAGCCACCGTCGGCGCCGTCTTCGTCACGGCGCTGCCCCTGCTGATGACCCGTTACGCCGACCAACTCCCGCTGGTGGCCGCCCCGGGCAGCACCGACGGCACGGTCGGCCCCACCGAGGCGGCCCGCTACCTCTACGGAGCGTCGATCGTCCTGATCCTGCTCTTCGCCCCCGACGGCCTGCACGGCCTGGTCCGGCGTCTGCGCACCCGTCTGCGCCGCCCCCGGAAGGCACTGCCACCACCCCCGAACGCCACCTCCCCGTCTCAACCCACCGCGCCAGCCGTACGAGCCAAGGAGCACACCCCGTGAAGCCCTCGCACGACCACACGCACCGCGCCGCGCCGCGCACCAGGACGCTCATGGCCGCGGCCCTCGCCGCCCTCCTGCTCGCCGGCACCGGATGCAGCTCCAAGGCCAACTCCTCCGACAGCGCGGGCGACGGCGCCGACGGCGTCAGGACCGGGCCCGGAGTGACCGACAAGACCATCAAGCTCGGCGCCCTCACGGACCTCACCGGCCCGTACGCGACCCTCGGCAAGAGCATCGTGCAGGCACAGCAGATGTGGGCCGACGAGGTCAACGCCGACGGCGGCATATGCGACCGGCGCGTGGAGATCGTCGTCAAGGACCACGGCTACGACGTCCAGAAGGCCGTCACCGCCTACGCCGACATCTCCGCGGACGTCGTGGCGCTGCCCCAGGTCATCGGATCGCCGGTGATGGCGGCCCTGCTCGACGACATCGACCGGGACAAGCTGCTGACCTTCCCCCAGGCCTGGGCCGCCTCCCTGCTGGACCGGGACGCCGTGCAGGTCCTGGGCACCACCTACGACATCGACATGATCGCCGCCGTCGACTTCCTCACCCGCACCAAGGGCCTGGCGAAGGGCGACACGATCGGCCACGTCTACTTCGAGGGCGACTACGGCGCGACCGCGCTGGAAGGCTCGCAGTGGGCCGCGAAGAAGGCGGGCCTGAAGGTCGTCGGCCAGAAGATCAAGGCCACCGACACCGATCTGTCCGCGCAGGTCTCCGCGCTGCGCAAGGAGGGGGTCAAGGCGATCCTGATCAGCGCCGGACCGGCCCAGACCGCCTCACTCGTCGGCGTCGCCGCCTCCCGCGGTCTGAAGGTGCCCGTCGTCAGCAGCGCCCCGGGCTACGCCCCACAGCTGATGAAGACACCGGCCGCGCCCGCCCTCACCGCCATGCTGAACATCGTCAGCTCCGCCCCGGCCACCAGTTCCGATCTGGCCGGCGTGCAGAAGATGGTGGCCGAGTACAAGAAGAAGTACCCGGACGCCTTGGTCGACGCCGGAGTGCTCTCCGGCTACAACGCCGCCCGGATCATGGGCGCCGACCTGAAGAAGGCCTGCGAGAGCGGCAGTCTCGCCCGCGAGGACGTGGTCAAGGCGCACCGCGCCCAGTCCAATGTCGACGTCGGCCTCGGCACCGCGCAGGACTTCTCCGACAAGGGGCAGCCGGCCAGCACCTCCACCTACGTGCACAAGCCGGACGCCAAGGCGGTCGGCGCCGCGGTGAACGTGGAGGAGGCGCACACCGCGCCCGGTGTCGAGGAGTACCTCCGCTCCCGGAGCTCGTGACTCCCTGACGAGCGGGGTCGGGACCGGGTGCGGCCCCGACCCCGCTCCGGCATGTCCTACTCCTGGTCGACGTCGGCGGGGACGAGGGAGCGGGCGGCGGCGAAGATCCGCGCGCAGCGTCGCGTCATGGCCTCGGGCGACTGGTCGGGGTGGTTGATCCACCAGCGGACCAGGGCGGTGCACAGGCCGCGCCAGGCGTACTTGAGGGCGTCGGCGTCGAGCGGGTCGCCGACTCCGGCCGACCGCAGGACATCGGCGGTGCCGCTCGCGGCGAGGTCGTCGATGGCGGTGCGGTAGTGCGCGGCGCGGTGGGCGGCCTCGCTGTCGGGCGGCAGTGTGGCGTCGTAGAGCACGAACCAGGCTTCGCGCTGCCCCTCCAGGGCGGTGAACAGGGCGTCCAGCACCCGCAGGGAGGTGGGCGGCGCAGCCGCGTCCCGTTCGTCCATCGCGGTGCGGACCGCGTCCAGCAGGCGGTCGCCGACCGGGTCGAGGCACGCGAGGTAGAGGTCCTGCTTGCTGCCGAAGTACTGGTGCAGCAGCGGCTTGGTGACACCCACGCGCGTGGCGATGGCGGCCACCGTCGTCGCCTCGTAGCCGTGGCGGCCGAACTCCTCGGTGGCCGCGGCCAGAACCTGCTGTTCCCGGGCGGCCCTCGGCACGCCCTTGGTGCCGGCCTTGGAGGGGTGCGTTGTCATGGGCCCGATCTTACCCTACGGTAATTTACCGAAGGGTAAATTCCTTGGACCCGCTGGGAGCACACTCATGCCCGTCACCGCGACCGCGATCGACCCCGGCACTTCCCGCCCCCGCTCCTGGTGGGGCTGGGGCTACACCGACGCCCACCCCGACGACGCCGAGTGCGTCGAGATGGGCGCCCTGCTGCCGGGGACTCTCGCCCGCCCGCTGCCGATACCGCGGGTCGCCGACCTCTCCATCGGCCGTCCCGGCGTGACGCCCCCGCCCTCGCTCGCTCACCTTGTCACCGCCGACCCCGAGGCGCGCGCGTCCCACGCCATGGGCAAGGCCTACCGCGACGTCATCCGCGCCCTGCGTGGCCGGCCCGGCCGGATCCCCGACCTGGTCGCCCGCCCGACGGCCGACCAGGAGGTGGCCGACCTGCTGGACTGGGCCGGCGAACATGCCGTGGCCGTCGTCCCCTTCGGCGGCGGATCGTCGGTCGTCGGCGGAGTGGAGTACCGCGGGGACGCCCACCGCGCGGTGCTGTCCCTCGACCTGACCTCGATGGACCGGGTCCTGGAGATCGACACCGTCGGCCGCTCCGCCCTCATCCAGGCCGGAGCCCTCGGTCCCGTACTGGAAGGACAGCTGCGCCCGCACGGCCTGACCCTGCGCCACTTCCCGCAGAGCTTCGAGTTCTCCACCCTCGGCGGCTGGCTGGCCACCCGGGCCGGCGGCCACTACGCCACCGTCCACACCCACATCGACGACTTCGCGCAGTCCCTGCGCGTCGTCACCCCCGCCGGCGCCGGCACGTCCTGGCGGCTGCCCGGATCCGGTGCCGGACCGTCACCCGACCGGCTGTTCCTGGGATCCGAGGGCACGCTCGGCGTCATCACCGAGGCGTGGATGCGCCTTCAGGAACGCCCCCGGCACAAGACCTCCGCATCCCTCGCCTTCACCGACTTCCGCCGCGCGCTCGACGCCGTACGTGCCCTCGCCCAGTCCGACCTCGCCCCCGCCAACTGCCGGCTGCTCGACCCCGGCGAGGCACTGCTGTCCGGCGCCTCGCACGACGGCTCCTCCGTCCTGGTCCTCGGCTTCGAATCCGCGACCGCCCCGGTCGACGACCGCCTCGCGGTCGCCCTGGACCTGGCCCGTGCCCACGGTGGCATCGGCGAGGCACCGCAGGCGGACCGCGGCACTCCGGCCGACGAGGCCGTGGGCGCCTGGCGCTCGGCGTTCCTGCGCATGCCCTATCTGCGCGACGGTCTGGCCCGTATGGGCGCCGTCGTCGAGACCTTCGAGACGGCCGCCACCTGGGACCGGATCCCCGCCCTGATCGACGCGGTCCGCGCCGAGGTCGGGGCCGCCGCCCTCAAGGCCACCGGGCACGAGGCCACCGTCAACTGCCGCCTGACCCACGTCTACCCCGACGGCGCCGCCCCCTACTTCACCGTGGCCGTCGCCGGCCGCCCCGGTGACGAGGTCGCCGTCTGGGACGACATCAAGGCCGCCGCGACCGACGTCCTGCACCGCCACCGCGCCACCATCACCCACCACCACGCCGTCGGCCGCGACCACCGCCCCGGCTACGACCTCCAGCGACCGGCCCCCTTCGCCCTCGCCCTGCGCGCCACCAAGAGCGCCCTGGACCCGCACGGGATCCTCAATCCGGGGGTTCTGCTGGACTGACGACGACCGGGCCCGGTGCCTAGGGTCCGGCCTTCGCGGGCCGGGTCCCGTTCCCTGACGAGCCCTCGGCGCGGCCACGCAGTGCCTGGTGGACCGACCAGAGGACGGCCACGAACGGGACGGCCACGACGGCGCCGATGAAGCCGGCCGCGATCGCTCCGCCGACGACGGCGAGGGCCACGACGACCGGATGCAGACGTACGGCCCAGCTCATGACGATGGGATGCAGGAGGTGGCCCTCGATCTGACCGATGATCACGATCAGCGCGACGACGATGAGCGCGGTCACCGGACCCTTGGTCGCCAGGGCTACGACAGCCGCTACGGCCAGGGCGATGGGCGAGCCGATCAGCGGGATGAACGCGGCCACGAATTCCAGCAGCGCCAGCGGAACCGCGAGGGGAACCCGGAGGATGAGCAGGGCGATGCAGACCAGGAACGCATTGGTCGCCGCGACCAGCAGAATGCCGTGCGTGTAGCCGGTGAAGGTCCGCCAGGCGGCCCGGCCCGCGACCGTGAGATGCTGCCGGGCCCGCGTGGGGAGCTGATCGCAGATCCACTGCCACTGCCGGTCGCCGGAGTGGGTGAAGAAGACGGCGCAGAACAGGGCCAGGGCGAGGACGGTCAGCACTTCGAGCAGTCGGCTCGCGCCGCTCACGGCCTCGCTGATGAGGGTGGAGCGGTGGCTGGAGAGGAGCTTGCCGATCCGGGACTGCAGGTCGTTGAACGTGTCCGGCGGGAGACGGAAGGGCGGCTCCTCCAGCTGGCGTTCGATCCGGTCGATTCCCGCCACGAACTCCCTCTGGAGCCCTCTTCGCTGACCCGCCACGATCTCACCCACCAGGGCCAGCCCGCCGAAGACGACGACGAGGCCTCCGATGACCGCACTCGCCACGGCGAGCGGACGCGGCAGCTTGCGGGCCAGGAGGCCGGCGACGGGACGCAGCAACGTGGTGAGGACCAGTCCGAGGAACACGGCGACGGCGATCCGGTGGAACTGCCCGAGCACGGAGAAGACGGCACGGACGACGATCGCGACCGCGATGATCCGCCACGCGTACGCCGCACAGGTCCGCAGCCACTCCGGCACGCGCGACTCCGCGCCGCTCGGGCGGCCGTCGGACGGGGCGGGCGGATCCGGGGGCGTGGCCATCCTCATGCCCGTACCACCCTTGCCCGGTCGGATCGCGGAGCCGGCCCGGAATTCGCCCGAAGGCCGGTACCGGCCCGGTGGCGCGGTCGCCCGGCAGGTTCCCGGACCTGGCTCCGGTCGGCCCGGTGAGGTGCCGCCGGGTGGGGGAGCGTCGGGCTGCGAGCGGTGCGGGGGCGGTCGACAATTGGGCAGCGGAGGGCGTGTCCGGCCGGCCGCGTCGTGCCGTGGCTCGCTGCCGTGGTGGTGTCGGTCCGAGAGGAACGTGCTCATGGGCGCTGAGTCTTCGCCGGCCGCGCGCACGGGTGCCTTCGTCGCGGGGGCGGTCGCCCTGTTCTGTATCCAGCTCGACTTCTTCGCGCTGAACCTCGCCGTCCCCGGCATCGCCGAGGAGTTCGGGGTCACCGCCTCGGCCGCCCAGTGGACCCTCTCCGCGTACATGCTCGCCATCGGCTGCTGCTTCATCGTCGGCGGCCGGGTCGGCGACGTCTTCGGCCGGCGGGGCGCCCTGCTCGCCGGTACCGCCCTGTTCGCGGCCGGGTCCGTCGGCTGCGCGCTCGCGCCGGGGCTGTGGGCGCTGGTCGGGGCGCGGATCGTGCAGGGTGTCGGCGCGGGCTTCGTCTTCCCCGTGTCGGTCGCCGTGATCACCAACGCCTTCCCGGACGCGACCCGGGCCCGCGCGCTGGGAGCGGTGTTCGGCATCGCCAACGTGGGCACGGCGCTGGGACCGTTCGTCGGCGGCGGCTTCACCGAGGGCCCCGGCTGGCGCTGGATCTTCTGGCTGCTGGCACCGCTGAGCCTGCTGGCCCTGGTCGTGGCGTATGTGTACGTCCCCGACTCGCGGGATCCGACGGCACCACGCCAGCTCGACCTGACCGGCTGCGCGACCGTCGTGGTGGCGCTCGCCGCGCTCACCCTGGCCGTGGAACGCGGCAGCGCCTGGGGCTGGGACCACGCCCGCACCCTCACCCTGCTGGCCCTCTTCGCCGCGGCGGGCGCCCTGTTCGTACGGCGCGAGCAACGCGCCCGGCATCCGCTCATCGACCTCGGCCTCTTCCGCAACACCCCCTACGTCCTGGTGACCGGCACGGGAACCGTCACCAACATGGGCTACGCGGTCACCGTGTTCGTGTCGACGCTGTACCTCCAGCAGGTGCGGGGGCTGTCACCGCTGGAAGCGGGCGTGGTGTTCCTGGCGCCCGCCGCGCTCGTGGCGCTCAGCGGACCGCTGGGCGCCAGGCTGTCGGGACGTATGCGGCCGGTGTCGGTGATGGCCCTCGCCGGGACGGTCGCCGGTACGGGGATGATCGTGCTCAGCGTGGTGACGGCCTGGTGGCTGTACGTTCCGGTGTTCGCCTGGTGCGGGCTGGGCCTGGGGCTGGGCTGGACGTTCGCGAGTGTGGCCACCCAGCAGGTCGTGACGCCCGAGCGGGCCGGTGAGGCATCGGGCGTACTGCTGACGTTCCTCGTCACGCTCGGCGGCGTCGCGCTCGCGGCCGCCGCGTCCGCCATCACGGCGATGGTGCCGGAGCGGTCACCGGAAGCCGCGTACGACGCGATCCTGCGCTGCGGAGGCGCGGTGATTCTGGCGGCTTCGGCGGTTGTCCTGGTGGTACGGCATCGGCTCGCCGGCACTGGCAGCACCACGGGCACCGGGGGCGGGCAGCCGTCAGGCGTGGGAGGTCCGGCCGAGTCGCCGCGCTCGGCGGGCACCCGGACACCGGGCCGTGCCGACGGGCCACTGCCGTGACCAGCGGGGTGGAGCGGACCCGGATCCTGCACCGGTCGGTGCGGGTGACCCTCGCCGCGTCCGTGGGCTTCTACCCCTTCGTGTACGGGCTCGACGAACCGGTGCTCGCCCTGTACGCGCTCTTCGGGCCGATCTCGCTCGGCCTGCTGTCCCCGATCCCCGGATCCGGGCGGCAGCGGGCCGAAGTGATGCTGAAGGCACTGCCCGTGGGGCTCGGGCTGGTGGCCCTCGGGACCGTGCTGGCGGTGCACACCTGGGCGGCCGTGCTCGGCATGCTCGTCGTGGGGTTCCTCCTCGCCTTCGCGGCGATCGCGGGCCCGCGCCCTGCCGGGGCGGCGCCCGGACTCCAGCTCTTCTACATCCTGGCCTGCTTCCCGCCCTACGAACCCGACACGCTGGGGCTGCGCCTGGCCGGGCTCACCTTCGGTGTGCTCGCACTCGTGCTGTGTGAGCTGTTCGTGCTGCCGCCGCCACCGGAGCCGACGTACCGCGCGGCCCTCGCGCGGGCCCTGGCGACCGCGCGCGACACCATCACCGGGGACAACGGCCTCTCACCGGAGGAGCTGAGGGACGCAGGCGCGCAACTGCGGCTGTCCCACACTCAGCCCGCTCAACGTCCCGCCGGCCCGAGCCGCGCGGCCCGCGGCCTGGCGCAGGCGGGTTCCGCCGCCCGACGGCTGCTGGAACAGCTCGCCCATCTGACCGAGATCGGCGAGCTGCGCGAACTCGTACGGAGCGGCCCGGGGAACGAGGGCCGGGGCGGCAGGGACACGGCGCTGCGACTGCTGCTGCCGCGCGTGGTGTCCCTCCTCGACGAGACCGCCGCCGCCCTGCGCACCGGCCGGGCCGCCCCGGGCCCGCAGCGGATGGACGAGGCCATCGACGACTTCCAGCGGATACGGGCTCACCAGGCGGCGGGACCCGCCGACGAGGTACCTGCGACGGACGTCCTGCGCGGACAGGCGGCGCTGCTGGCGATCGCCGAGTCCGTGCGTGCCCTGGAGATCTCCGTGCGGGTCGGCCTCGACGGCCGGCGCACCGCCCCCATCGAACCCACGGAACTCTTCTGGTACACGCACGCCACCACGGCCCAACTGTGGCTGCGCCGGATCACCGGCAACATCTCGCTGCGCTCGGTGCAGTTCCACAACGCCCTGCGGATCGCGGTGGCGTTGGCCGCCGCACGCCTGGTCGCGGGCTCGCTCGATCTGACGCACGGCTTCTGGGTGCTGCTGGCCGTGCTCACCCTGAGCCGGACCACCGTGGGGGAGGCCTGGACGGCCATCCGCCAGGCCGTGACCGGCAACCTCGTGGGCGCCGTCGTGGCGGGCGCCCTGCTCACCGGCCTGGGCCGGCACACCGAGGCGTACGCAGCCATCCTGGCACCGGCCATGCTGATCGCCTTCGCGCTCGGGCCGCTGCTCGGCATCGCCTGGGCGCAGGGCCTGTTCACCCTGGTGGTGGCCACCGCTTTCGCCCAGATCGCCCCGGCCTCCTGGCGGCTGGCCGAGGCGCGGATCGTGGACGTGGTCACCGGCAGCGCCATCGGTCTGCTGTGCGGAATGCTCGCCTGGCCGGCCGGCGCCCGCGCCGAGGTGCGCAGAACCATGGCGGGCCTCCTGCACGAGTGCGGCCCGCTGATCAAGGGCACCGTCGGCATGCTCGCCGCCGTACCGCCCGGCTCGGTACCGGCCCCGCCCTCGCTCCCCGCGCTGCACCGGCTGCGCCTGGCCGAATCCGCCTACGCCCAGTTCCGCAGCGAACCCGGAAGTGATGTGCACGTACGCGCCGACTGGCACGCCCTACTTCTCACCGCCCATCACATCCTCCTCGGCGCCCAGTGGCTGCCCCGCTTCGACCTGCCCACCACCGCCCTTCCCCCGGAGGCCGGCGACCGGGCCCGGGACAGTGCCCGCGCGCTCGCCGGGACCACCGACCGGCTCGCCGACCTGTGCGGCGGCAGACGCCCGACGACAGCCGACGTGGCGCCGCCCGTGCGGCCGGCCGGGCCGCCGCTGCCCGTGCTGGTCGACCTCGACATGTGGCTGCGCAGCCTCACCGCACAGCTCACCCGTATCGAGGCCGGTCTGCCCGAGGCGATCCGACGACCGCAGCGCGGTCCGAAGGCCCCCGGCGCCGATGGACCGGGAAGTTAGGGGGCGCGACGTGTCCGGCCGGCACCTCCGCAGCGAGCTGCGCGGCCCCACCCTGCGCGGCTGGGTGTGGTGGCTGCCGCTGGTCGCCGTGCTCATCGACATCGCCGCCGAATTCATCGTCAGGGGCCGTGAACCGGTGAGCTTCCTGCTCGTCGCGGTCCCGGCCCTGGCCGCCGCGACGCGCGGCCCGCTGGGCACCGCACTGTCGGCGGTCGTATGCCTGGGGTTGCAGATGTGGATGGCGGCCCGTCGGCCCGGCCACTTCGACGAGCAGCACCACGTCGCGCTGTACGCCGCGACCGCCCTGATCGGCATTGCCAGTGTCGCGCTCGCTGCGCAGCGGGAGCGGACCCGGCAACACCTCATCCGCGCCAACTCGGTCGCCGAGGCCATGCAGCGAACCCTGCTGCGTCCTGTGCCGCGAAGACTCGGCCCGGTGCGTGCCGCCGGGTTCTACGAGGCCGGCGAGGGCGGCACCCTCGTCGGCGGCGATCTGTACGACGTGTGCGAGACGCCGTTCGGCGTACGGGCGATCATCGGCGACGTCCGCGGCAAGGGCCTCGGCGCGGTACAGACCGTCGCCGCGGTGCTGGGCAGCTTCCGGGTCTCGGCCCACGAATGGCAGAGCCTGAGCGCCCTCGCCGCCCGGCTGGAACTCAGCATCGCCCGCAACAGCCCGGCCGGCGACGACGGCGACCCCGAACTGTTCGTGACCGCGCTGGTGCTGGAGTTCCCACCGGACGGCGGCGAGGTGCGCATCGTCGACCGCGGCCACCCCCCGCCCCTGGCGGTCGGCCCGCACGGCGCCCGACGCCTGCCCACGGCACCCGGACTGCCACTGGGGCTGGGCGGACTGGCGCCGGACGGTGACGACACCACGGTGCACCTCCTCGAACCGTCGGAGGTGCTGGTCCTGCACACGGACGGAGTGAGCGAGGCGCGGGACGCCGACGGCGTCTTCTACCCGGTGCTCGAACGGCTCGGGCAACGGTTCTCCGGGGAGCGCACACCCGACCCCGAGGCGGTCGTGTCATTCGTACGCACCGACGCGGACCACTGGTCGGCGCAGGCCGACAACGACGACCGTGCCGTGCTCGCCCTCTCCCTGGACGCCGGGACATCCCCGCGGCAGGGCGGACGGGACACCGGCGGCGCCGACGGCGGGTAGCGTCGCCGACGCCGACCCGCGATCAGGGGTGTTCGGTCAGCCGGAAGGACTGCGCGGCCGAGTTGTCACAGGGCCGTTGGACCAACTGCACACCGTTCGCCGAACTGCCCGTCGTACTCAGGCACTTGCCGCTGTGCCGGGCGACGAAGCGGTAGCTCCCCGATGCCTCACGCTCAGGACGCCACTGCTGGTTGGTGCCGCCTCCGTAGGACCACAACTGCAACGGTGCGTTGTCGGCGGTCGAGACGCCGGTGACATCGACGATCTGCTGGGGATTGCCCCGGATCGCGATGCGGGAGTAGCCGCCGTCGGTGGGCCGGAACTGGAACTGCTGGGCCTGGGTCTGATTGCAGGTGTACTGCTGGATCGCGGTGCCGTTGGCGAGTGCGGCCGCCCGGGCGTCGACGCAGGTGCCGTTCTCTGCGTTGCTCACGGAGTACCAGGCGGTGTCCGAGATGGGATCGGTGGGTGTGGGATTGTCGCTAGCGCCGGCGAGCCACTTGAGCCCGTCGATGAGGAAGCGGTTCTGGGTGGGGCTGGCGAACGTGGACGACAGGCGGGTGTTGGTGGCGTAGTCCATGGCGTTGTGGCCGAAGTTCGCGTACAGCATCCGGTACTGGGTGTTGGTCCACAGGATCGGGTAGTAGCCGCCGTACCAGGTCTGGTTGGGGTCGGTGCCGAGGGGGAAACCCGACGGGTCGACGGAGGCCAGGATCTTGATGTTCGGGTTGGTGCGCAGGTCGTTGGACCAGCTGTACCACTCGCTGACCGCCGAGGTGAACGTGGCGGGAAGACCGGTGGTGGAGGGGTGGGTACGGTCCTCCGTGCGCAGCACGGCGGTCGTCGGACCCCAGGTGTTGGAACGGAAGTTCCCGCTGCCGAGGAAGGTGTTGTAGTACCAGGGCCAGGATCCGGCGTCGGTCGTGAACGCCGAGACGTGGAAGCCCATCCAGCCGCCGCCGGCCCGCACGTACCGCTCGAATCCGGCTCGCTGTGCCGCGTTCTGCGGCGCGTCGTCGAGGAAGAGGACGACCTGGTAGTCGTTCACGCCTCCGTTCGCGAGCAGATCCCAGTTGGTCGTCGCGGTGTAGGTGAAGTTGTTCTGGGCGCCGGTGCGCGGGAACCACTCATTGGCTTCCTTGACGAAGTCGATGTGCGCGGCGTCCCAGGTGCCGTGGTAGAAGGCGATGACCTTGAACGGGGCGGCCTCGGGCGCGGCGACGGCTTCGGGCGCGGCGGGGGACGGGGTGACCGCGAGTCCCAGCACCAACGCGAGCCCTGCCAGCAGCCGCACGGCCGGCCGCCTCCTGGGAGCCTCACCGGGGTGGCGGCGCCCGAGTGGGAGTCGAGGGAAGCGCCTTCGGTTGCGGACATGGGCTTGCGGTGGGGTGTCAGGCATGTCTTCTCCGCGTTCACATGTGCATGACAGGACTTATTTCACAGCATGATTTAAGAAGTGCTCGAAATGCCCTGTCAAGGCTTTGGTATAGGCCAATCGGCGTCGCCCGGGATCAAGCGAACTTGTTCGTGACGAACATGTTCGTTAGCCTGTGGACGTGTCCGAAGGAAGCCCCACCCCAAGCAGCCGCCGCGAGCGGCCCGCCAAGCCGGCCCTCACCTATGAGGGCATCGTCGCCACCGCCGTACGCCTGATGAAGTCCGAGGGACTCAAGCGCGTCACCATGCGACGGCTGGCTCAGGAACTCGACACCGGGCCGGCGTCGCTGTACGTGTACCTGGCCAACACGGCGGAGCTGCACGCCGCGATCCTGGAAGACCTCCTCGGCGTCGTCGACCGCACGCCGGTCGACGACGAGGGTGAATGGACCGACCGGCTCATCGCGGTGCTCGGCTCCTATACCCAGGTGCTGTTCGAGCATCCCAGCCTCGCGCACTCCGCACTGGTCGCCCGTCCCTCCGGCCCCAACTATCTGGCGCTGGTCGAGGCGATCCTGGCCCTCCTGCACGAGGGCGGGGTCCCCGACGCGCAAGCGGCCTGGGGCGTGGACGTCCTGCTGCAAGTGGCCACCGCCACCGCCGCCGAACAGTCCGCCCGGGACAGCGACAGCGCCGCCGAGGACGAGTTCCGGTCCCTCACGACGGCCCTGCGCAGGGCGTCGTCCGAGACACATCCGCGTATCGCCGCGGTGGGTGACGCGCTGGTGTCCGGCACGCCTCAGGAGCGTTTGACCTGGATCTTCCGCTCGGTCATCCAGGGGACCCTGACGACCCCCACACCGGCGGACACCACCCGTGCCGACGACGGCCGTCGCGAGCCGCCGGACTCCGGATCCACACCGAGGGGAAAGTAGACCGACCATGACCACCACCACTCACCACCCCGTCCTCGTCGTCGGCGCCGGTCTCGGCGGCCTGACGCTGGCCCGCGTACTGCACGTCAACGGCCTTCGAGCCGTCGTCCTCGACCTGGAGGCGAGTGCGCACATGCGGTCCCAGGGCGGCATGCTCGACCTCCACGAGGAGACCGGTCAGACGGCGTTGCGCATAGCCGGGCTCCATGAGCCGTTCCGCGCCAAAGTGCATCCCGGCGGACAGGCGTTGCGGGTCCTGGACAAGCATGCGCGCGTCCTGCTGGAAGAGGCGGACGACGGCACGGGAGGCCGCCCGGAGATCGACCGCGGGGATCTGCGCGAGATCCTGCTCCGCTCGCTGCCCGAGAACACGATCCGCTGGAACAGCAAGGTCGTCGGCGCGCGAGCGCTCGGCGCCGGACGGCACGAGGTGACCCTCGCCGACGGAACCGTCCTCACCACCGACCTGCTCATCGGCGCGGACGGCGCGTGGTCCCGAATCCGGCCCCTGGTCTCCGCCGCCACCCCCGAGTACAGCGGCATCTCCTTCGTCGAACTCGATCTCCTCGACGCCGACGCGCGTCATCCGGAGTGCGCCGAGCTGATCGGCGGCGGAATGTTCTTCGCCCTGGGCGACGACAAGGGCTTCCTCGCGCACCGGGAGACAGACGGCAGCCTGCACGTCTACACCGCCCTGCGAGCCGCGGAACACTGGCTGTCCGCCCTCGCCTTCACCGACCCCGACGCGGTCAGGGCCGCTCTGTCCGACTGCTTCGCCGACTGGGCCCCCGGCCTGAGGCAGCTGATCGCCGAATGCGACGGCCCGCCGGTCCCTCGGCTCATCCACGCACTGCCCATCGGGCACGACTGGGAGCGCACTCCCGGTGTCACCCTGCTCGGCGACGCGGCCCACCTGATGTCCCCCTTCGCGGGAGAGGGCGCCAATCTGGCCATGATCGACGGCGCCGAACTCGGTCAGGCGCTCGCCGCGCATCCCGGCGACACCGAGGCGGCACTGACGGTCTACGAGAAGGCGCTCTTTCCACGCAGCGAGGAGACTGCCCGGCAGTCGGCGCAGGGCTTGGAGACGATCTTCAACGACCGGGCTCCCCAGCCGCTCATCGACATGTTCGCCTCCTTCGCGACGGACTGACCTGCACACGGCGTACGTCCGCGGGCCCGCCGAAGCGGTGCACACCGGGCGTGCGTCGGTTCGCCGAGATCCGCGGCGACGGCCCAGGTGTCAAGACGACGGCCCAGGTATCAAGGTGCGTCTCCGTAGCGGGCGGCCATCGCGGTCGCGCGGTTGCCCAGGGCGGTGCGCAACGACTTCGGTGCCAGGGTTTCCGCGTCCGTGCCGAGCTGCCACAGCGCCCATTCGGCGTGCCGGGAGTCCTGGAAGGTCACCTCCAGCCGCAACCAGCCGTCCGCGTCGGGTTCTTCCGCGCGGACAGCCAGCGCAGTGTCCAGCAGTTCCTCCCGCAGCACCGGATCCACCCGGACCAGCACGGTGATGTGCTCGCCGTCGGAGAGGAACCGTGCAGAGCGTTCCCGCCAGATCCGGTCCAGGTCGACCCGGTCGGGTCGCTGCGCCGCCTCGGGGAGTTCCTCGGCCGCCAACACCCGTGACAGCCGGTAGGTGCGGTCCTCGCCGGATCTCGTGGCCAGCAGGTAACCCCGGTCGCGTACGGTGACCAGGCCGATCGGGTCCACCGTGCGCCACCGCGGTGCCCGGCCTGTGGCCGCGTAGTGGATGCGCAGCTTGTGGCCGGCGAGCACCGCGCGCCTGACCTCGATCATCGCGGTGTCGGGAACCTCCTCGGTGACCAGCCTGCGTGCGAGCAGGTCGGTCTCCGGGTCGACGAGAAAGCGCTGAGCGGCGTCGCTCGCGGAAGCCAGGTGGCCTTCGGGCAGCGCGTCGACCACCTTCCGGATCGCCGAAGCCAGTGCCGGGCGCAGGCCGAACACCTGCTCGCCGCGCCCCGATCGGGCGGTCAGCAGGGCGAGGGTCTCGTCGTGGTTCAGTCCGGTGAGCTCGGTCCGGAAACCGGGCAGCAGCGCGAAGCCTCCGTGTCTGCCGCGTTCGGCGTAGATGGGGACGCCGGCCGCGGACAGCACTTCGATGTCACGCAGCACGGTGCGGGTGGACACCTCGAGCTCGCGGGCCAGTGTGTTCGCCGTCAGCCGGCCGCGCTGGCGCAGCAGCAGCACCAGGGAGACCAGTCGGTCGGCGCGCATACGAAAACCCTAAGGGAATACGTGACCAAGGGTGTCGTGATTTGTTGGGAGGCTCGTTGACGCGACGCCGAAGCCCGTGACTACCGGGCCGAGGGGGCGTACGCACTCCCGATGAACCGAATGGAGCCGAAGTGGCAGTGGAACGAACGGCGGTCAACCCCGTGACGTGGTCGGTGGGCCTGGGATTCAACCAAGGTGAGGTCGTCTCCGGGCACACACGGACCCTGTACATCTCGGGGCAGACCGCGATGAACCGCGACGGGAAGCCCCGGCATGACGGTGACATCGCCGCGCAGTTGGCGCTGAGCATCGACAACCTGGAGGCCGTGCTGGACGAGGCCGGCATGTCCCTCGCGGACCTCGTCCGCCTCAATGTCTACACGACCGACGTCGATCTGCTGTTCCCGCACTACGGCGTGCTGGCGGCGCGGTTGGGCGCTGCCGGAGTCGCGCCGGCCACCACGATGCTCGGGGTGACGCGACTGGCGATCCCCGGCCAGATGGTCGAGTTGGAGGGCACCGCCGTCGCGTGAGGCGATCAACGACCGGCATCCAGCAGACCGTCGGAGCCTGAACTCATCGACGGCCCCGCTCAGCCGCCGGCTGTCACCGTGTCCAAGGGCAGCCACAGGGTGGTGTTCGTGGACGGGCCGACGTTCGTCTGGCGTACCCGGGTGAGTTCGGTGTTGGTGAGGGCCCGGTTCCAGACACGCACTTCGTCGATACGGCCGGTGAAGAACCCCCGGCTGTCCATGCGCTGGCCGATGTGCACGCCGAACGGCGAGTTGCGGCTGACGGATCCGGCCACGTCGGCCGTACTGATCGCCCTGCCGTCGATGAACAGGGTGAGCTGTCCGCCTCCGCGGCGCAGGGCGAGGTGGTGCCATTGGCCGTCGTTGTGCGCGGCGGTGGTGCTGACAGACGCGGACCGCACGGTCGTAGCGCCGCTGCGCACCGTCATCAGTCCGCGCACCCGGTTGTTCGCCGGTTCGCCACGGAGCCAGAACTGGGGCTGGTCGCCGCCGGTGCCGCCCATCCACAGCAGGGGCTGCTCGCCGGTCCGGCTGGTGTAGCGGAACCACAGGGAGGCGGTGAAACTCTCGGTGCCGAGCTCGAGTTGATTGCGGAACGGCAGGCGTACGGCGTCGTCGGTGCCGTCGAAGGCGAGGGCGCCGCCGAACCGGCCGGTCGTGGGCGCGGCCCCACCGAGCACGCTCGCGCGCTGGGCGGACGGGGCGCGGTCGGTGGTGGTCGGGTCGGCGCCGCGGCGCGGCCTCAGCCACTCCTCGTTGAAGCGGGCGAAGCGGATCTCGTCGCGGGCGTCGACGGTGCCGCCCTCGTACATCAGCCCCACCACGTCGCCGCCGATGTGCACCATGTCGGAGTAGCCCGACCAGTCCTGGGTCACCACGGTGCCCCGGTCCACGCTGTCCCAGGTGCTGCCGCCGTCGTAGGAGGAGCGGATCATCAAGGTCCGGCGGCGGTCGGGGTCGCCAGGGCAGGACAGCAGCAGGCGGCCGTTGGCGAGTTGGAGCGTCGAACCCTGAACCTGCGGGGTGTACAGGCTCGGCAGGGGGCGGAACCGGGAGGTGAAACTGTCTCCGCCGTCCACGCTGAAGGTCTGCGTGCGATGGCCCAGATCGGTGCCGTCCTGCTCGCGACCGCTGACCAGGATGGCACCGTCGGTGCGCTCGGTGATGGTGAGTTCGGACGGCTTCTGGTGGAAGGTGCGGTCGGTGGCGATGGGCCAGGAGTCGGTGGCACCGCGGCGCCAGGTGGTGCCGCCGTCGTCGCTGACGATGAGAGAGGCGTGGTTGGCGGTGACCCGACTGCCGTTCCAGGTCTCCGCGTTGACGCCGAAGACCAGGCGGCCGGCCCGGCTGCCGCGGGTGAGCTGGATCCCGTGGACCGGGCCGGTGGCGTACCAGGAGTTCCAGTTCGCGGGCCTGATCTGCGAGCTCAGGTTGCGCGGCCGGGTCCAGGTGCGGCCGTCGTCGTCGCTGTACTGGAGGTGGGGGCTGCGGTTGCAGGGCACGGAACAACTCGAGCCGTTCGAACTCGCCGGGTTGTGGGTCTGCGGCAGCAGGATGCGGCCGGTCGCCCGGTTCACGAGCGGGGTCGGGTTGCCGTGGGTGTTGCCGGCGCCGTCGGTGACGACCTGGAGCGGTCCCCAGGTGCGGCCGCCGTCGGTCGAGCGTTTCAGCACGATGTCGATGTCCCCGGCGTCACCGCAGGTGCCGTGCCGGCCCTCGGCGAAGGCGAGGAGCGTGCCTTGGTTGGTCTGCACGACGGCCGGGATCCGGAAGCACGCGTATCCGCCGGGGTCCTGCGACGCCCTGAAGATCACCCGCTGCTCGAACAGCGGTACGGCCTTGGCGGGTTGGGCGTGGGCGGGACCCGCAAGCGCCGCCGCGGTTGCCATGACCACGCCTGCGGCGAGGTCGGCTCTCAGATGTGCGCGAAGCCTCGACGGCATAGAGGGCCCTTCGTTGTGCCATTGTCCGAACAAACATCCCAAGTCCAATTTATTAAGATTTGGGAGTATTTGGCACAGGTGACACGCCGTAGTCGGCGAGCGAAGGACCCCTCGATGCGCAACAGCAACTGGCTGTGATTACAGGTTGGTTGGTGTGGAGGCGCGGCCAGGTGCTCGAGACTGCCTGATTACGCGTCAGATTCACCCGGATGGCCCGCAGGGCAGCGCCAGCTCTGCTCGACGTCCTTGACGAACACGATCCCGTCGATGGCGTTCAGATGGGCCGGGTCGAGCGAGGCGTACCCGAACCACGGGGAGACGCGGGGTGCGGGGCGGGTGTCGCCGAGCGCGGCGGCCAGCTGGGCGGGGTCGATGACGGAGCTGGGATGCGGACGGGCGTAGAGCAGTCCTTCCAGGGTGTCCGGCGGGGGTGTGCCGACGCCCTGGTGGTGGATCGTGCCGAGGGCCGTGGCCACGAAGGCGTAGTCCTCGCCGAGTTGGGCGCTCACCAGGGCGCCGGCGCTCCACCACTCCAGCCGGCTGCCGCCCATCCGCATCGAGCTCTTCTCCCGCTGGAGATGGGAGTTGTGGGCGTGGACGAACACCGGACCACGCTCGGCGAGGGACAGGAGGTTGTGGGCCATCATCTGGTCCCGCACGCTGACCAGCCGGGTCAGGCGGGCCGGTGAGGTGTCGGCCATCCAGTGGTGGTAGCGCAGCAGGCCGGTCGCGGTGCGGGCGTAGAGGCGGGCCCGTTGCCATTCCTCCCACGAGGACTCCGCGAGCAGCTGCGGCATCCGCTCGTCCAGCAGCGCGGCCAGATCGTCGGCGATCAGGCGCAGCTCCCCGGCTTGCGTCGATCGCCCCATGGACCGGGACGGGTCCATCATCGCGGCGGGGTCGGTCCACCGGTCGTCGGCCCCGAGCAGGCGGTCGAGTGCGTCGGCGGGGCAGGGCAGCAGGTCTCTGGCCACCCGGGCGGAGAGGTAGTCGTGGAGCCCGCTCAGAACCTGCCGGGGACTCGCTGCTTCCGTGATCTCCAGCGGGCCGTCGAAACCGGCGAAGCGGAGCTGTTCGGATTCGGGGCGGTCCTCGTTGTAGGCACGCATCCAGCGGACCAGCTCGCGGTTGCCCGTGAAGGCGCCCCAGTCGTGGCTGATCCCGTGCTCCATGGCCTCTTCGAGGGTGCCGGTGCCGGAGGTGAGGTAGTCGTCCACCAGCAGGCCCTTCAGGCAGTCGCTCTCGATCGCGATCGTCCGGTAACCCTCCTGCTCGACGAGTTGCCGGAAGAGCTCGTTGCGCAGGTCGAGCAGAGTGTCCTCCCCGTGGGTGGGCTCGCCGAGGGCGAGCAGTCGGGGTCGGGCCGGGAGCAGCCTCATCACGGAAGCAGCCTCGACGGCTTGGGCGGTGTCCTTGATGTCAGTCGCCATGCCTTCAACGGTATCGTTGAACCTTCGATGGAGACTTTGACGCGATGCCGCCCCGATATCGTCGGTTCCATGGACCGAAACCTTCAAACCGGTGAGCGGCTCCGGCCGGTCGATCTGGCGCGCCCGCACGGTCTGTCCACGCAGGCGGTCAGGAACTACGAGGACGCCGGCATCCTTCCGGCCGCCGCTCGCACGCCCCACGGTTACCGCACCTACACCTCGCTCCACGCCGGAGCCCTGCGCGCGTTTCTCGCCCTGGTGCCCGGACACGGCCACCGGACGGCGACGGCGATCATGCGGGCCGTGAACCAGGGGCTCGTGGACGAGGCCTTCCATCTCATCGACGAGAGTCACGCCCAACTCCTCGACGACCGGCGGACCCTTCAAGCCGTGGAGAGCGCCCTGCGCGACCTGGAGCGCGACGCGATGCCCGAGTCCGGCACGGCGTCCGGGTCCGGCGGCACCTTCATCGGCCCGCTGGCGCAGGCGCTGGGGATCCGGCCCGCGACGCTGCGCAAGTGGGAGCGCGCCGGGCTGGTACGCCCGCGCCGTGACCCGCGGACCGGCTACCGCGTCTACGACGAGGCGGACGTACGGGACGCCCGGCTGGCCCACCAACTCAGGAGGGGCGGCTATCTCCTGGAGCACATCGCACCGCTGATCAGCCAGGTGCGGGCGGCCGGCGGTCTGAAGCCACTGGAGGCCGCGCTGTCGGACTGGCACGACCGGCTGGCCGCCCGCGGAAGGGCGATGCTGTCCGGGGCCGCCGAGCTGGAGGCGTACCTTCGCGAGCGCGGCTGAGCGCGGTCAGCGCGGCTGAGGCCGAGAGTCACATGCTGGTGAACCGTTGGCCGACCGAACGTGCCCGGCCCCCCAACACCCTCTCCCACCTCCCGTCCGCCCCGCCGCTCGCACACGGTTCTGCTCGTCCGGCGCGCGATCGAGATGACCTAAACCGGTCCGCGGCCGACCATCCGACCGGTCCATACCAGTGGCAGTCGCACCGGCGGAGCCCGGCAGTCCGCCGAAACGGTGCTTCCCCCTCCCACCTGGGCCGCAGAGTCCGAAGCCGACCCGCCGGGCACAGATGATCCACCGTCGAGCACACGGTCCGGCGGAGCTGACCCACCCCGATGCACCTGCGTTTTTCCGTCAGGTTCCGCAGCAAGAGCACGAAAGCTCCACAGATACATCACTATTTGACGCGACGAATGCGTCGACGACCGGTCTCTGAGGGGGAAGCCGGCGTCACGCGCGGGGGTGGCGTCCGCTCAGCGGAGCAGTGCTCACCCCTGCCCGGGGAGGGGACAGCACCGCATGAAGCGGACCTTACGCACCACGCTGCTGACGACGGGCGCGCTCATAGCCGCCTTCGGTCTGCCGGCCGGACAAGCGGCGGCCGAGCCGTCGCCCCGCATCGACCTGCGGGTGCTCGTCGTCAGCGACGGCGGTCCGGCCACCGACGCCATAGCCGCCGAACTGGACACCGCCGGAACGCCGTACACCGAGATCGACCTCACCCGGTCCGACCGCCCGGTGATCGACGCCGGTTACCTCGCGGACACCGTGAACGGCCAGGACCGCGCCAAGTTCCAGGCGGTCGTCCTGCCCAACGACAACCCGTTCCCGGAGAACTCGCCGGAGATGGCCGCGCTCGTGGCGTACGAGACGGCATTCGACATCCCGCAGGTCGACGCGTACACCTACGCCCGCCCCGAGGCCGGCCTTCAGTACCCCGTCCACGGCGGCTACTCCGGCAGCGTCGACGGAGTGCAGGCCCAGGTGACGGACGCCGGGCGGGCAGGCCCCTTCGGCTACCTGGACGGTCCGGTGCCGTTCGAGGACAACTCGCCCACCGTCGGCGAGAGTTACGCCTTCCTGTCGACGCCGATGGCCGGCGCCGACTTCACCCCGTACGTGCAGGCACCGATCCCGGGCACGGCCGCGCAGGGCTCGCTCGTGGGGGAGTACCGGCACGACGGGCGCCGTGAACTCGTCGTCACGTTCGTCTACAACCAGTACCAGCAGCAGTTCCGGCTGCTGGCCCGCGGCATCGTCGAGTGGATGACCGGCGGGGTGCACCTCGGCTCCTCCCGCAACTACTTCGCCGTCCACGTGGACGACGTGTTCGCCGGGGACGACCGCTGGAACTCCACCCTCAACTGCACACCCGGTGACGTGGACTGCACGGACCCGGACGCCACGCCCGACCCGATCAGGATGACGCCCGACGACGTCGATCACGCCGTCGCCTGGCAGCGCGAGCGCGGTTTCACCTTCGACCTCGCCTACAACGGCGCCGGCAGCGTCGACCACCGCGAGGACAACAACGGGGCCGACCCGCTGGCCGACCGGTTCGTCGCCGAACGGGCCGAGTTCCGGTGGATCAACCACACCTACACCCATGCGTACCTCGGCTGCGAGCAGGACACCACGGTCGTGCCGTGGCGCTGCGCCACCAACGCCGACGGCAGCACCAAGTGGGTGAGCCGGAGCGACGTCGCCGACGAGATCGCCCACAACACCGTGTGGGGCCGGTCGGCCGGACTGCCCCTGGACAACGACGAGTTGGTGACCGGGGAGCACTCCGGACTGCGGGTGCTGCCGCAGCAGTCGGACGACAATCCCAACCTGGCGCTCGCCCTCACCGACACCGGCATCACCTGGCTCGCCTCGGACAACTCCCGCGAGCCCGGCCAGCGGCAGGTCGGCCCCGCCACCACCGTCCCGCGCTACCCGATGAACATCTTCTACAACGCGGGCCGGGCGGCCGAGCAGGTCGACGAGTACAACTGGATCTACACCAGCCGTGCGCAGGGCGGCAGCGGCATCTGCGAGGACAACCCGGCCACCACGACCTGCCTGCCCGCGCCCCTCGACACGGCGACCGGCTATCCGCAGCACATCGTGCCCCTGGAGCGGCAGATCGCGCTCGGCCACGTCCTCGGCAACGACCCCAAGCCGCACTTCATCCACCAGTCCAACCTGGCCGAGGACCGCATCGCCTACCCGGTCCTGGACGGCGTGCTCGACACCTACGACACGCTGTTCGCGCAGAACACGCCGTTGGTCAACCTGAGAATGAAGGACATCGGCAACGAGCTGAAGCGGCGCGCCTCGTGGCGGACCGCGGTGGCCGACGGGCAGGTCGCCGCCTACCGGATCGGCGACACCGTCACGATCGAGAGCCCCGCCGGCGTCGACGTCCCCGCCACGATGCCCGAGGGCACCACGCGGGCGGGCTCCGCCTTCGGCGACGCGTACGCGGGCGAACGGTCCGGGTGGACCCCGGCCGCCACACCGCTCACCCTCACCCTGCCGCAGTCCGCGGCATCCTCCACGGCCGTCGGCGGGGGCGGTTCCGCGCCGGCCACCGACCCGGCACCGGGCGCCCGGGTGCCCGAGGGCGTGGCCGAGCCCGTCTCTCCCGCGGGGAGCTGACCGACCCACCGGCAGCGAGGTCCCGGACGCCCAGCGGCGCGCCGGGACCGGCACCCCTCACCACACCTCGGCCGTGGAGCACATCAATGCACGTTGACCACGGCGCGCGACGCAATGCCGACGCGCGCGTCACCCTGCTCACCGAAGGCACCTACCCGCACAGCCACGGGGGCGTGAGCGTCTGGTGCGACCAGCTCGTCACCGGCATGCCCGACATCGAGTTCGACGTCATCGCCGTCACCGGCACCGGACGGGAGTCGATCGTGTGGGATCTTCCTGACCATGTCCGCGGCGTTCTGTCCGTCCCCATGTGGGGCGCCGCTCCCGAGGGCCGCCCGCCGCGCGGCCGATCGCGCAGGCAACTCGCCGGCGCCTACGAACGGTTCCTGACCGCACTCGTCGACCCCGGCGCCGAGCACGGCTTCGCACCCGCTCTGCACGCCCTGGCGCGCGCGGCGGCCGGCGGCGAGCTCAGCCCCTTCCTGCGGGGCGACACGGCGATAGCGATCCTGACCTCCGTATGGACACGCCCCGGGCTCGCCGTGCGGGAGGCGCGGCCGACGCTGCACGACGCGCTCACCGCCACCGCCCTGCTCGAACACGCACTGAGGCCACTGGCCGCGCCGCCCCCGCAGGACGGCGTCGCACACGCCGTGAGCGGAGGCGTCGCCGTCCTGCCGGGGCTCGCCGCACGGGAGCGGTACGGCGTTCCGCTGCTGCTCACCGAGCACGGGGTCTATCTGCGCGAGCGCTACCTCGGCTATCGCACCGCGCCGTACCGGTGGCCGGTGAAGGCGGTGGTGCTGGGCTTCTTCCGGCTGCTGGCGGAGGAGAGTTACCGCCAGGCGGCGCTGATCACCCCCGGCAACCGCTACAACCGGCTGTGGGAGGAGCAGGGCGGCGCCGACCCGGAGTCGATCCGCACGGTCTACAACGGCGTCGACCCCGCCGCGTTCCCGCCGGCCGGACCGGAGCCGGAGGCCCGCACCCTGAGCTGGGCCGGCCGGGTCGACCCGATCAAGGACCTGGAGACCCTGATCCGCGCCTTCGCCCTGGTCCGGGAGCGACTCCCCGACGTACGGCTGCGGTTGTTCGGGGGCACCCCTCGGGGCGGTGAGGCGTACCGGGAACGCTGCGAGGCCCTGGCCGCCGAACTGGGGCACGGCGGCGCGGTGACCTTCGAGGGCCGTGTCGACGACATCAAGGACGCCTACGCCGCCGGGAACGTGGTGATGCTGTCCAGCATCAGCGAGGGCTTCCCGTTCACGCTGATCGAGGCCATGTCGTGCGGCCGGGCGACCGTGTCCACCGACGTCGGCGGCGTGCGCGAGGCCGTCGGCGACACCGGGCTCGTGGTGCCGCCGCGGGACCCGGCCGCCATGGCCGCCGCCGCGCTGGAACTGCTGGGCGATCCTGAGCAGCGCCGGGCCATGGGCGAGGCGGCACGGCTACGGGTGATCGAGCAGTTCACCTTGCGGCAGACCATCGACACGTTCCGCGCCATCTACCACGAACTGGCCGCAGGGAAAGTCGAGTTGCCCGCCAGAGTCGTGCTGCCGTCTCCGGCGGTCAGCGGCACGGGGAGCCTGACGGGATGAGCGGTCCGATATCCCTGGAGCCCGGTGGCGCCGAGCGGGACACGCTCGCCCTGCGGCTGGCGCAGCCCCGCCCGCCGCGCCGCCGCCCCCGCTGGGCACTGGACGAGGCCGCCCTCGCGATCCGGCTGGCGCGGCGAGGTCCTGACGAGGAGGCCATCAGCACGCTGGCCGCCGAACTCGCCGACGCCGTCGGGCCCGCCGTGCATCCCTACGAGGTGGCGGCACTGCTGGAGGCGGAGGGCCTGTCCGCGTCGGTGATCAAGGAACGGTACGGGCACCCGAACCTCTTCTCGCTGGCGACCGCGCTGTACGAGAGGGTGCCCCGGACCTTCCCCGAACCGCCGCCCGCGACCGATCCCTGGCGGCCCGACACACTGCGCTGCCTGCTGCGCGGCGTGCTGTTCGCGCTGCCGGCGCTCGCTTACCTGCTCACCGCGCCGCTGTGGCCGCTCGACCGGCACGCACCCGTCCTGATCGTGGCGGGCATCGTCTCCTGGGCGTGGGGGCAGGCGCTCGGCCACCGTGCGCACCTGCGGCTGGTGGCGGGACGCCGGGAGGCGGCCGGCACCTTGCTGACCGGGTCCCTGCTGGGCGCCGCGGTGGCCACGTCGCTCGCCGCGCTGCCCGCCGAGAGCGCGGTGGCCGTCGGCGCGGCGGCCGCCCAGTCCCTGTATCTGGCCGCGGCGAGTGTGCTGCTCGTCCTGGCCCGGGAACGGCTGCTGCTGGCCGCGCTCAGCCCACTGATCGCGGGCGCCGCGGTGCTTCCCTGGTGGGAGCCGGGGCCGGAACTGCGGGCCGGGCTGCCCCTGCTGGCGCTCCTGGCCACACTGACGGCCGCCGGCTGGGTCCTCAGGGCGGGCCGCGTCGGCCCGGCAGCAGCCGACGCAGCACGGCCGAGGATTCTCGCGTCCGTGCCGTACGGCCTGTTCGGTCTGGCCGCCGCGGTGCTCGTCATGCTGACGGGCCGACAGCAGCCGTACATGGTGATCGTCCTGACCCTGAGCATGGGCCCCGCCGAGTGGCTGCTGTACCGCTACCGCGGCTGGTCGGTCGCGGCGCTGCGGGCCAGCGCCACCCCCGCCGGATTCCTGCTGCGCTCGGCCGCCGTCCTCGGCCTGTGCCTGTCCTGCTACCTGCTGCTGTTGCTGCCGGCCGCCCTCATCACCGGCTCCGCCGACCCGGTCACACCGCTGCTGCTCGCCGCGGTCCTGTGGACCGCCCTGCTGCTCCAGGCGTTCGGGGTGGCCTGGCCACCCGCGCTGCTCTGCCTGGCCGCCGCCGGAGCGGCCGGAGCGGTCACCCTGCTGGTCCTGCCACCGGGACCGGCCGTCCTGCCCGCGGCCTGCGCCGTGGCCGCCCTCTGTCTCGCGGCCTGCGCGATACGCCGCCTCGGCCGGCCCTCCCCGCACGCCTGACCACGCGCACGACCCCGATCGGACCGCGGACCGGCACCCACCGGGCGCCGGGACTCCGGTCCGGCAACGACTATGAAAGGACCAAGAGTTGACCTCCGCACCGCTCGCCGCCGTCACCGGAGCCGAAGGCTTCATCGGCTCGCATCTCACCGAGGCGCTCGTCGCCTCCGGCCACCGCGTCAGGGCCATGGCCCAGTACAACTCCTTCTCCTCCTACGGGTGGCTGGAGACCCTGCCCGCCGACGTCCTGGACCAGGTGGAGATCGTCCTCGGCGACGTACGCGACCCGGGCTCGGTGCGCGGCCTGCTCGACGGCGCCGACTGCGCCTACCACCTCGCCGCGCTCATCGCGATCCCGTACTCCTACCAGGCCCCGCACAGCTACGTGGACACCAATGTCACCGGCACGCTCAACGTGCTCGAAGCGGTGCGAGCGCTGCAGACCCCCCGCCTGGTGCACACCTCGACCAGCGAGACGTACGGCACCGCGCAGACCGTGCCGATCACCGAGGACCACCCCATCAACACCCAGTCGCCGTACGCCGCTTCGAAGGCGGGCGGCGACCGGCTGGCCGACAGCTACCACGCCAGCTTCGGCACGCCCGTGGTGACGCTGCGCCCGTTCAACACCTTCGGGCCGCGCCAGTCGATGCGAGCGGTGATCCCCACCGTCATCGGCCAGGTGGCCGCCGGGCAGCGCACCCTCACACTCGGCGACCTGCGCCCCACCCGCGACTTCACCTTCGTCGAGGACACCGCGCGGGCGTTCCTCGCCGTCGGCACCGCGCCCGCGGACCAGGTGGTGGGCCGCACCTTCAACGCCGGGACCGGAGGCGAGATCTCCGTCGGTGATCTGGTCGCCCTGATCGGCAAGGTCATGGACGCCCCGCTCGACGTCCGCGAGGACTCCGCGCGACTGAGGCCCGCGGCCTCCGAGGTGATGCGGCTCGTCGCCGACGCCACCCGGCTGACCACGGCGACCGGCTGGCGACCGGACAGCACGCTGGAGGAAGGGCTCGCACGCACCGCGCAGTGGTTCACCGACCCGGCCAACCTGGCCCGCTACAAGACCGGCATCTACAACATCTGACCCGACCGGCACGTACCGCAGGAGGTATGCCATGCACGCAGTGATCCTGGCCGGGGGTAAAGGCGTGAGGCTGCGGCCGTACACGACCGCGCTGCCCAAGCCACTCGTCCCCATCGGCGACCAGCACGCGATCCTGGAGATCGTGCTGCGTCAGCTGTCCACGGCCGGCTTCACCCGCTGCACCATCGCCATCGGCCACCTGGGCGAGATCATCCGCGCCTACGTCGGCGACGGGTCCCAGTGGGGCCTGAGCGTGGACTACGCGACCGAGGAGAGCCCGCTGGGCACCATGGGCCCGCTGCTGACCCTGCGCGACCGGCTGCCCGAGCACTTCCTCGTCATGAACGGCGACGTCCTCACCGACCTCGACTACGCCGATGTGCTGCGCACCCACGAGGCCTCCGGCACGCCACTGACGATCGCCACGTACGCCCGCAAGGTGCACATCGACTTCGGGGTGCTGACCACCGACGCCAGCCGGGTGGTCGCCTTCACCGAGAAGCCCAGCATCGACTACCGGGTCTCCATGGGCGTCTACGGTGTCTCCCGCACCACCCTCGACCACTACACCCCCGGGCTGCCCCTCGGCTTCGACGAACTGGTGATGGACCTGCTCGCCGCGGAACGCCCCCCGCACGCCTACGAGTTCGACGGCTACTGGCTGGACATCGGCCGCCCCGACGACTACGACCGGGCCAACGCGGAGTTCACCAGCCGCAAGTCGCTCCTGCTCAAGGGGGCCTGAGGAGAGTCATGCACATCCTCGTACTCGGTGCCACCGGCTATCTGGGCGCGCATGTCGCCGAGGACCTGCGCGCCCTGCCGGACGCGCGGGTCCTCGTCGCCGGCCGCTCGCCCGCCGCCGACGTCACCGTGGACCTCGCCACCGACCGGCCACGGGACCTGGCGGCCGTGCTGGCCGAGGCCGCGCCCGACGCCGTCGTCAACTGCGCGGGCGCGACCGGCGGTGACGCCGTCACCCTCGCGGAGGTCAACGCCCGCGGCCCCGCCGTGCTGTGCGCTGCGTTGCGGGCGGCGGCGCCGGGAGCCCGCCTGGTCCATCTGGGCTCGGCCGCCGAGTACGGGCCCACCGAGCCCGGAGTGCGGGTGACGGAGTCGGCGGCGACCCGGCCGGCCGGCCCGTACGGCGCGACCAAACTGGCGGGCACGGTGGCGGTGACCGCGTCCGGGCTGGACGCGACGGTGCTGCGGGTGGGCAACCCGGTGGGCGCGGGGGCCCCGTCCACCGGGCTCCCCGGCCGGGTCGCCCGTCTGCTCGGCGACGCCGGGGACGACCCGGACAAGGAGCTGCGGCTCGGCGACCTGTCCGCGCACCGCGACTTCGTGGACGCACGCGATGTGGCACGGGCGGCCCGTCTGGCGGTCACGGCCGCCGGAGGGCTGCCGCCCGTGCTGAACATCGGCGGCGGCGACGCCCACCCGGTCCGCGACCTGGTGCGCGCGCTAGCCCATGCGGCCGGTTTCCGGGGCCGGATCGTCGAGGCGGGAACCGGCGGCTCCACCCGGTCCGCGCAGGTGTCGTGGCAGTGCTCGGACGTCACCGCGGCGCGGGACGCCCTCGGCTGGACGCCGACGCACACCCTCGACGCCTCCGTGGCCGCGCTGTGGGCGACCGCCTTTGCGGCCGAGGGGGTGCCGGCGCGGTGAGCCTGCTGATCCCGCTGTACGTGCATCCGGCCGAGGACCCGGGCGCCTGGCACCGGCTCATCACCTGCGCCACGCGTACCTACGCCGTCGTACTGAACCCGGCGAACGGACCCGGCAGTGCCCCGGACCCGGCGTTCGCCACGGCCGCCGAGGCACTGCGCACCGCGGGGGCCCGGGTGCTCGGCTACCTAGACACGGACTACGGCGCCCGCGACCCCGCCCGGATCACCGAGGATCTGCGCAGGCACCAGGAGTGGTACGGCGTCGACGGCTGCTTCCTCGACCAGGCGCCGGCCGCTCCGTACGGACTGCCGGACTGCCGTCGCCTGGTCCGCTCCGCCCGCCGGCTCGGCGCCTCGACGGTCGTCCTCAACCCGGGCGTCCACCCGGCCCCCGGCTACGCCCGGCTCGCCGATCTGACGGTCACCTTCGAAGGCCCCTGGTCGAGATATGTGTCGGACTTCAGCCGCCCCTCCTGGACCGAGCGGCTGCCCGCCGAGCGCCTGTGCCACCTGGTCTACGGCGTACCGGAACCGCTGGTACCGCTGGCCATGCGAACGGCGGGGGAGCGGGGTGCGGGAGTGTGCGGGCCGGTCACGGGTGACCTGCCCAACCCCTGGTCGCGGCTGACACCGGCACTGGCCGAGGCGGACCGGTGAGGCGAGCCGCCCCGGCCGCCGTGGCCTCCTTGCTGTCCCTGATCACCCTGGCCTGCCTGGCCGCCTGCTCCGGCGGCCCAGCCCCCGTCCCCGTTCCCGGCAAGGCCACGGCCACCGGCGCGCGCTGGCAGCCACGCCCCGGGGTGGCGTGGCAGTGGCAGCTGGACGGCAAGGTCGACCCGTCCGTCGACGTGCCCGTCTACGACATCGACGGATTCGAGAACGGCGCCGACGACGTGGCACGCCTGCACCGGGACGGCCGCAAGGTGATCTGCTACATCAACGTCGGCGCGTGGGAGAACTTCCGCCCCGACCGGCGTGCCTTTCCCCGCTCCGTGCTCGGCCGGCCCAACGGCTGGCACGGTGAACGCTGGCTGGACATCCGCCGGTTGGCGGTCCTTCGCCCCCTCATGGAACGCCGCTTCGACATGTGCCGGGACAAGGGCTTCGACGCGGTGGAGCCGGACCTGGTCGAGGGGTACGCCAACAACACCGGCTTCCACCTCACCGCGCACGACCAGCTGCGCTACAACCGCATGATCGCCGACATCGCGCACGAGCGCGGCCTCGCCGTGGGCCTCAAGAACGACCTGGCCCAGATCCCGCAGCTGGTCGCCGACTTCGACTTCGCGGTCAACGAGGAGTGCGCACAGTACGGCGAGTGCGAGCTGCTCGAACCGTTCATCGCGGTGGACAAGGCGGTCTTCCACGTGGAGTACGCCGAGCCCACGTCCCGCTTCTGCCGGTCCTCCCGCAAGCTGCGCCTGTCGTCGATGCTGAAGCGGCTGGAACTGGACGCCTGGCGCAGACCGTGCTGACGCGCCCACTCGAAGGCCGCCGCTTCAGGCGGCGGCCTTCGGGTCGATCCACAACGCCTCGGAGACGCCGCACAGTTCACCCTCCGCCGTGGCGAGCGCCACGCCCATCGTGTGCTTGCGGCCGCTCTCCGACACGAGCCACGCGTAGGAGATGTGCGGCTCACCCGTGACGACCGGACGCAGCACCGTGCCCGTCAGGGATGCGGTGACCGCGCCCGGCCGCAGGGTCCCCAGGAAGCGGCCCGCCCAGTGTCCCGGGCAGTCCAGGGCACCCCAGACCAGCTGGTTCGGGAGCAGACCGTCCGCGTCGGCGAAGACGCGGGACGGAATCCAGGCGGAGGCCACCACGCCGAGGTCGGGCACCGGAGTGCCGTGCACCCGCAGACCGCGGTCGGTGGTCCGCAGACCGCAGCCGAAGCAGTCCACCACCCCGGACGGCGGCGCCGCCCGGAACCTCTCCGCCGCCGCGGCCGCCTCGTCCCAGGACGGCGCGGCCGGCACCTCGAGCGGCAGTTCGGCGGGGCGCGCGGCGGCGAGGGGCCGCTCCGCCGCACCCAACTCCACGTCCCCGTCGGCCGTTTCCGCGATCCGCACGGGCACCTCGACCGGTACCGGCCCACGGAAGTCCACCCGTACCGTCCGCGCCCCGGACCTCTGCGCCAACACTCCAGCGACATAGCCGCCGAAGGCCACCTGGGGGTAGCCGACGTACAGCTCGGGCACCACGATCGCGTCACTCGTCGTCATGATCCCCACCTCACCACACCCGACGAGCACGTTCACGCCGGCCGGCCGTACCCGACGCAGGCCGGTCCGGGTGACGGCGTCAGGAGTCCGTCACCAGCAGGCGATAGCCGACGTCGAGGGAGCCGAGGGCGAGGAGGTCGGCGTGACGGTGGTGCCAGCGGCCGGTCGCCAGGTCTTCGGCCAGTGCCGCCAGGCCGGGAGCGAGGACGTCCTCGCCGGTCTGGGCGAGCATGGAGATGCCCGAGCGCACCCGTGGGTCGAGATAGGCGTCGGGGCGGCGCCAGAACGCCGCGCCGAAGCCGTCCACGCAGTCATGGGGGATGTGAACGGGCACCTGGCGGGCCCCACCGAGCAGACGGGCCAGCCGATCGGTCGGGACGGCGCGGGTGTCGTCGAAGGCGGCGGCCTGGGGCAGGTACTCCCGCACGAGCCAGAACCGCTCGCGGAAGATCTGCTGGTCCCAGGTCAGGACGACGATGCGGCGCCGCGCGACCCGGCGCAGTTCGGTGATGCCGGCTTCGAGGTCGCTCCAGTGATGGACGGTCAGCAGCGCCATGACGGCGTCGGCGGCGTCGTCCCGCAGCGGCAGCCGCTCGGCGACCGCGCACACGGCGGGCGCGGACCCGGGCGGGCGCTGGGCGAGCATGACCTGGCTGGGCTCGACGGCGAGAAGGGTCTGGGGCGGCTCGTAGGAGCCGGTGCCCGCTCCTACGTTGATGACGTCGGCGGCGTTCCCGAGCGCCGCGTGGATCTGGTCGGCGATCCGCGGATCCGGCTGCCGGGTCCGGCCGTACGTCGTGCCGAGGGTGTCGTAGATGGCCATGCTCCGAGTATGAGACGAAGCCTTCGGCCGGGGTGGGGGGGTCGGCGAGGCCGACGAGGCCACACCCCGGCGCTGTGTCAGGTCGTGGCGAGAGACGCTTCGTCGGTCAGCCGACGGGTGGCATGTCCGTCGGGCTGGAGTCCAGTCCGGGCCGTTTCGCGGCCCAGGCGCCGCGGGTGAAGTCCGGGATGTCGACCGGGCGGCCGTCCCGCGCCAGGGACGCCGCGCTCAGTGGGACCGCCGAGCACCAGGCGGCGGAGTCGTACACGTCGATGTCGGGCACCAGCCCGGCGCGCAGCAGCTGGACGGTCCGCCACTGCAGGACGTAGTCCATGCCGCCGTGCCCGCCGTTGTTCGCCGCGTCGTCACCGACCTTCCGCCACAGCCAGTGGTCGTACTCCTTGCGGTAGTCGGCGAAGTCGCGCCAGGTGTGGCCGGCATGGTCCGGTTCGAGATAGACGCGCGCGCCGGTCGGGCCGGGCCCGGTGTAGTCCTCGACGATCCCGCGGCTGCCGGCGAGCGTGTTGATCCTGCTGTACGGGCGGGGTGAACTCACGTCGTGCTCGGCCCTGATGACCCTGCCCTTCTCGGTCTCGATGAGACAGGTGATCAGATCGCCGTTGATGTACGTCTCCTTCCAGGACGGATGGTCCCGGGGAATGTTGCGCTCGCGGTAGTCGGCGAGCCCCTTCGGCGCGGTCGCGGTGGCGCGCAGGGTGGCCATACGGTCACCGCGGTTGACGTCCATGGCCGCCGCGATCGGCGCCAGGCCGTGCATGGGGTAGAAGGACGCGATGCTGCGGGTGTGCCACAGCCGCCGCCAGGAGTCGGTGTAGTACGTGTCGGAGAAGAGGAGTTCACGCAGGTCGTGGAGGTAGCCGCCATGGCCGTTGGTGATGTCTCCGAACACACCGGCGTGCGCCATCCGCAGCATGGCCAGTTCGTTGCGGCCGTAGTTGCAGTTCTCGGCGAGCAGCAGGTGCTTGCGGGTGCGCTCGGAGGTGTCGACCAGGTCCCACAGCTGGCGCAGTTCGGTCGCGACGGGGAGCTCCACGACGGCGTGTCTGCCGCTGAGCAGCGCCGCCCTGCCGTGCTCGTAGTGGAACTCCCACGGCGTGGCGACGTAGACCAGGTCGATGTCGTCGCGCCGGAGCATCCGCGCGTAGGAGTCGGCCGATCCGCCGTACTCGGCGGGGCGGGGCTCGCCCTTGCTCACCAGCCGGTCGGCGGCGCCGCGTGCGCGTTCGGCGCGGATGTCGCAGACGGCGGTCACGGTGCAGCCGGGCACGGCGGCCCAGCCCATGACCATGCCCGAGCCGCGGTTGCCGAGGCCGATGACGGCGACGCGGACGGTTCTGTGGACCTCGAAGGGCACGCCGATCATCGACTTCTGGCCGGGACGGCGGCGGGGCGCCGGTCCGGTCGCGGCGGAGGCGGCCGGCGCCGCGGCGGTCATTCCGGCCGCGAGCGCGCCGGTGGCGACGGCTCCGCCCAGGAGCAGTCGGCGTGAGACAGCGGGTGTTTCGGACATGACGGCAACACTCCTCGGTGGGGTGGCTTGCATCACTGCCGGTGCACTGTCGTGACTGTGGGGACGCGGGGACTGTCGGTGCACGACTCTGCTGGCTTCGACGCTTGCATGTCAATACGTGCTCGATAGAGAGTAGTTCCAAGCACGATCGAGCATCGCCGTGAGCGTTCCGGAGCAACCGGACCACCGTCTGCCGGCCGCCGGACGGGTTTTCGCGCGTCAGCCCGTCGCCGAAGCGACGGGCTGACGCGGGGGCATGCACGGGTGGCTGTCAGGGCAGCACGACGATCTTGCGTCCCTGACCGGCGGCGAACTGTTCCAGCGCCTGCGGGTACTCCGTCAGCGGCAGTCGGTGGCTGATGAAGACCTGCGGATCGAGCACCCCTGCGGCGAACAGTTCCGCCGCGCGCTCGTAACTGTGCAGCACCGCCATCGAGCCGGTGATCGTGATCTCCTGGTTGTAGATCCGGTACGGCGAGATGGTCGCCTTCGTCGCGTAGTCGGAGACTCCGAACTGGAGGAACGTGCCCGCCTTGGCGACGCGCTCCAGGCCGTCCTGGATGGCGGCGGCGTTCCCGGTCGCGTCGACGACCACGTCCCAGCCCCCCGCTCGCCCCAACTCGTCGGCCGACAGGGCCACTTGGGAGCAGCCCAGCTTCTCGGCCGTCGCCAGTCGCTCCGGGTTGACGTCGACGACCTCCACCGAGGCGGCGCCGGTGCGCTTGGCCAGCTCCAGCATCATCAGGCCCATCGTGCCGCTGCCGTAGATCAGCACGTGGGAGCCCAGCCTGCTGTTGAGCACGTCGTAGCCGCGCACCGCGCAGGACAGCGGTTCGATCAGGGCCGCGTCCTGGACGTCCACGTGGTCGGGCAGCCGTACGCAGTTGGCGACGGGGGCGACGGCGTACTCGGCGGCGCCACCGGCCACCGTCACACCGATCGCCTGCCACCGGTCGCACAGGTTGTTGCGGCCGACCCGGCAGTATCGGCACTCGTGGCAGTAGAGCGAGGGGTCGACGGCGACCCGGTCGCCGAGGGCGAGTTCGGTGACCTCGCTGCCGAGGCCCACGACCTCACCGGCGAACTCGTGGCCCGGTACGACCGGCAGGGTCGGTGCGAACTCGCCCTGGAGGATGTGCAGATCCGTCCCGCACAGCCCGCAGGCCGCCACGTCGACCACGACCTCGCGCGGCCCGGGGGTGGGGTCGGGCACCGTGGTGACGGTGACCTTGCCGGGTGCTTCGATGACAGCGGCTTTCACTTGACTGCTCCTAGGGACAGCCCTCGGACCAGCTTGTCCTGGGCGGCGAAACCGGCGATGAGGACCGGCAGGGAGACCAACGTGGCGGCTGCGCACAGCCGGGCGAGGAAGAGGCCCTCGCTGGTGATGAAGCCGACCAGGAAGACCGGCGCGGTCGACGCGTTGGTCGCCGTGAGGTTGACGGCGAACATGAACTCGTTCCAGCTGAAGATGAAGCAGATCAGCGACGTCGCGGCGAGCCCCGGCATGGCGACCGGCGCGACGATCCGCAGCAGCACGGTGGGCAGGCCGGCGCCGTCGACCTCGGCGGCCTCGAGGATCTCCTTGGGCACCTCGGCGAGGAACGAGCGCATCATCCACACCGCGATCGGCAGATTCATGGCGGTGTAGAGGATGATCAGCGTCCACACGTTGTCCAGCATCCCGGCGTCCTTGACGATCAGGTACACCGGAAGCAGGGCCGCGATGGCCGGCAGGAACTTGGTGGACAGGAAGAAGAACATCACGTCCGTCCACTTCTCGACCGGCTTGATGGACAGCGCGTACGCCGTCGGCACCGCCAGGACCAGCACGAGCAGCGTCGAAATGACGCTGGCCATGGAGGAGTTGAGGAGGAACGGCGTGATGTCCCGGCTGAACAGCAGCTTGTACTGGTCGAAGGTGACCGGCGCCAGCAGGCTGGGCGGGTTGGTCGCCGCATCCGCCTCCTGGTGGAAGGAGGTCAGCACCATCCACGCCACCGGCGCGAAGAACGCCAGCGTCGCGAGCCAGGCGACGAACGTCCACAGCGGGGACAGCCGCGGCGTGCCACCGTGGTCCTCGCCGCGTCGAAGGACCTTCTTGAGTCTCGCGCCGGGCGCGGCGACTGTCGCGTGAGCGCTCATCGGGACACCTCCTCGCGGAACAGCGACGCGATGGTGCGCAGCGCGAAGGTCGCGATCACGATCGAGCCGAGCACGACGACCACACCGGCGGCGGCCGCCTGGCCGTACTCGTACTTGCGGAACATGGTCAGATAGATCTCGTAGGGCAGGTTCGTGGTGCGGGAGCCGGGCCCGCCCTGGGTGATGGTGTAGACCGCGTCGAAGGTCTGCACGACGTAGATCGTGCCGAGCAGGATGCCCAGTTCGAGGTACTGACGCAGATGCGGCAGCGTGATGAAGCGGAAGGTCGCCATCGGCGACGCCCCGTCGACGCGGGCCGCCTCCAGGACGTCACCGGGCTGCGCCTGAAGACCGGCCAGGATGATGAGCATCATGAACGGCGTCCACTGCCAGACCAGCGACAGCACCACGGCGGGCATGGGGTACGAGGACACCCAGTCGATCGTGGGGCCGTTCTCCGCGCCGAACAGGCGGTACACCGCGTTCAGGGTGCCGTTGAGCAGGCCGTAGTCGGGGTTGTAGATGGCGTGCTTCCACAGCAGCGCCGCGGCGACCGGCATGACCAGGAACGGTGCGATGAGCATCGTCCGGGCCAGACCGCGGCCGAGGAACCGGCGGTCGAGCAGCATCGCCAGGCCCAGGCCGAGGACCACGCTGATGAGGACCACCGACGCGGTGAGGACGACGGTGTTGAGCACCGCCGTGCGCAGCCGCTCGTCGGTGAAGACGAACTTGAAGTTGGACAGGCCGACGAAGTGCCGCTCGCCCGGCTTGAGGACGTTCCACTGGAGCGTGGAGATCACGAGCGTGGCGACGAACGGCAGCTGTGTGACGACGATGGTGAAGACGAGCGCCGGAAGCAGCGGGATACGGCGGCGCCACTTGCCGCTGCCGGCGGGTGTGCGCCGGTGGCTGGGCGGTGGTGCGGTCTTGGGGGGTGCGGTGAGCGTGGTCATGGAGGTTTCCTCTGCCAGTGACGGCCGGGATGGGGAAAGCGGGCCCGGCCGGCCGAGCCGCCGGCCGGGCGTTGACGGTCACTGGTAGTTCTTGGCGACTTCCTCGGCGAGCTTCTGGCCGTCGTTGAGCGCCTTGTCCACGCTGGTCTTGCCGGCGATGGCGGCGGAGATCTCCTGCGTGACCTTCGTTCCCAGGTCCTGGAACTCCGGGATGGCCACGTACTGGACGCCCACCGTCGGCCGCGGCTGGAGGCCCGGGTCCGCCGGGTCGGCCTGCTCGATGGACTTCAGCGTGATGTCACCGAACGACGCGGCGGCCTTCTGGTACTCCGGGAGCTCGTAGGTGCTGGCCCGCTTGCCGGCCGGGATGCGCGACCAGCCGAGCTTCTCGCCGACCGTCTTCTCGTACTCCTTGCTGGAGGCCCACAGCATGAACTTCGACGCGGCGTCGGCGTTCTTCGTGGTCTTGGGCATGGCCCACGCCCAACTCCACAGCCAGCCACTGCTCTTGGTCTCAGCCGTCGGCGCGTAGGCGTAGCCGACCCGGCCGGCGATCTTGCTGGAGTTCGGGTCCTCGAGGGATCCGGCCGCGCTGGTCGCGTCGTACCACATCGCGACCTTCTTCTGGCTCATGGCGTTGAGGCACTCGGTGAAGCCGGCCTGCGCCGCGCCCGCCTCGCCGTGCTTGCGGACCAGGTCGACGTAGAAGTTCGCCGCCTTCTTGAACTCCGGGGAGTTGACCTGCGCCTTCCAGTCCTTGGTGAACCAGGTGCCGCCGTAGGTGTTGACCACGGTCGTCAGCGACGCGCCGAGTTCGCCCCAGCCGGCCAGACCGCGCAGACAGATGCCCCGCATGCCCGGCTCCGCGCCGTCCACCTTGGCTGCGATGTCGGCTATCTGCTGCCAGGTCGGGCGCTCGGGCACCTTGATGCCCTTCGCCTCCATGACGTCCTTGTTGTACATCAGGAACGAGGACTCGCCGTAGAACGGCAGGGCGTACAGCTTGCCGTCGGAGCCGGACAGGGAGGTGACCATCGGCTTGAGCAGGTCGGCCTTGTCGAAGCTCGCGTCCTTGTCGGCGTAGGAGCTGAGTTCGTGCAGCCAGCCGTTCTTCTCCCAGATGGGTACCTCGTAGGCGCCGATGGTGGCGACGTCGTACTGGCCGGCCTGGGTGGCGACGTCCTGGGTGACCTTGTCACGCAGCTCGTTCTCGGGCAGGACCGTGAAGTTCACCTTGATGCCGGTGTCCTTCGTGAAGGTGTCCTTGGTCAGCTTCGCGATGTCCTCCATCTGCGGGTTGCCGACCATCAGCACGTTGATGCTCTTGCCGCCGCCGCCACCGGAGCTGGAGGAGCCGCCCGCCCCGCTGCAGGCCACCAGCAGCGAGCTCGCGGCCGCCGCCGTGGCGACGACGTGGATCATTCTTCGTGTGCGCATGACTGACTCCAGTGATGTGTTTCGAGGGCGCGGGGAACCAGGCCCACGGACTTGCGGGGATGGAGTGGGTTACGGAGTTGGACCGCTGCTCAGACCCGGACGACCTCGGGGCCCAGCAGTGAGTAGCGGTGTGCCTCGGCGGCGCTCAGGCCGGCGTCGGTGACGATCGCCTCGAACTCCGTGACGTCGGCGAAGCGGCAGAAGCTCACGGCGCCGAATTTCGTGTGGACACCGGAGAAGACCCGGCGCCTTGCGGTCCTGAGGACCTGGGACTTGACCTCGCTGACGGCGGGGTCGGGGGTGGTGAGTCCGTATTCGCGGGAGATCCCGTTCGCGCCGACGTACGCCAGGTCGATGACGAGGCCGGCCAGCATGCGCGTCGCCCAGTGGTCGACGGTGGCCAGGGTTCCGCCGCGCACCCGGCCGCCGAGCAGCAGCACGGTGATGTTGTCGGCGGACGCCAGGTCACCGGCCGTGGCCAACGAGGAGGTGACCACGGTCAGTTGGCGGTCGCGGGGGAGCGCCGCGGCGATGAGCTGCGGGGTGTAGCCCTCGTCGATGAAGACGGTCTCGGCGTCCCCGAGCAGGTCGGCCGCCGCTGCCGCGATCCGGGACTTCTCGGGAACCTGCATGGTGGTGCGGAAGGCGAGCGTCGTCTCGAAGCTGCGGCTCTCCACGGGATGGGCGCCGCCATGAGTACGGCGGACCAGCCCATGCCCTTCCAGCAGATTCAGATCCCGCCGCACGGTCTCCTTCGAAACTCCGAGATCGGCTGCGAGCTCTCCCACATCGACGGATCCGGAACAACGCGCCCGTTCCAGAATTCCCCGTCTTCGTTCCTCGGCGTCCACGGCGACACCTCCGTTCCACGCGCCGCGCGATGTTTCCGCGCCGGCTGATTCCCGGAGCCCGTCCCATTCGGCTTCGGTGGCCAAATTTCTACAAGGGGATCACGGGTAGTGACCAGGTTCGCCGTAGAGCGGTTCATGACCGAATGTGCCCGTATTTCAACGTGCGCAACGCCGAACTGATGGAGGTGGGGGCTATTCGGCGGGGGAGGGCGCAGCCCGTTTCCCAACCGACCCGTGACCATTTGATGCCTGTTTTCCCGACCGGTTTCGGCCAGCGGGCCGGAATCAGCGGCAGTCGTAGCTGAAATGGGTGGTCAGCGCGCTGTGGGCGGGCGAGATGATCCGCAGCTCGGCACGTGCCGCGCGGTGGCCCTCGCCCTGGAAGGTCCACAGCAGGTGAAGGCGTGCCTGCCGCTGGCCGCGGACCATCACTTCGCGCAGGACCGGGGAGGTGGTGCCGTCGCTTCGGGTCCAGCGGTAGGAGAGCGTGCCCGGACGGCCGTTCGTCGTGACGAGGCCGACGATGTCCGCCGTGTCGTCGCACCCCAGAACCGTCGGCCGAGCCGTGACCGCCACCGACCTCACCTCTACGGACGGACCGAGCCGCTGCCAGGCGAGGAACGCGAGGACGCAGAGCAGCACCAGCGCGGGCAGCGCGTGTCGGCGCAGCCGTCGGCGAGGGGGCGCCGGGGGTGCGGTCACGGCGGGGATCGTCCGATGAGTGCGTTCCGCGACGGCGGCGGTGACTCCTGGGCCGAAACGCAGCACCGTGCCTTCGACGCGATCCGGCGGGGGAGACGGCCGGGTCGCCGAGGCCCCCGGTTCCACGAGTGTGTCATCCGTTTCCGGCCGCTGTATCCAGTGGCTGGCCAGCACGGTCGCGCTGTACTCGGCCCCGTCCGAGTCGGGTGCGCCGCTCTTCGCGCGGGCTGCGTCGGGGCCGAGCGGCAGGGTCGCGGCGTGCTCGTCGGAGCCCGCCAGGACCCGCGTCGGCTCCTCCTCGCCGGGTGTGGGAGTGCGGTCGTGCTGAGCAGTCATCGGATGTCACACCGCCTGGTCAGAAGCTGCTGAGAGGCACCTCCGTCGGCGGAGCCCGGCTCGGTGGTGGCCTGAACCGTCCAGTAGCAGCCGGCGTTCTGGAAGGTGTGATCGACAGGGATCGAGTACTGGGTGGCGCCACTGCGCGTGAAGGTCTGGGGGGCTCCGTCGGCGGCGCCCGGCAGGCCCACGACGTTGCCCGTGAACCACGAGACGGTGATGGAGACCGGCCCGGTGCCGTCCGTGACGACGTCGATGGTCGCGGTCGCGGTCGACGAGCCCGTCTGGACGAAGCCCGACACGGAGACATCCTTGACTGCGGGTGCGGCGGGCGACGGGGGAGAGTCGGTCGGCGGCGGCGTCGTGCTCTCGGTGCCCGTGGGCGGCGTCGGCTCCTCACCTCCGGCCGGGGGCGCCGGAGCCGAGGGATCCGTGCCGTCGGTTTCCGCCGGTCCCGAGGACGACTCGCTCGGTGACGCCGACGGGGCGACCGACTCGCTGGGCGACGGGGACGTGGACGAGGAGGCCGACGCGGTCGGCGCGGTGGTCCCGGCCGGCTCCGCGCCGGGCTGGGCGCTGGTCGTGGCCAGAGCCCGCTCCGCACGCTGCGCGGCCGTCCCCGGGGCGAACGGGACGCCGTAGGTCAGCAGGACCGCGAGGAGTACGGCGGCACCCGAAACCAGCATGCCGGGGCGGCTGGGCAGCCACGACCGCGCCGGGGTGAGGGAGTAGCCCGGCTCCGGGCGCAGAACCGTGCGAGCGGTGTCCGTGGTGGTCCGGGGAACGCCGCGGGCGGAAGGCAGCAGCAGGGGCAGCAGAGCCACCAGCGCGGCGAGCCGGCCGCGGCCGCGCTCCTCCCAGTCGGGTCCGTAGGCGGTGCCCGCGACGGCTTCGAGTTCCGTCACGAACTCCTCGGCCTGCGCGGGCCGCTGCGCCGGGTCCTTGGCCAGACCGCGGCGCACCAGCCCCCGTACCGCCTCGGGCGCCTCGTCGGCGGGAACGGGCGCCTCGACGTGCTGGAGCGCCAGCTCGGCGAAGTTCTCGCCCGCATACGGCTTACGGCCCGTCAGGCACTCGAAGAACGTGGCCGTGGCCGCGTACACGTCGGCGGCGGGCGAGGCGGGCGCGCCCGTCCACTGCTCCGGGGCCATGTAGGACGGGGTTCCCGCCACACCGGCGCTGGTGCCGGAGTCCACCGCGATCCCGAAGTCGACGAGCCTGGACGACCCGTCGGGCGCGACCAGCACGTTCTCCGGCTTGTAGTCGCGGTGGACGACACCGACGCGGTGGGCGTCGGCCAGACCGAGCAGCGATCCCTTGAGGATGACGAGCGCGGCCTCGGGGCCGAGCGGGCCCTGACGGCTCAGCAGGGTCCGCAGGGAGATCCCGTCCACCAGTTCCATCACGATGGCGGCGCCGTGCGGGCTCTCCACGTACTCGTACAACCCGGTGACGTACGGGCTCTCCAGCCCGCCCAGCAGCCGCGCCTCCGCCCGGAAGTCGTGCACGAAGCCCGGCCGGGTGCGAAGTGCCTCGCTGAGGTACTTCACCGCGACCGCGACGCCGGTCTCCTCGTGGACGGCCAGGACGACCCGTCCGCTCGCCCCCGAGCCGAGTTCGAGCGACTCGGTGTATCCAGGCACTTCCCACATGCTCATTACGTCCCCCAGGCCGCTTGCCGGCGCGCCGCGGCAGCTCACCCACTCCGCGGCGACCGGGCCACGCGCTCTGAGACACATTTTCGGCCACGGCGGTTGCGTGGCCAGAGGTATCGGCGAGGCGTACCCCGACCGTGACATCGGCGACCGTGGTCAGGCCGAGGGGCACATCACCGGACCGTCCGCGGTGCCGCCTCGGACGCCCCGCCGCTAGCCGGCCGGCGCGTAGTGCGGGCGGCCGGCGGGCCGGTAGACCTGGATCGTCACGCCCTTCGAGTCGGCTCGTGATGCGACCAGGTCCAGGGCGATGTCCGGGCCGTCGGCGGGGAACAGACGCGTTCCCTGGCCGAGGACCACCGGGACCACGAGCAGGGTGAGTTCGTCGACGAGGTCCGCGGCGAGCAGGGAGCGGATCAGGGCACCGCTGCCGTGCACCTGGAGCTCACCGCCCGGCCGGGCCTTCAGCTCGCGGACGGCGGACATGACGTCACCTGAGAGGACGGTGGTGTGTTCCCACCGCGGGTCGGTGACCGTGGTGGACGCGAGGTACTTGGGCCTGGCGTTCAAGGCCGCCGCGATCTGGTGGTGGTCCGGATCCGCCGCCGCGGCACGAGCCCTCTCCTCCGCACCCCAGTAGGGGGCGAAGATCTCGTACGTCCGTCGGCCGAACAGGAACGCGTCGGCACGCCGGTAGGTCTCGTTGATGAGCGCCATGCTCTCGTCGTCGAAAGCCTCCATCGCCCATCCGCCGCGATCGAATCCCTGCTTACGCTCCTCATCCGTCGCGTGACCGTTTCCCTGCATCACTCCGTCGACGGTGACCTGCGTCATGGTGGTGAGCTTCATCGGTTCGCCCCTTCGCCGTGGTGGTCCTGGAGCTATGACCGCCGCGGGGCGTCGGGCTCATCGGTCCAGGGCGAACGATCAGGCCTGTTCCGCCGCCCGGCACACCGGGCAGGTCATCCGTCTGGCCGGCCGGTCGTGGATCACTTCGCCGGGCTGGGCGGTGCCCCGCATGACCACCGACTCGGTACGCACGTGCTCCAGGCAGACAGCGGCTCCGCACACTCGGCAGACGGCCACTGCCTCCGTCGTGCGCCCCGACCGGGCGCATTCATAGCAGCTCATCCACGTGCCTCCCAGCTGTGCGGCAGACAGCACGAGCGTATCGCCGGAGGGCCGGACCCGCTTGTCGTGGCCATCGCCCTCTCGGTCCACGCCCCGGCGCCTCACTCCTGCGGGCGTGTCGGGCAGGACATGGTGGCCGGGGGCCGCCAGGCTGGAACGGTGCTGGGCTCCGTCGCGTCTACCGGTCGGTGATACGTGCCCTGTCCATGCCGGTATCCCCGATGTAAGGGAGAGGTATGAACGAGACAGATTCCGACGGGACCAGCAGCGGTCGGCCTGCGGCGTACCGCGATCCGGAGTCCGCCACCACCGACCTGAGGCGCGTCGGGGCGAACCCGGACTTCTGGTACCCGGTCGCACGGTCCGGCCAGGTGCGCCGCGGCCGGGTGATCGCGACGGCGTTCGCAGGTGAGCGCATCGCGCTCTACCGAGGGCAGAGCGGCGCCGTCCATGCCCTGGAGGACCGGTGCGCCCACCGGCAGGTGCCGTTGAGCATGGGCGTCGTCGAGGGCGACACGCTGCGCTGTTGCTACCACGCGTGGGCCTACCGCGGCGACGGCCGTATCTCGCAGATCCCCTACCTGTCCAAGGGCGACGGCCGGCCGCCGCGCGGCGTACGCGGCTATCCGGTCCGCGAGGCGTACGGCCTGGTGTTCGTCTTCCCCGGCGAACCGGAGAAGGCGCCGGACACCCCGCTGCCCATGTTGCCCGCATTCGGCTCACCGCAGTACAGGACGATGACGTTCTCCCGAACGGTGCGCTGCCATTACTCGTTCATGCACGAGAACCTGCTCGACATGAACCACCAGTTCCTCCACCGCGGAGTTGTCGGCAAACTCCACCCCGAATTGCTGGGGTACGAGACTTCCGCGCGGTCGGTTCAGGCCCGTTATCTGTTCACCCACGCAGGAGGAAAGCGGAACCGTGGCGCGGGCCTGCTGGCCGCGGAGGGTTTCGGCGGCAAGGACTCCGCCGATGTCATGACCATCCGCACCGAATACCCGTATCAGACACTCGACCTGGTACCCGAGCACGCCCAGCGCCCGGCCTTCCGGCTCTGGGCCGTGTACGTGCCCGAGGACGCCGAGCAGCGCACCTGCCACGCCTACGGCCTGCTGATGATCGAGAAGCCCGGCATTCCCGGTGCGCTGCACCTGGCCTGGCCACTCATCAGGCGCTTCACCGAGCGGGTGTTCGCCGAGGACCGCATGGCCGTCGAGGCCGAGCAGCGGGCATGGGAGGAACAGGGAGAGGACCGCAACCACGAGGTCTTCCCCCTGATCCTCGACGTCCGCGAGGTGCTGCGCGGCAACGGTGTCCCTCTTCGCCCGCGGGCCGCCGGGTGCGGGAGCGTCGACGGCGAGTGTTCGTACCGCCCGCGGCTCGGCTCCCGCTAGAAGCCTCCGAGGGCCGGGGAGCCGATGCTGCAAGATGGCGGCATGGAACGTGTACTTGGAATCGGCGGATACTTCCTCAGGGCCGCGGACCCGGCGGCCCTGACCGCGTGGTACCGCGACTGCCTTGGCCTGGACGCCGACGAGCACGGCCTGTGGCGCCCCGAACCCGGGCTCACGGTGTTCGCGACGTTCGAGTCGGGGACCGACTACTTCGGATCCCGCGACCAGCGAACCATGCTCAACTTCCGCGTGCGCGACCTGGACGCGATGCTCGCGCAACTGCGCGCCAAGGGTGCGGACGTGGCCGAGGAAACCCAGGACATGGACGGCGTCGGCCGCTTCGGCTGGGTCACCGACCCCGAGGGCAACCGCATCGAACTGTGGCAGCCTGCCTGAGCGTGTGGCCGAAGCCGCACGCGCCATGTCGGCAACAGATCGGTCGTCCGGTGGTCGGATCAGCCCGAAGGGCGAACAGGTGGGTCAGGCGCTCACAGGGTTCCGTCACCACGGACGCCATGCACTCCGCCTTCAGGAAGCCGCCCGTCCCCGAGGCCGCCCAGCACACCGGTTCCTGGCGACCGTGCGGAACATGCCGCCTTTGGCGTAATGGACCGGTCGGGTCGGAGGACTGCGTCACCCTGTCCGGGTTGATCACGGTCGTAACCAGGGGACTGTGGGCGAACAGAGCGCGGCGCGGGACGACGAAGGGCACGAGTGCATGACTCCCACCGAGGCCGTTGAGACCATCGGACGTCTGTGATGGCGGGCGACGTGGAAGAGCCCGGACGGTCGCCCGCTGCCGACGCGGCGCCGCAGCCGGCCGGGCAGCTGGAGCAGATCGCCGAGCAGTTGCGGGAGCTGGCCGTCGCCAAGGACCGCCTCCAGGGCCTGCTGGAGGCGGTGCTGGCGATCAGCCGGGAGATGGATCTGCCCACGGTCCTGCACCGGATCGTCACCACCGCGATGGAGCTGGTCGGCGCCCGCTACGGCGCGCTGGGGGTGCTGGACGAGTCCGGTGAGCAGCTGGCGCAGTTCATCACGGCGGGACTGTCGGAGTCGGAGCGCGGCGATCTGGCGGGGATCGAATTCCCTCGCGGCCGAGGGGTTCTGGGGCATCTGATCCACCACCCCGAGCCCTTGCGCGTCGAAGAGATCGGCTCCCACCCCGCCTCGGTGGGGTTCCCGCCCGGCCATCCCCACATGAGTTCACTGCTGGGTGTCGCCATCAGCGTCCGCGGCACCATCTACGGAGACCTGTACCTGTCCGAACGCCGTGACGGCCGGCCCTTCGACCGTGACGACGAGGACATCCTGGTCGCTCTGGCCGGCGCCGCCGGTATCGCGATCGAGAACGTCCGGCTGTTCGAGCAAATCCGCGACAGCGCCGAACACTTCCAGCGCCTGCTGCTTCCCACACTGCCCGACCTGACCCCTTTGACCGCCGCGGCCGTCTACCGTCCCGCTCTCACCCCGGCCCACCTGGGCGGGGACTGGTACGACGCGCTCTGGCTGCCCGACGACGCGTGCGCGGTCGTGATCGGTGACGTCGTCGGTCACGACATGCGCGCGGCCGCCGCCATGGCCCAGACCCGCAGCATGCTCCGGGCGTTGCTGTTCGACCGATTCACCCCGCCCAGTGGCGTCCTCACCCAACTCGACCGCACCCTGCACGCGATCACCGATCTGCCCGTCACCACCGCCTGTCTCGCCCGGATGGAACCGGGGCAGGACGGCTGGATACTGCACTGGAGCACGGCAGGACACCTCCCCCCGCTGCTGATCACCGCCGAACGGCACACGGAGTACCTCGACGTCGAGCCCGGCCTGCCGCTCGCGGTCGACACCGGCGTGCACCGTCCCGACCACACGCATCCCGTGCCCGCCGGTGCCACCGTGCTCTTCTACACGGACGGGCTCGTCGAACACCCCGAGTTCCCCATCGACCACGGCCTGGCTCGGCTCGCCGAACTCGCCGCGGAACAAGTCCACTTGCCGCTGAACGACTTCGTGTCCTTCCTCGCCGACAACCGTCCAAGCGACGGCCATGACGACATGGCCATCCTGGCCCTGCGCACCCCGGACGACTGAGACCGCGCACGGCCGGCCGATCCCGGTTCGATCTGGTCCAACCAGTTGACCAGTACGGGTCCGCCGGTCAAGGTGTGTCCATGACAGAGCAGCGCATCCGGCGTGAAGCAGTCTCCGAGCAGCTGTTCACGCTGCTGCGGGACCGCATCCTGAGCGGCGACCTCGCGGCCGGCGTCCCCCTGACCGCCGAGCGTGAACTGGCCGCGGAGTTCGGGGTGAACCGGCACGCGGTACGGGAGGCGGTGAAGCGTCTCCAGCAGGCGAGACTGGTCGAGGTCAGCCACGGCGGACGCACCATGGTGCTCGACTGGCGGCGGACCGCCGGTCTCGACCTCGCCCTGCAACTCGCCCACACCGAGCAGCTGTCCACGTCCTACGACCTGCGCCGCGACGTCCTGGAGATGCGCGCCTCCATCGGGGCGGACGCGGCCCGACTGTGCGCCGCCCGCTGCCCGGACCGGACGGCTACCGAGATCGTCAGCGCCGCGGCCGCCTACATCAACACCGGACCCGACCTGACCGAGCTCGCCGCGGCCGACGTCCACTGGTGGCGGCTCATCATCGAGGGCTCCGGCAACATCGCCTACCTCCTCGCGTTCAACAGCCTGGTCGACGAGCGCTTCACCGCCGGCGAGGTGCCGACGGAACTGCGCGCCACCGAACTGCTGGACGTCGCCGGGCACATGAAGCTGGCCGCACTCATCGCCGCACGCGACGAACAGGGCGCCGAGACCGCCGCCCGCGCACTGCTGGCCCGCAGCGTCCCGGCCACCCCCCACACCCGGGAACCAGAAGGAGGCACGCCGTGATACCCGCCGTCGTCTACGCCATACCCGCCTTCGTCCTGCTGGTGGCCGTGGAGGCACTGTCGTACCGCTTCCTGCCGGACGACGACGAACGCGGCTACGAGGCCCGCGACACCGTGACCAGCATGTCGATGGGCGCGGGCAGCCAGGTGATCGCGCTGCCGTGGAAGGCTGTCACGATCGTCGCCTTCGCCGCCCTGTACAGCCTGGCGCCCTGGCAGCTGTCTCCCGCGTCGGTGTGGACCTGGGTGCTGCTCTTCTTCGCCGAGGACCTCGCCTACTACGCCTTCCACCGCTCGCACCACCGGGTCCGGGTCCTGTGGGCGAGCCACGTGGTGCACCACTCCAGCGTGCGGTTCAACCTCTCCACCGCGCTGCGGCAGAGCTGGACGCCGATGACCACCCTGCCGTTCTGGCTGCCGCTCGCCCTGCTCGGCATTCCGCCCTGGATGATCCTGCTCCAGCAATCGGTCAGCCTCATCTATCAGTTCTTCCTGCACACCGAGCGGGTGGACCGCCTGTGGCGGCCGATCGAGCTCGTCCTCAACACGCCCTCGCACCACCGGGTCCACCACGGCTCCAACAACACCTACCTGGACCGCAATTACGGCGGCATCCTCATCGTCTGGGACCGGATCTTCGGCACGTTCCAAGCCGAGGGCGAGCGCGTCGTCTACGGCCTCACCAAGAACATCGACACCTACAATCCGCTGCGCGTCGCCTTCCACGAGTACGCGGCCACCTGGCGCGACGTACGCAGCGCCACGCGCTGGCGCGACCGCGCGGGCTACGTCTTCGGCCCGCCGGGCTGGACCCCGAACGCGAGCAACAGCTGATCCGACCGATTCCCGCAGTCCTGCCGAGCCCAGGTGTTGGTGGTGTCACCCTCCCTCCGGCTCATCCAGCCGCTGGTCGCCAGTCCGCTTCGCGAGCCAAGTGGGGTCGCACAGGAGCAAGCCGTCGTCCGTCCCGAGGGGCAACGAACCGGTGGTCAGCGCCGTTTCGGCGATGTGGTTGCCGAGTTCCCCGCAGGGGAGGTCGAAGAAGGAGCGCGGCGTCGTGGGCCGGTGTGGGGACGTTGCCCCGCGCAGAGTGTCGACCGTCAGCAGGCCGGTCGCCTCCTTGAGTGCCTCGGTGGTCAGGACGCTGAAGATACGTACCGTCTCGCCCAGGTTCTCCCAACCGGCGACGTCGAGCAGCCCGGGTCGCACCTGCAGGGCGGGAACCTCGGCCGCCCGAACACGCAGGGCCACCATCGGCCAGGGCCCGTGAGGGAGGGCGACCAGGACCAGGACCTGCTCGCACGCCGCGTCCAGGAGCCGCATGGCCGGCTCGGCATGTTCTTTGATCATCTCCTGCGCCTCCCACCCTTGCCGGGCCGTGGCGGTGGAGATGAGCAGGTGCACGAGCAACGGCTCGACGAGATGAAGAGCCAGGTCCCGGCCCAGGAAGACGGTGTCCGGGGCGGGATCGGCAACTGTGTCGCCGGAGTTCGGCGGGTTGGCGATCACCAGTCGGGCGCGGGCGCTGTAGTCCACGGGCCGACGCAGGAAGTCGTCCCGCAGTGTGCCGGTGGAACTCGGGCGGGCCATGAGCGAGTCCGCGAGGCTCACGAGCGGTCTCCGGTTCTCGTCCAGGGTCGGGTCCGGCTGGCGGCCGTTGTCCAGCAGCGCGCTGACCTTGCGTTGGAGCAGGCGGCGTCCGCCCATCAGCACGTCCAAAGGAGCGCCGAGGTCCTCCAGGCGGCGGAGCTGGGCGGACTTGGAGAGCACCGCGCCGTAGAGGCTGTTGAGGTCGCTTCCGATCGTCCGATGGGCCTCGAACACGTGGGGTCGCAGATCCGGGGGGAGGACCGGCAGCAGCTGAAAGGTGACCGTGTCCGGGGACAGACCGGGCGGGATGGCACCGCCGGCCCGACGGAGCAGGAAGTTCACCGCCTGTCCGCCCGTCACGGCTGCGGCCTGGGGCCGGTCGGCGGTGGCGCCCCACTCCTTGACGCTCAGCAGCTGTCCGGTGGTCAGCGCCGTGGGGCCAGGGTCGGTGACCAGGACCAGCTCGCAGTCCGCGAGCTGTTGGAGCTCCTCCTCGGTCAGCCGTAGGGAGCGCGCGAGCCGGGCACCGGCCGGGCCGCGCAAGCACCAGCTGTGGACCACCGGCATGGGGAGCGCGATATGGCCGAGGCGACGGCCCCGCTCGTCGGGCATGGTCGGAACGCGTCCGCAGGCGTCGCATGTCGCGTCGTCGTCCCAGTTGCGGCGGCGCTCCCCGCAGGCGCACTCGTTCTCACGGACCTGGCCGAAGATCTGCTGGCAGAAGGGCCCGCCCGGCCAGGGGCGTCTGGTGCGCATGTTGTAGAAGACCTCGCTCACGACTTCGCCCTGCGACAGACGCGCCACGTCGGCGTCGGTCATCAGACGCACGCCGATCCGATCGGCCTCGAGCCGCGGCACGACGCGGGCGGCGCGCAGTGTGAGGTCGATCCGACGGAACGCACGGGCCGGCGAGTCGAGCAGAGTGACGGGCCGGTGGCGGGGTGGGCCGAGCGCCTGGCCGCCTTCCTCCAGTGCGGTGCGCAGGTCGTTCCGCCAGTCCGGACAGTCACCGCGCGGCCCGTAGATCTCCATCGCCACGTGCCGGGCTCCGTGCGCGAGGAGCCATCGGAATTCCCTGGGCTCGATCATCTGCGCGGTGTCGTCGGCCCCACTCGACAGGGGCTGGTCGAGGACCGCGGAGTAGACGCCCGCGGACCGGGCGCCGGTGTCCCGTACCGCGAGACCGTGGGCGGCGAGACGGATCCGGATGGTGTGGCCGGTTTCGCCCGATGGCGGGGCCCAGGGGTGGTCGGGCGCGACGACCAGGTCCGGCTCGTCGGGACTGCCCACGAGCCGCCGGAGCGAGGGCCCGCCCGCGAGACCGCACACGACCGCGGAGGCGCCGGACTCGTCGTCCAGCGTGTCCCCCTGCTGCACCGGCTGGTCGACGGCGACAGTGACGGTGATGTGCGTCCCGGACCCGCCACCCCGCAGGTGCCGACCGGGCACGGCCGGGATCGCGTCGGTCGCCAGCGCACCGCTGATCCGCTGCGCCAGGACGTGCCCGGGCCGCCGTCCGGACATTTCCAGAGACCTGTTCAGCAGCGTCCTGCGCAGCGCCTCGTCTCCGAACAGGGCGTACAGCAGGCGCTCCTCGGGGGTGCGCAGCGTTTCGTCATCCGTCACGGGTGAGGCGGCCCCCACCAGGAGCTGGCCGGGTCGCACCGGTCTGCCCGGGGTGATCAGGCCCTCCCTGCCAAGGCTCGACGCCTGCTCGGGGGCCACGGTCGGCGGTCTTGAGGTGAGGACGGTGCCATCGGGCAGGGTCGTGCTCAGCTGAACCAGTGTCGGGATCGACAGCGCGTCCGGGTCCGTCAGCCGCCTGTTGACCAGGGCCGCCCTGCCCTGCAGGCTCGGCGAGGCGACGACGGTGCACTGCGCGGACACCGCGCCGCGGCTCACCAGATCGCCGAGGGCGAGGTCCCGCACGGTCACGCGTTGCAGCCGGCTCCAGAACCCGCGCGTGTACTCGGAACTGCTCCGGTACTCGGACCCGGTCCAGGGCCGCCGTCTGAGGGGACGGGTCTGCCCGGGCGGCCCCGCGAGCACGTCCTGCCGCAGTTCATCGGCGAACTGGGCGTAGCCCTGCCGGTACCCCAGCAGGGTGCGGCGCAGCAGAGCTTCGAGGATGGGCCGCAGTTCGGTGCGGCCGTCGTAGCGCAGTGTGTCCTTCAGTCCGAGGAAGCGGTCCCCCGAGGACCGCCGGTACCACAGCTCCGCGCTCGGGCTCGCCCAGAAGACGGTGGGTGCGTGGAAGACGATCTCGCCGTTCCGTTCCCGCAGGCCGATGGGGAGCGGCAGGTACATCAGCAGGTGGCGCGCCCGCTTGACGGGTCCTTGCTCGTCCTCGACGACGAGGTCCAGGGTGAGGGGAATCAGGAAGTCGTCGGGGTCGGCTCCGCCGCGTCGTATCCGCCAGAGGTTCGTCAGGGTCACCCTGGTCCGGCAGGTGGGGCAGACGACGTAGTCGACGGGTCCGGCGCAGGTGGGGTCCGGGCAGCCGGGTGTCGCTTCCGTGATCCTGCCGTGCCCCGAGACCGCCGTACAGGGGCAGGCGTGGTCGTAGCGCCGGGCCAGGCCGGTCAACGCGCCGCAGGAACAGCTCCATTCACCGAGCTGGTACCCGGCCAGCCGTGGAGCGGTGGGGGAGGTGGCGGTGAAGAAGCGCCCCAGAACCTTGTGCAGGCCGGTGTCGAGCCGCTCGTGCGGGAGCCGGTCGAGCTGGAGGAACTCGGCGAACTCCCGGCAGTGCTGCTGCTGGACATGGGTGCTCTCGGGAGTGCCGAAGGGGCGCTGCTCCAGGAGGAGCACCTGTACGTACCTGACCAGATCGGGTCGGCGCATCAGGGAGTACGTGCGCGCGATGTGCAGATCGGCCCGCAGCGCGTTGACACCGAAGAGGCGCTGTCGCGTGCGCCGGAACTCCTCGTCGAGGACCGTGTCGTGGAGGTCGTCGCCACGCCCCTCCTGCGCCGCCAGCCGGATGGCGTTCTCGATGGTGTACGGGGTCGGGCACTGACGCCAGTTCCGCACATGGGCCGAGAGATCGGCACGGGTGCGCCCACTGGACACCAGCGCGCCGACCTCGTCGCGAAGGGACCGCATCCGCTATCCGATCCCGGCGCGGCCCCGGAAGTACTGCCGGAACCGGTCGTGGCAGAAGCTGTACTCCTCGCTGCCCCGCTGCGCTTGCACGCCCGGCAGGGCCCGCCGGTGAACCAGCAGGAAGCGGTGGATCTCCCGCAGAACGGTGTCGAAGTTCAGCCAGGTCAGCCCCTCGACCAGGTGGTACAGATCGAACGCGGAGAGCGTGCCTGCTTCCAGCAGGAACCCCAGGATCTCGACGTGCTCGGTGCGGTGGGCGCTGCGGTTGAGCTGCTCCAACTGCTGGTCCAGATAGCCTTCGAGACCGGTGGGAGCACGCTCGACGTTGTCGCGGGTGAGCCGGCCGACGGCCGCGTCCTCCACCAGAAAGCGCAGATAGAAAGGGTCGCCCTCGGAGACACGGTGCATCTCGGCGACGAAGTCGGCATCCTGCGCCAGTCCCGCCGCCGCACCGCCCGCCATCCGGAGCAGGTCCACGAGCGCGGCCCGGTCCAGGCCCTCCAACCGCAGGTGCAGGCCCACGTCCGCCGGGGACAGCGCGATGTCGGTGAGGCAGGTCCGATCGCCCTGGGCGCGGGCCGAGAGGACGAGCACCAGGCCGTGCGGCAACTGCGCCGGCAGCAGGGTGCGGAGCTGGTCCGGTGGATCCAGTTCGTCGACGGCGTCGAGCACGACGACCGTCGGCTTCCGCGGAGGACGGGTCATCAGGCCGCGGAACTGCCGCTCCAGGCTCTTCAGCCCCGCGCCGCGCACATGGGAGGGGTCCAACTGCTCACAGAGACACTCCAGTACGTCCTCGGGGCTGGTGGGGTCGAAACCGCCGCCCCTGCGCCGGTACGCCTGGCTGATGAAGTGGTAGCAGAACTCGGGGTTCTGCCTGACCAGATCCGCGAGGAGGGAGGTCTTGCCGTATCCCGAGAGCGCCTCCACGAAGACGTAGCCGGAGGCGTGGTCCCGTATGAACTCCTCGATCCGCGCGCTCTCGGCCTGCCGGCCCGCGAACAACTGCGTGTGTTTCTCGATGAGATCACGGAAGAAGTCCCGTGTCGGGGCCTCCTGCCACGCACCTCGGCGGCCGGCCTCCGCCGCCTGGTCCCACAGGTGCAGCAGCGGATCCGGATCCATTTTCAGGGCGTTCGCCAGCGCGATCACGGTTGCCCTGGTCGGAATGTTCGGTCCGTTGAATGCCTTGCTGACGGTGGTGTGTCCCAGGCCCGTCAGCCGCTCCAGGGAGAGCATCTTGACGCCGCGCGCATCCCGCTGATCCCGTAAGCGCTGTTGGAGCTGAGCCACCATGGCATCGCCGTCGGGTGTGCCCTCCAGGGATCGCACCGGACCTCCTTGACGGTCGGACATATCGATGAGCGATCCCGTACAGATTCGTTCGCCCGTACGCCAGCGTACGGGGACCTCGGCATCTTCGTTCCCGGACAACAGCCCTTCAGGGAACGGAGAAAGACTCATGTCCGTCTCACCGGCCTCGCCGTCCGTGCGCGCCCTCGCTGTGATCGCCGCGGTGCTCACTGCGGCTCTTCTCGCACTCCTGGCCGCGATCTGCGCGGGGTTCCTCGCCCGCTGGGACGGAGCGTCCCTCCCCGGCGCCCTCCGTCACGCGGGCACAGTCTTCGGCGCCACCCTCACCCTGCTCTGCAGCCTCATCGCACTCGGCGTCGCCACGCTGACCTGACGTCAGTCACGCCCGCAGGCTGCGGAACACCGTGGGGGTCGTCCAGCCGCGGAGCGTGGCGTGGATCGCGGATCGGAACGCGGCGTCCGCAGTGGGGGTGTCGAGGGCTCCGGCGAGCTCAAGGGTCACCAGCCCGTGCAGGGTCACCCAGAGCGAGAGGGCGATCGACGTCGCCGGTCCGTCGAGGACGGACTCTGCCACGGCCCTGTCGATTGCCGCGAGGAGCGGTCGAATCGGGTCACTCGTACCGACCGCCCCCGACGGCTTGAAGGACTGCACCCCACCGAACAGCACTGAGTACAGGTGACGGTGTTCGCGTCCCCATCGGCGGTATGCCTCGGCCAGTGCGTAGAGGCCGTCGAGCGGGTCGTCGGCCGCAGGCACCGCGGTCACGGACTGGAAGAGGCCGGCGACGGCTTCGTCGCGTACCGCTTCGATCAGCCCGTCCTTGCCGCCGAACAGCGAGTACACGGCCGCCGTCGACGTCCCGGCAGCCATGGCCACGGCACGGACCGTGACCGACTCCCGGGGGCGGGTGGCGAGCAACTCGGTGGCGCTCTCCACCAGTCGCTCCTTCACCGTCTCGTCGTTCGTTCTCGGCCTACCCATGACGAGAAGCCTACCGTCTTTGATAACGTCGTTTTGAAACAGCGTTTTGAAACCTTGGAGGACCGCTGTGCCCACGTTCGTCATACGCCTCGCCCGCCTCACCGGCCGCTTCCTGCTGGGCCTCGCCGCAGCCGTGGCGCTGGTGGTCGTCTTTCTCGTCTTGATCGTCCTCACCGACGGAGCGGGCTCAGGACTCGGCGCATGGTTAGCGGCCCTCGGAGTCGGGACCGTTGCCGCACTGTGGCGGAGCCGGCGACGCACCCGGGCGGCGCGGCTCGTGCCCTTCCTGCCGGTGGTCGTCGCGGCAGCGTTGACCGCGTCGGTCTGCATACCGACGGTGCCCACGGACCGGCAGCGACCGCCCGCCCTGCCCTTCGTGGCAACGCAACACTGGAGTCTGGCGACGGGCAGCCGGGTGGCGGTGTATCACTACCCGCCCGCGAAGCGCGCCGCCCGGCATCCCATCCCGCTCGTGTACCTCAACGGCGGCCCGGTCCGCGGTATCTCACTGCTCGACCACCGGTTCCTGCGACTTCTGGCGCGGCAGGGCTACGACGTCTACGCCTACGAGCAGGCCGGCGGCGGACGAAGCGACCTGCTTGCCATGGACCAGTACACGATCTCCAGGTCGGTCCGCGACCTCGGCGCCTTCATCGACCGCCTGGGCAAGGGCAAGGTCGACATGCTCGGGTTCTCTTCGGGCGGGGTCGTGCTCACCCGAGCCCTGGCCGACGCCGACGTCAGCGCGCGTCTGCACCGGGCGGTCATCGCCGAGCCCGGCCCGATGGACGGCCCCACCGCGGGGATCAGCGGGCACAAGGGCCGGGATTCCGCGCGTGGCCTCGCGCCGGCCATGACCGGACCGCGATCGACACACGTCCCCCGGTACGCCGTGGGATTCGGCCTCATGCGACTGGGACTCCTCACCCCTGACAACGGACTGATCGGACAGGCCGAAGGCGACAACGCGTTCACCGCCGCCGACCTCGGCAGTGACACCGCGTCCGCCTACTGCGCGCGCGACGCCGGCCGCATCCCCGTCGAGGACACCGCGCAGAACTTCTCCTTCAGCCCCGCCGCCAGCCTCCGTGTCCAGCGGACGGTCAAGGACTCCGGTTCCATCGCCCCGCAACTGAGGCGCTCCCGAACGCCCGTGATGCTGATGATCGCCGAATGCTCCTCCCAGGTCCGCCAATGGGCGACCGCCATCCTTGCCGACGACCCGGCCGTCCAGCGCACCCAGTACATGCCCGGTGTCGGACACCACATGTGGAACGGCCTGGACGACAACAACGACCGAGCCGTCGCCGTCATCACCGCGTTCCTCCAGAACAAACCGGCTCCCCTGCCGAACTACCCGACCCGCGACGAGATCCCTGCCTTTCTGCGTGGCCACAAGTAGAAGGCGTGGAAACCCGCCTCCCGCTCCGGGCCGTCGTGCTGCCCGGACTCCCAGCCTGTGGGGCCGTGGTGTGAGGGTGGTGCAACTGAACGTCTCCTGTGGTCTAACAGCGGGGAAACCGCCTGGGGCGGGGGTCGCACTAGCGTCGTGACGTATGAGCGTGTGGGGGGTACTACGACCATTGGTGGACGGGCTCGGTGCGATCGGCAAAGGGCGGTCGGGCGGCGGTTCGTTACGCCACCGTGGTGGCCGGGCAAGCCCGGGCCGGCGGCCGGTGCCGGGCTGGCGCAGTGTCAGGGCCCGGGTCGCCGTGGTTGTCACGGTGCCGATCTGTCTGCTGCTCGCGGTGGCGGGCTTCGCCGTGCAGGGCCGTGGTGCGGCACTCGGGGACGCCCGGACGACCCGTGCCGAGGTGGGCCTCAGCTTGCGGGTCCAGGCCCTGGTGCACCAGCTGCAGCGTGAACGCGGCCTGACCAACGGCCTGTTGGGAGGCGAGAAGAGCTTCCGCCAGGCTCTGGTGGCCACCCGCGAACGGGTGGACGCGGCGCTGGAGACCATGCGCGACGACACCGCCGTCGAAGAGGTTCTCAAGCGCCGACTGGGGCGCCTGTCCGGCATCCGTGCCGCCGCCGACGCAGGCGGCGCGGACCGGGCCGCGACGCTGACCTTCTACACAGCCGCGGTCGGCGCGCTCAACACGGTCGACCCGGTGGCCGGCAACGCGACCCGCGGCGACCGGCAACTGGGCGACGGACTGGCGGCGTTGAGGGAGCTGGCCTCAGCGAAGGAATCCGTCGCACTCGAACGCGGCCTCCTCAACGGGGTGTTCGCCGACGGCACCTTTCACGGCCGTGAGTTCCTCACCTTCACCGAGGTACGCGCCACCCGCATCGCCGCCCTGGCACGCTTCCGCCAGGTCGCCACCGCACCCCAGCGCGCTGAACTGCACCGGGCCTTCCGGACCGCCGATGCCAGGGGCGTCACCGCCTACGAGGACCAGGCGCGGGACGCCGCCGACGGCTCCGCACTGCACGCGGACGCCGCCACCTGGTGGAATGCGATGACCGTCCTCGTCGACGACCTGTACGCCGTCCAGCAGTCGGTGGGCGACGACGTACAGGAGCGGGCCGACCAGCTCAGCGAGGACGCCGAGTCGGCGCTGGTCGCCTACCTCGCCGCCGGATTGGTCGTGGCCGCCCTCCTCGCGGGCCTGGCCGCCTACGCCTCCCGTTCCCTCACCCGCCCGCTGAGCGCGCTGGCGCAGGCCGCCCATGACATCGCGGAACACCGCCTGCCGCAGGCCGTCGCGCGGATCCAGCAGTCTCCACCGGGCGACGGGGATCTCCTTGCCGCCTCGGACGCCGAGGACGGGGCCGACGCGCAGTTGCCGGGGGATGGCGTGGCCGAGGCGCGGTTGCCGGGCGGTGGCGCGGCCGAGATCACGAAGGTCGCCGCGTCGCTGCGCCGGGTGGAACACACGGCCCTGCGTCTCGCCGTCCAGCAGGCCCGGCTGCGCCGCATCACCACCGAATCCCTCGCCAATCTCGGCCGCCGCAACCAGAACCTCGTACGGCGTCAACTCGCCCTCATCACCCGCCTGGAGGGGCAGGAACTCGACCCGGACGCCCTCGCCGAACTCTTCGAACTGGATCACCTCGCCACCCGAATGCGGCGCAACGCCGAGAACCTGCTGGTGCTGGCCGGGCAGAACCCGCCACGACCCACCGCGCTGCCGGCCGGTGCCCGGGATGTCGTCCAGGCGGCCGTCGCCGAGGTCGAGCAGTACCGACGGGTGCTCATCGCGGCCGTGGAGCCGCTGCGTCTGCGCGGACACGTCGTAGCCGACGTCGCCCACCTCCTGGCCGAACTCATCGAGAACGGACTGACCTTCTCACCCCCGGAACACCCGGTCGAGGTGCACGGGTGGCACGACAGCGAGGACGACACGTACTGCTTCGCCGTCGTCGACCACGGTGTCGGCATGTCCGAAGCCGACAAGGACCGGGCTCACGCCTCCTTCCGCGACTCGGGCGAACAGGCTCTCCTCGCCGCACCCACCCGGTTCCTGGGGCACCTCGTCGTCGGGCGGCTCGCCCACCGCCTCGGCGACGGCGCCCAGGTCCATCTCTTCGACACCCCCGGCGGCGGTCTGTCCGCACTCCTGGTCCTCCCCGGCCGCCTGCTGACCCCCGCCGAAGAGGCCCTCTTCCCGCCGCCGGCCACCCGGCCCGCAACTTCCGCCCTGCTCAACGGGTTTCGGGCAGGCGTCGCCCGGGCCGAGGCCCGAACCGCCCAAGGAGCGTCATCGTGACCACCGCCGTCCAGAGTTTCGGCTGGCTCATCTCCGAGTTCGTACGCACCACCGACGGTGTCACCGACGCCGTCGCCGTCTCCTCCGACGGCCTGCTCATGGCCGCTTCCGACAGCCTCGACCGTGACCGCGCCGACCATCTGGCCGCCATCGTCTCCGGCATCACCAGCCTCGCCCAGAACGCCGCCACCGCACACGGCTTCAGCGGCATGAAACTGGTCATGATCGAAATGCTCGGAGGCTTCCTCATGGTCGGCCGCGTCCGCGACGGCAGCTGCCTCGGCGTGCTCGCCGCCGACGGATGCGACGTCGGCCTGGTCGGCTACGAAATGGCGGTCCTCGCCGACCGGGCCGGCGAACTGCTCACCCCTCAACTGGTACGCGAGCTCCACGCCGCACCCGTGGCTGCAGCGCGATAGCGCAGCCCAGGGCAGCGTTTGGGGGAGTCCCTCGACTCCGCCCGGCTCGAGCCGCCGGAGATCAGTCGGCAGATGTGCTGCCAGAGGTACTGCGATCCGGGACGAACACCCGCGTGACCAGCTCCCGCCTGCTGCGTACACCGGTCTTGGCGAAGATGGATTTTAGGTGTCCCTGGACCGTGTGAGGTGAGATGAACAGACGTGTCGCGATCTCGCCTGTCCCGCAGCCCTGCAGGACCAGGTCGATCAGTTCGCGCTCGCGTGGGGTGAGTCCGTAGGCGGCGGACAGCAGGGGCACCACGGACGGGGCGGTGGCGGATTGCAGGATGACGGCGATCCTGCCGGGTGCGCCGCCGGAGGCCGGTGAGGCGTGCAGTTCGACCCAGCCGCCCGACTGACCGCGGACCCGCACGCTTGCGTCGGCGGCGGAACTTCGGGCGCGCTCGGCCGCCATGAGGAGTGCATAGGGCAAGGGGGCTTCGTCCAGCGGGCCGTGACAGCCGAGTTCGTCGAGCCAGTGACGGGCCGGGGCGGTCGCCGACTCGATCCGCCGGCCCTCGTCGAACAGCAGCAGCCCGGGCCAGAACTCCACCGTCGCGCCATTGCTCCTGGCTTGGACCACCGCACCCCGGAATCCGGCGCCCAGCAACGACGCCAGGTCGTGGGCGAAGTCCTGTTCTTCCTCGGTGAAGTCGGCCGGGGCTTCCCGGAAGAACGCGAAGTTGCCCCAGCACGTGCCGTCGACGACGCAGGACGTGCGCAGTTCGCCGGTGACGTTGTGCGGGCGCAGCAGTTCGCGGTAGCGCCGACTCCGTTCCGGACGGCCACCGGTGACCGCGGTGAGAACACCGCTGTGGCGGTCGGCCCGCGCGAGGGAAACGAACGAGTTGAAATCGTCGGGCAGATAGGCGAGCGCGGCGACATCGGCGTCCGGGGCGTGCGGCATGTCCTCCAGATGGAAGCCCGTCTCGATGAGGGTCGCCGGATCCATGGTGTGCCAGCAGGCCGAGTCGTGGGGCAGAGCGTGTGCGAGGACCGAGGACGCCTCGTCCAGGAAAGTCGGCAGGTCGAGTTGGGCGCCGGTGAGCCGTGCCACCCGCTCATAGGCGCGTGCCCGGGTGCTGTGGTTCACGCAACCCATCGTGACACGAGCCCTTACGGCAGAACACCAGAAAAGTGGTATAGGCAGCCCTTTCGCCCCCTTCTAACGTCGTGAGCAGGCAGTTCACGGCAACGTGAGAAGGGAGGCACGATGACCGCGGTCAATGAAGTGTCGACGCGGGCCCGTCATGTGCGATCCGGAGAGGGCCGCTCACTGTGGGTGGTGGGGGACACGTACACCATCAAGGCGGCCGGGGAGGAGACGAACGGTGCGTTCGCCCTGATCGAGGCATCGGTTCCGCCCGGCGGGGGACCGCCGCCGCATGTCCACAGCCGCGAGGACGAGGCCTTCTACCTGCTCGACGGTGAGCTGGAGGTCCTCGCCGGGCGGTCGACGACGTCGGTCCGCGCCGGCGACTTCGTCCTGCTGCCACGGGGCCTCGTGCACGGATTCACCAACCCCGGCGTGACGGCGGCCCGCATGCTGATCCTCACCGCGCCTGCCGGCTTCGAGCGGTTCTTCGCCGAAGCGGGGACCGCGGCCCGGCCCGGCGAGCAGGCACCCCCGCTCGACCCCGCCGACTTCGCTCGCATCGCCGAACTCTCCCGGGCCTACGGCGCGTACGTCGAGGGCCCGGCCGACAGCCCTCCACCCGGACAGGAGACGACATGACCACCGCAGATGCCACCACCGCCCTCACGCCCGACGCGCTCTTCGCGAAGATCGACCGGGGTGAACTGCACGCGGTTGCCGATCTCTTTGCCGAGAACGCCACCATGGTGTTCGGCAACGGCGAACCCCTCGTGGGGCGCGAGGCCATCCTGACCGCCAACCTCGCGTTCATGGAGACCGTCGCAGGCCTGCGCCATCGCATCGTCGACGCCTGGACCGTCGACGCGACGACCATCGCCGTCACCGACGTCACCTACACCAGGCTCGACGGCAGGGAAGTGACCGTGCCCGCGGTGTCCATCTGGCGCGTCGGCGGCGACGGACTCATCATCGGCTTCCGGGTCGTGCTCGACCTGGCTCCGGTGTACGCGCCCTGAGCGCGGTTCGACGGGCCGACGTCGCAGCACGGCCTCACGTCAGGCCTTCGGGTCGGCTGTCTCACGGCTCCGGAACGCGTCCACGGCGGCCGGCGTGGGGACCGGCTGTTCGACGACCTCCGGCAGGGCCTGTTCGGCCCAGATGACCTTGCCCTGCGGGGTGTAGCGGGTGCCCCAGCGCTCGGCCATCTGGGACACCAGGAACAGGCCCCGGCCGCCCTCGTCCGTCGTCGCGGCGTAGCGCAGATGCGGGGAGGTGCTGCTGCCGTCGGACACCTCGCAGATCAGCATGCGGTCGCGGATCAGGCGTACATGGATCGGTTCGGCGCCGTAGCGGATGGCGTTGGTGATCAGCTCGCTCAGGATGAGTTCCATGGTGAAGCCGAGTTCGGCCAGACCCCACTCCTCGAGCTTGTCCGAGACGGCGTCGCGCATCCCTGCGACCGCGGCCGGGTCCGGCCGTACGTCCCAGTCGGCGATGCGGTCGGCCGGCAGTTGGCGGGTGCGGGCGACGAGCAGGGCGACGTCGTCCTTGGGGCGCTCGGGGAGCAGACAGTCCAGCACGTCCCGGCAGGTGTCCTCGGGTGACCGCGAGGGGTGGCCCGTCAGCGCGGCGCGCAGCAGGTCCATCCCCACGTCCAGGTCGCGCCTGCGGTCCTCGATGAGGCCGTCCGTGTACAGGATGAGCTGCGTGCCCTCCTCGAGGCAGAGCTCAGCGGTCTGGAACGGCATGCCGCCGACGCCGAGGGGCGGACCGGCCGGCACGTCCGGGAAGGTGACCGTCCCGTCGGGCTCGACCAGCGCGGGCGCCAGGTGCCCGGCACGCGCCATGACGTAGCGGCGCGTCACGGGGTCGTAGATGCCGTAGAGGCAGGTGGCGCCCACGACGCCCGCGGCACTCTCGGCCGCCTCGTTCTGGTCGATGCGGCCGACCAGGTCGTCCAGATGGCTCAGCAGCTCGTCGGGTGGCAGATCGAGGGTGGAGAAGTTGTGCACGGCGGTCCGCAGCCGTCCCATGGTGGCGGCGGCGTGGAGGCCGTGGCCGACCACATCGCCGACGGCCAGGGCCACCCGGCTCCCCGGCAGGGGAATCACGTCGAACCAGTCCCCGCCCACGCCCGACTGGGCGGGCAGGTAGCGGTAGGCGATGTCGAGGGCGTTCTGCTCGGGCATGGCCTGGGGGAGCAGGCTGCGCTGGAGCGTGACGGCCATGGCGTGCTCGCGGGTGTAGCGGCGGGCGTTGTCGATGCTGATCGCGGCACGGGCCACCAGTTCCTCGGCCAGCGACAGGTCCTCCTCGTCGAAGCGCTCATGATGTTGCGCGCGCCAGAAGTTGGCCATGCCCAGGACGACGCCCCGGGCCTGGATGGGGGCGGTGATCAGGGAGTGGATGCCGTAGTCGATGATCGCCTGGGCACGCTCGGGGTCCTGCACCCGCCAGGTCGTGGCGGTCGGCAGATCGCTGACCAGCTGGGAGCGGCCGCTGCCGTAACCGCGCGCCTGGGGCGTGGCGGGGAGGTAGGCGAACAGCCGGCCCTGCTCGGAGAGCGGATGGTCGTCGCGGATGCCGCAGACGGCCGCGCGTCGCATGTCCGTCGCCGTGGGAGCCGGCTCCTCGCCGTGCAGGACGGCGTCGGCCAGGTCGACGGTGACGAAGTCCGCGAACCGGGGAATGGGGACGCACGCCAGCTCGTCGGCGGTGCGCAGTACGTCCAGCGTGGTGCCGATACGCAGTCCGGCGTCGTACAGCAGCCTGAGCCGCTCCCGTGCGACCTCCGCCCTGCCGGTCACCGCCTGGAGTTCGGTGGAGTCGCGCAGCGTCACCACCGTTCCCTCGGGGCCGCCGTCGCGATCCGTGGGCCGCTGGTTGACCGCCAGCAGCCGCTCCCCGGCGAGGTGCACCTCGTCGGTGGCCTCGCGTCCGGAAACGAGGAGCGCCTTCGTCTCGGGGTCGAGGCCCGACAGCTCCGGGACGAGCCGTCCCTCGGCGTCCGGGGGCAGCTCGAGCAGTCGTCTGGCCTCGTCGTTCGCCAGCATCAGCCGCCCGTCCGGGGCCACGATCAGCACACCTTCCCGGACGGAGTGGAGCACCGTGTCGTGGTGCTCGTACATCAGGGTCATCTCGGCCGGGGCCAGGCTGTGCGTCTGCCGTCGCAGCCGCCTGCCCACCAGTGCCGTCACTCCGGTGGACAGCGCGAGGGCCGCGGCCCCGGCGCCCAGGATGATCGGCAGTTGCCGGTCCACCTGGCTCTCGACGTTCTTGACCTTCATGCCGGCCGAGACGAGGGCCACCACCTGGCCGTTCTCGTCCCTGATCGGGACCGTGGCCTGCACCTCGCGGCCGAGCGGGCCGTTGACGTTCTCCACGTAGACCTTGCCCGCCAGGGACGGTCCGATCTCGCCCACGAACCGTTTCCCGATGCGGTCCGGGAGGGGGTGCGTGTACCGGATGCCCTCGGTGTTCATGACCACGATGAAGTCGACGCCGGCGGCCCGGCGTGCCGCCTCGGTGAGCGGCTGGAGGATTTTGCTCGGGTCCGGGGTCTCCAGTGCCTCCAGGACGCCCGGTGAGTGCGCGAACGTCTGAGCCACGGCGGTGGAGCGGTGCCTGGCCTCGGCGCTGGTATCCCGCTCCGACTGCAGGACAAGGGCGATGACGGCGCAGGTCACGAGCAGCACCACCAGAGCCACCTGGAAAACCAGCACCTGGCCGGCCACGCTTCGCGTGCTCCTGCTGAATAGCCGCTTGACCGATAGGTGCCGAAAACGGGCGAATCGATTCGCCATGCGACCTTTCTAGCATCGGTGATCCTGGGTGGCCAGGGCCCACCCGTCGGATCCTCGCCCGGCTGACCTCGGACGTCTGTGCCGTCAGACCCGCCCGGCCGTGGTTCCTGAGGGCGCGGCCACGCGTCGAGGGCGGGCGTGCGGGCCCATGATTTCTCCGTGCTTGATGCCCGCTTAGGCCGATATGATGCATTTTGTGATCATGTCTGCACGGCCCGGGCGTCGTCGCCCCGCCTACAGCGGCCGATGGGAAGTCGCCCGGCTGGCACCCGTGATCCTTGCCGTACTCATCGCAGGCCTGGCGTTCTCCACCCCCAGGGAGATCTCCATCAGCCGTCTGCTGCCCGCCGCACCCGCCCTGGCCGCCGCGATGTGGCCCGTGTTCCCCACGCTTCTGCTGGGGGCGTTCTGCTTCCTGATCATGATCTTCCTCAGCTTCTTCTACACCGATCTGGGGACGCAGTACACAGCGGCCGCGATCATCGCCGTCACCCTCGCGGCCGCGTACGGGAGCCATGTCCGGCTCCAGCGAGAGGAGATCCTCTTCCACGTCCGGCTCGTCGCCGACGCGGCCCAGAAGGTGCTGCTGCGCCCGCTGCCGCGCCGCATCGACGACGTCGAGATCGAGTCGCTGTATCTGGCGGCCCAGGAACAGGCCAGGATCGGCGGCGACTTCTACGAGGCGATCGGCACACCGCACGGCATCCGGCTGCTCATAGGTGACGTACGGGGCAAGGGCCTGTCCGCGGTGGGGGCCGCCTCGGCGGTGATCAGTTGCTTCAGGGAGGCCGCGTACGACGAGCCCGACCTGAGAGCCATCATCCATCGCCTGGAGACCACCATCACCCGTCACAGCGCGTCGTTTCCGGCCCAGGACCAGCCCGAGCACTTCGCCACCGCGCTCCTCGCCGAGATCCCGCACGGCGGCGGCCGCGTACGCATTCTCAACTGCGGGCATCCTCCGCCACTGATCGTGCACTGCGGGAAGGTGAGGGTCCTGGAGCCCACCATCGCCTCCCCACCCCTCAACCTGGCGGCGCTCATCGGCGACCGCTACTGGGTCGACGTCGTCGCCTTCACTCCGGGTGACCGCCTGCTGCTCTATACGGACGGCGTGTCGGAGACCCGGGACCACTCCGGTCAGTTCTTTCCGCTGGCGGACTGGATGCAGCAGCAGGACCTGGAACAGCCTCGCGACCTGCTCGACCAGCTGCACGGGGACCTGCTCCGGCACAGCGGCGGCAGGCTCGACGACGACATCGCCGCCCTCGCGCTGAGGTGCTCCGGTGTGCAGGATCGGGGGGCTGTGGGGGTGGAGGACTGAGCGGGGGCTTTCCGACGTCCGTCCGACGTCCGTCCGACGTTCTTCCGGAATGTTCTGCCTCACGGCCGGCCGGGCGGATAAGGTCCGCAGGTGCGTTGATCTTCCGGGCGGCGGCCTTCAGTGCTGCCGCAGACGGTGCGGGGCGCTTTCCGAGTCAGGGATCGCCCCGGCAGCCATGCCCGTCCCCACGCCACCGGAGATCCGCACAGTGACCGCTCAGCAGCCACTCACCTACGACGCTTTTGTCGCACACGCCACCGCTGATCCGGCCGTCGTCGGCCTCGTCCTCAAGGGCTCCCGGGCCCACGAAGGCATGATCACCCGGCATTCCGACCACGACCTGTACGTGGTCCTGGCGGATGACGCGACGACCGACCTCACCCGTTTCGAGGGCCACCGCACCCCCGAGCTCGATCTCGTCATCGTCTCTCTCACCGCGTTCCGGGCAGCGGGCATGCCCGGCTTCGAGCGCTACGCCCTCGCCCGCGCCCAGGTCCTGCTCGACCGGCTCGACGGAGGAATCGCCCGGATCCTCGCCGACAAGGCCGGCCTGAGCGCCGAGGAGGCGTTCCGGGACTGCGGCACCTGGCTCGACGCCTACGCGAACTCCCTCTACCGCTCCGTCAAGAACCACCGGGACGGCCACGCCCTCGCCGCGCGCCTCGACGCCGCCGACAGCATCCGTTTTCTGCTGGAGCTGCTCTTCGCTCTCGATCGCCGTCCCCGTCCCTACAACAAGTACCTGGAGTGGGAACTCGCCCGGTACCCACTCCCGGGCTGGGACACCGCCGAGTTGCTCCATGCCGTGGACGGCATCTCGCTGACCGGCGACGCATCGCGACAGCGGAACCTCTTCGCTCTCGTCGAGCCGGTGGTCCGGCGGGCCGGGCACGGGGAGGTCCTCGACGCGTGGGGCGAGGACCTGGACCTCATGCGACCGCAGTAGAGGACGTCTTCTGCGGTCGCGGGTGGGCCATGGGGAAGGCAGTAGCCGTGGACCCCGGCGGTCACGCGGCGGGGCAGGCGGACGGTCGCGATCCGGTCGAGGCCCGAGGCGTCGAGCCCTGCCTACGCCCGCCAGGGTGACACCTGGGCCGCGCTCCGCCGGGTCGCCCCGACCTGGTGGTCGGCTAGGGCTGTGAGGCGACGTGCCGGTCCGCCGGCCCGTCCGTGCGAGGACGAAGTCCCGGAGGCAGAGATGACGGTGAACCGGCTCGGTCTGGTGGTGCACGGCGGACGTGCGGAGGCCGTGGAGGCGGGCCATGTGGTCCGCGCCTGGTGCGAGGAGCACGGCGTACGGTGCGCGGACATCGACGTATGGGACGACGGCGGCCGCCGCAACGCCCAGGACGAGGTCGAGGCCGCGGGCCGGCCCGATCTCATCGTCACGCTCGGCGGAGACGGCACCTTCCTGCGCGGCGCCCGACTGGCCGCTCAGGGCGACGCGCTGGTTCTCGGCGTGGACCTCGGCCGGGTGGGCTTCCTGACCGAGGTCCCGGCCTCCGAGGTGCGTGCGGCCCTGGACGCGGTGCGCGAGGACCGACTCCACATCGACAGCCGGATGCTGCTGGCCCTGCGCGCCTCCCGGCGCCTGGAGGTACCGGCGGACGTGGAGGAGATGATGCGGTACGGCCGCGGACCGCTGCTGCCTGCGCCGCAGGTGCGCCAGGACTGCGAGGTCGACGAGGAGTGGGGCATCCCGCTGAACGTCACCGCGCTCAACGACGTGGTGCTGGAGAAACTCTCCAGGGACCGCCAGGTCTCCGTCGGCGTCTACGTCTCCGGCCGGCTCCTTGCCTCCTACTCGGCCGACGCCCTGCTCGTGGCGACCCCGACGGGCTCGACCGCTTACAGCTTCGCCGCCGGTGGCCCTGTCGTCTCACCGCGCGCCGAGGCCCTCGTCTTCACCCCGGTCGCCCCGCACATGACGTTCAACCGCTCCATCGTCACCGCCCCTGACGAACCCGTCGGACTGCGCGTCCTCGAACGCTCCGGGCAGGCCGCGGTCAGCATCGACGGCCAGGTGCGGGGTGTGCTCGAACCGGGTGACTGGATCGGTGTGTTCGCCGCGCCACGACGGCTGCGTGCCGTCCGGCTCGGGCCGATGGACTTCTACGGCCGTCTGCGTCAGCGGATGAATCTGACGGACGCTCCGGCGGCGGTAGCCGACGGAACTCCCGCGCCCCTGTGGTCCGTTTCGTCACCGCCGCCCCGGGACCTCTCGCATCTGACGCTGCTGACCGTCCCGGACACGCACTGAGACTGCACGTCAGGCCGCGGTCAGCCTCCTGGGCGGGCGACTCCACCCTTCTTTCGTGCTGCTCCCCGGCCCTACCGCGTTCGGTATGCCCGGAGGAACGTCCGCACTCCCTCGACGACGAGGGGCCGGACGCGGGTGTCCTCCGCGGCATTCGCGGAACCGAGCCTGTCCAGTGCGACGCCGAAGGTCAGCGCGATGAACTGATCGGCCGCGAGTCGGGGGTCGGGGACATCGAGCAGCCCGGCCGCGCCGAAGGCGGCGAACCGCTCGGCGATCGCCTCGTCGGGGGTGTCGGCCATGGCGTTGTAGCCCCGGTGCGGCAGGTGGCCGGATTCCGCCCGGACCAGTCGTTGGAGCGTCGCGTACTCGGCCGAGCCGAGCATGTCGGTGGCGATGCTCATCGAGAACGTGACCAGGGCGTCCTCGAGGTCTGCGGCCTCGGTGAGGTCGGTGAGGGTGTCGTCGAGCGTGCTGCGGATCGTCGTGATCATCGACTGGCCGATGGCGTCGACGACCGCCTGCAGCAGCGTCCGCTTGTCGCCGAAGTAGTCGTAGACCGTCCGCTTGGACACCTCGGCCCGGGCGGCGACCGCGTCGACGCTGGTCCGGTCGAAGCCGTCGGTGAGGAACAGTTCCCGGGCCGCCGAGAGGATGGCGGCCCGCTTCCGCGTGGACCCCTCGCGCAGTGTCTTCGTGGTCGGCATGGGCACATCCTAACCGTTCTACACTGCACGGTGTAGTGTAGTGTCGGATCGAACCTCGGACCTGTCCCCAATGCACCCCGCAATCCGTACGCCGCACACCGCGCCACGCGTGAAATGGCCGCCACGGAAAGGACATCCATGACCGCAACTCTGGCTCCCTCGATACGCATCGGGAAGGCGGCTGTCGGGGCCCTCGGCATGCTGGCAGTCGCCACCGGTGCCCTGGAGTCGGTGGTGACGCCGACGCTCCCACTCCTGCAACGAGAACTGGACATGAGCCCCGCCGAAGGGGCGTTACTCAGCATCGTGCTCCTCATCACCGGCGCACTCGTCACACCGGTCGCCGGCAGGTTGGGCGACCGCTACGGCGGGAAACAGGTCCTGATCCGGCTGATGGCCGTGGTCTGCGCCGGTGGTCTGGTGTCCGCCCTGGCACCGAACCTGCCCGTGCTGCTGCTCGGTCAGGTGCTTCAGGGCGCGATGGTGGGCGCGCTGCCGCTGTCGTTCATCCTGGTGCGCGAACACCTCCCCGAGGGAGAGTCGAAGGTGGCCATCGGGGTGGTCAGCGGGCTGTTCGTCGGGGGCGGGATGGCGGGCACCCTGTCCGCCGGGCCCGTGGCGGAAGGGCTGTCCCGACACTGGATGTTCGCGCTGCCGACGATCGCGCTCATCGGGGCCACACTGCTGGTGAACAGGCTGATGCCACACGATCCGCCGCGCCGGTCGGACGACACCGGGGTCGACTGGCCCGGCCTGGCTCTCCTGAGCGGGACCCTGGTCACGCTCATGCTCGTGCTCGCCCTGGCACCCGACATCGGCTCGCACCCGCTCGTGCTCGGCGCCCTCGTCGTCGTACTCGCCGCCTTCGTGACCGGGTGGATAACGGTGGAGCGGCGTGCGGTCGCGCCGATGGTCGATCTGCGCATGCTGGCACGGCCCACGATGTGGAAGTCGTGTGTGCTGACGTTCGTGATCTGTGTCGGGACCTCGGTGGCGGTCTATCTCGTCCCGCAGCTGTTCGCCGTGCCCTCGCGCGAGTACGGCTTCGGGGCCAGCGCCACGGAGATCGGCTTCTTCCTGTTGCCCGGAGCCGTGGCCGCGTCGCTGGCCGGGCCGATGAGCGGGATCGGAACACGGCGTTTCGGCTCGCGTGCCGTGGTCACCACCGGGCTCGTCATCATGGCCGTCGCCCTGACCGCCCTGGCAGCCGTGCACTCCGAGATCTGGCACCTCGTCATCGGCAAGGTGATGATCTCGCTCGCCAACGGCCTGTGCGTCACGGCGTTGGTGACCGGTATCGCCACCTCCGTGGATCGAAGCGACACCGGTATCGCCACCGGCCTGGTCCTGGTGACCCGGGTGATCGGCTTCGCCGTGGGTGCGCAGCTCGGCGGTGCGATCCTCACCGCCGCGACGCCTCCCGGGTCGGATGTCCCGGCCGAATCGGCCTTCGTCACCGGCTTCGTCATAGCCGGTGCCGTCACCGCGCTGTCCCTGCTCGTCGCCCGCACCATGAGCAAAGGAGTCAAGGAATGACCCGCACCGACCTGTCGAGGGACGGCCGTGGCACACCGAGGCGCACGGTCCTTATATCCGGGGCCAGTGTCGCGGGGCCGGCTCTCGCGTACTGGTTGAACCGCTACGGATTCGCGGTCACGGTGGTGGAGAAGGCGGGCGCACTTCGTGGCGGTGGCTATCCCATCGACGTCCGCGGCACCGCCCTCGACGTCGTACGGAAGATGGGAATCCTGCCGCAACTGCGGGACGCGCACATCGACCTCCGCCGACTCACCTTCCTCGCCGAGGACGGCACCGAGGTGGCTTCCGTCCACCCGCACACCGTCACCGGCGGTGTCGCGGCACGGGACCTCGAGGTGCGGCGCGGCGATCTGACGGGCGCCCTGTACACGGCGGTCCGTGACGACGTGGAGTTCTTGTTCAACGACTCCGTCGACACCCTCGACCAGTCCGGACACGGCGTCGACGTCACCTTCCGCGGGGGAGGCAGCCGTACGTTCGACCTGGTGATCGGTGCGGACGGGCTGCACTCACGTACCCGCGAGTTCCTGTTCGGCCCCGAAGAGCAGTTCCACCGGTACCTCGGCTACTGCTTCGCCGGGTTCACCCTGCGCAACACCTTCGGCCTCTCCCACGAGCTCATGATGTGGAACGCCCCGGGCCGGGCCGCGGCACTCTATGCCGTGGGGGACAACGACGACGTGCACGGCTTCCTGAACTTCGCCCTCCCACAACCGCCGTTCGACGCGTTCCGGAACCCCGAAGCCCAACGGGAACTGGTCGCCTCGACCTTCGCCGACGCGGGATGGGAAGTGCCGGGCATGCTTGCCGCCCTGCGCGACGCGGACGACCTGTTCTTCGACGGCGTCAGCCAGATCCGCATGCCCCGCTGGTCCGGCGGCAGGGTCGCGCTGGTGGGCGACGCCGCGTACGCGCCCTCGTTCCTCACCGGACAGGGCTCCAGCCTCGCGCTCGTCGGCGCGTACATGCTCGCCGGCTCCCTGGCCGGCCGCGACCACACCTCGGGCTTCGCTGCCTACGAACACACCACCCGTGAGTTCGTGAACCTGAACCAGGAGCTCGTCGGCGAGGGCGACGCCGCACTCTTCCCGACCACCGCGCGGGCCCTTGCGCAGCGCAACGACATGCTGCGCAATCTCAGCGCCATGCCCTCCGCGGAAGGACGACCGGCCCATTCGGCCCTCACGCTGCCCGACTTCATGCCCATGGCGTGAGCGCGCTGCCGCTTCACGCGGGCAGTTCCACGGTGATACGGATCCCGCCGGCGGAGCGCGGAGTGAGGCTGAGCGTTCCGTCGTGCGCGTGGGTGATGGTTCTGACGATGGCCAGGCCGAGGCCGACGCCCGCGTGGTCGGTGTGGACGCGTTCCGTGCCGCGGCGGAACGGCTCGGTGAGTGTCGAGATCAGCTGTGGGGTGAGTTTCTCGCCGGTGTTCTCGACGGTCAGCGTCACCGTCTCGGGGCGGACGCTGGTCGTGACCCACACGGAGCCCCGCTCGGGCTGGTTGTGGACGATCGCGTTGTGTACGAGGTTCATGGTCAGCTGGAGCAGAAGCGGCTGAGAGCCGTCCGTGGGTGTGATGTCGCCGCTGGTCACGATGGTGACGCCGTGCTTCTCCGCGAGCGGGAGGAGCGTCTCGACGGCTTCTTCCGCCATCAGGGACAGGTCGACGCGCTCTCGGGTGAAGGACCGCTGCTCGGCGCGGCTGAGCAGGAGCAGTGCCTCGGTCAGGTCGATCGCCCGGCTGTTCACGGCTTGGAGGCGGTCCATGAGCGTGCCCGTGTCGGGGCTCGGATCGGCGCGTGCCACATCGATCAGCGACTTCGAGATCGCGAGCGGGGTACGCAACTCGTGCGAGGCGTTGGCGGCGAACCGTTGCTGTTCCGCGACCTGCGCTTCGAGCCGGGCTAGCATCGTGTCGAAGGCGTCGGCGAGTTCACGGAATTCGTCCTTGCGGCCGGACAGCCGAATCCGATGGGAGAGCGATCCGTTCGCGGCCGTACGTGTGGCGTCCCTGATGCGCGTCAGGGGAGCGAGCATGCGACCGGCGAGGAGCCATCCTCCCAGGAGACCGAACAACAACAGGAACGCCATGACCGTGGCCGCCGCAGGGGCGAAAGTACGCACGAGGAGTTGGCGGTTGGGATTCTCGTGGAGAAGTCGGCGGTCCCAGTCGTCGGGGACGTATTCCAGGAGGAATACCCATACGGCGGCGAGCAGCAAGGTACCGGCGAGCATGACGAACCCGGCGTAGCTGAGGGTGAGTTTGACGCGAACGCTCAAGCCCGGTGCCCTATCCACGGTCCGTTCCCTCGTTTCCGGCCCGCGCCGGCGTGTCGATGCGGTAGCCGACGCCGGGCACCGTGGCGATGAGCCAGGGTTCGCCGAGTCGTTTGCGCAGTGCCGAGACGGTGATGCGCACGGCGTTGGTGAACGGGTCGGCGTTCTCGTCCCACGCCCGCTCCAGGAGCTCCTCGGCGCTGACGACACCGCCCTCGGCGGCGACGAGGACGTCGAGCACCGCGAACTGCTTCCTGGTCAGGGCGACATAGCGGCCGTCCCGGTAGACCTCCCGGCGGAACGGATCGAGCCGCAGCCCCGCGATCTCTCGCACCGGCGGCCGGTTGTGGGCGCGTCTGCGGTCCAGTGCGCGGAGCCTGAGCGCGAGTTCCCGGAGCTCGAAGGGCTTGGTGAGATAGTCGTCGGCGCCGAGTTCGAACCCGGAGGCCTTGTCGTCGAGACGGTCGGCCGCGGTGAGCATGAGGATCGGCATGCCGCTGCCGGAGGCGACGATACGTGCGGCGATCTCGTCGCCTGAGGGTCCCGGGATGTCGCGGTCGAGGACGGCGATGTCGTAGGTATTGCTGCCCAGCAGGTCCAGCGCGGTGTCGCCGTCGCCTGCGATGTCGGCCGCGATGGCTTCCAGCCGCAGGCCATCGCGGATTGCCTCCGCCAGATAGGGCTCGTCCTCGACGATCAACACACGCATGTGATCGATGCTAGGAGGCGGCGCATATCGTCGGCATATCGAAAACCACATACGTGCCGGCAACACCGCGCTGCCTTGACTGGCGGCATGACTCGAACCCCACGATTAGCGCGGACGGCGCCCCGCCGGATTCGCGGGCCGCTCCTTTTCGCCGCCCTCATCGGCGTCGTGGCGGCGATCACCGCGGCCCTCGCGTACCAGGCGCTGAAGTCCTCGCCCGCCCTCCCCTCCGCGTCGTTCTCGGCCTCCGCACCCTCCTTTGCCCCGTCACCCTCGGATACGCGCCGTGGGGAGTACCGAGAACCGCTCGGTGAGGCCGACGGTGCCGTCCCCGACGGTGTGACGGTGTTCGATGACGCGGTTCCGGCCGTGGCCAACCTCGACGCGGATCTGCTCCAGGCCCTGCGTCGGGCCGCGACGGATGCCGCGGACTTCGGAGTCGCGTTCCACGTCAACGGCGGCTGGCGCTCCCCTCGGTACCAGGACCGGCTTCTCCGCGAGGCCGTCGCCAGGTACGGGTCCGCAGAGGAGGCCGCCCGATGGGTGGCCACCGCGACGACATCTCCCCACGTGTCCGGTGACGCGGTCGACCTCGGCCGTTCCGACGCGACGGCATGGCTGTCCCGGCACGGCGCCCGCCATGGGCTGTGCCAGATCTACCGGAACGAACCCTGGCACTACGAACTGCGCACCGAGGCGATCCACCACGGCTGCCCGGGCATGTACGCCGACCCCACCCAGGACCCGAGGATGCACCAGTGACCGACAGTGAGCGAGGACGGACGATGACGCAGGTGGACACGGCGGCGACCGGCGAGGCCGGCGCCGACCGCCCGGACGCCGCGGGCTCCGGCACCCGGCGCGCACGCATCCGCGCCGCGATCCGCGTCCTCTCCCGACCGGGTCCCTGGAAGCGCGGCCCGCTCCTCGCGGCCCTGGCGCTGCTGCTGGGCCTGCTCATGCTGGTGCACGCGCGGATCACCGACCGCTGGGGCCTGGGCAGTCTGGTGGAGAGCCTGCTTCCCTGGTTCGGCGCGTTCGTACCGGTGCTCCTGGCCGGTGCGCTGTGGCGTCGGTCGGCCTCCGCGGTGGCCGCGCTGCTGCTGCCGGTCACGGTGTGGCTGAGCCTCTTCGGCGGGCTGCTCACCGACAAGTCCCACCCGGGCAGCGACCTGACTCTCGTCAGCCACAACGTCGGCGCCGAGAACCCCGACCCGACCGCCACCGCGCGTGACCTGGCCGCCTCCGGGGCGGACGTACTGGCGTTGCAGGAGATCACCTCGCAGGCCCGCGCCACATACGAGAAGGAGCTGGCGAAGACGTACCCGCACCACACCGTGCTGGGCACGGTCGGGCTGTGGAGCAGGCTGCCGCTGTCGGACACCCGGCCGGTCGACATCCAACAGGACGTCGGGCCGCTGGGGGACGCCAAGCCGGACGACGTCAAGCTGGCCTACAACCGTGCGCTGCGCACCACGGTGGCCACGGACCAGGGGCCGCTGGCGGTGTATGTGGCCCACCTGGGGTCCGTACGCGTGATGCCGAGGAACGGCTTCTGGACGGACAGCCGGGACCGCAACGCGAAGGCGCTCGCCGAGGCGCTGGCCGCCGAGCGCAATGAGCGGGTCGTGCTGCTCGGCGACCTGAACGGCACCGTGGACGACCGCGCGTTCACCGGCATCACCTCCCAGCTGGACTCGGTCCAGGACGTGGCCGGGGACGGGTTCGGCTTCAGCTGGCCGGCGGAGTTCCCGGTGGCACGGATCGACCAGATCCTGGTCCGCGGCGTGGAACCGACGAGCTCCTGGCTGCTGCCCGCCACCGGCAGTGACCACCGGCCGGTGGCGGCCGGAATCAGCTGGCCCAGGAGGTAGCGGAAGCCGCTCCCACCGGCCGAGGCCAACGGCCCTTCGGCGTCACGCCGAGTGCTGGTACGCCGAGTAGGTCAGATAGCCGTGGTCGCCGCCCTCGAAGTACGTGGCCTCGTCGGCGGGGGCGATCGGGAGGCCGGTGCGCAGGCGTTCCACGAGGTCGGGGTTGGCGATGAAGGCGCGACCGAAGCTGATGAGGTCGGCTCCCAGGCCGAGCCAGTGGTCCGCGTCGGTGCGGTCGGCCTGCTTGGGGCCCATCGGCAGGACCGGGTTCATCACCAGCGTGCCGTCCCAGGCCCGGCGCAGACCGAGGAGCGTCTCCTCGTCGGTGGTGGCCTCGAGGTGGACGTAGGCCAGCCGGAGCCGGGACAGTTCGGTCAGGAGGGCGGCGTAGAGCTCGGGGACGTCGGTCTCCTCGATGCCCCAGAAGGGGCCACCGGGGGAGAGGCGGATCCCGGTCCGGTCCGCGCCGATGGCTTCGGCGGTCGCGGTGGCCGCCTCGACGGCGAACCGGATCCGGTTGGTCACGGAACCGCCGTAGCGGTCCGTGCGCAGGTTGGCGTTGGGGGAGAGGAACTGCGAGATCAGATAGCCGTTGGCACCGTGGAGTTCCACGCCGTCGAAGCCGGCGTCCACGGCCCGGCGTGCGGCATCCGCGTACGACCGCACGTGCTCGGGCACTTCAGCGGTCTCCAGGGCACGCGGAGTCGGCGCCGGCTGGGGCCCGCTGGGGGTGAACACTTCCCCGACGGCCGCCACGGCCGAGGGGCCGACGGGCCGCATCCCGGTGGTGTCGGGATGTGACACCCGCCCGCCGTGCATGATCTGGGCGAAGATCCGGCCGCCGTTGGTGTGCACGGCATCGGTCACCGTGCGCCACGCGGTCACCTGATCGTCGGTGTGCAGGCCCGGAGTGCCCGGGTTGGACTGGCCGATGAGGCTCGGCTGCACCCCCTCGGTGACGATCAGGCCGGCCGTGGCCCGCTGGGCGTAGTAGCGCGCCATCGAGGGCGTCGCCAGACCGCCCGCGGCGGCTCGGACACGGGTCATCGGGGCCATCACCACCCGGTTGGGCAGCACCAGGTCGCCGAGCCGGTAGCCGGTGAAAAGGGTCGTCACGTCATGTCTCCTTGGCCTGTCGCGTGTGAGGCGTCGTGCCTGACCGGGCACACGAGTTACGCTAAAACCTGACACTGACGTCAGAGGCAAGGGTTGTGCCCCGGATCACAGCAGGGAGAGCGGCATGCGCATCGGCGAGCTCGCGGCACGGGCCGGTGTGAGCGTCCGGTCCTTGCGCTACTACGAGGAACAGGGCCTGCTCACCAGCACCCGCAGCGCCAGCGGGCAGCGGCACTACACGGAGGCCCACGTCGAGCGCGTCACGTTCCTCCAGCGCATGTACGCCGCAGGTCTGTCCAGCCGGACGATCGTCGAACTACTGCCGTGCGTCGACTCACCGAGCGAGTCCACGTCCGACGCCGCGCTGGAACGGATGGCCGAGGAGCGCGAACGGCTCTCGGCGCACATCGAAGAACTCGTCCGCACCCGGGACGCACTCGATGTACTGATGGCCGTGAACCGGGCGCATCGCGAGAGCATCCGCCGTCTGCCCTCTGCTTAATCGCCTTTGCTCTCTGCTTAATCGCCTTTCGCGCCCTGCCGCGCCGGAGCTAGTGTTCGCGCAGCGAGTGACTCACGAGGAGCGAAGACATGGTCGGTCGTCCCGGCGCGCGTTGACATTCGAGGCCGTGCGCGGCCTGTCATCGCGTGCCGCCCTTGAATCGCGGCACAGCGAGCGTTCCCTTCCCGCTGCCTGAACCTGGTCGGTGCACCTGCTGCGCGCCGGTTGGCGGGTCACGTCTTCGGTCATCCGAGGAGTCCCTGTGCCGTCTTCTCCCTCCGCCGTATCCGATTCCGATCGACCTGTTTCGCCCAGCCTGTGGCGGGACCGCGACTTCCGCCGGCTCTGGCTGGGCCAGACGGCGTCCCAACTGGGCGAACACACAAGCCTGGTGGTCCTCCCGCTCTTCGCCGTCCTGACGCTCAATGCTGGCGCCGGCCAGTTGGGCGTCCTGCGCGCGGTGGGGCAGGTGCCGATCCTGCTGCTGTCGCTCTTCGTCGGCGCGTGGGTGGACAGATGGCGGACCCGTACGGTGATGGTGCTGACCGACGCCGGCCGGGCGCTCGCGCTGGGCGCGGCCGCCGTGGCCGGACTCCTCGGTGTGCTCGGCCTGCCGGCGCTGCTCGTCGTCGCCTTCGTGATCGGGGCTCTGTCCGTGTTCTTCGACGTGGCGTACCAGGCCTCCTTGGTACGGCTGGTGAAACGGGATCAGTTGCTGCGGGGCAACAGCGCGCTCGAGGGCAGCCGGTCCGCGGCGCAGATCGGCGGTCCCGCCCTCGGCGGTGCGCTGGTGTCCGCGCTGTCGGCGCCGGTCGCTGCCGCGGCCGGTGCTGTCCTCTTCGCGCTGTCGTTCCTGTCCATCGGCCGGATGGGCCATCGCGATCCCCTCAGGGAACACCGAAAACACTGGAAACACCGGGGATACCAGGACCGCCGGGACCGCCGGGACCGCAGGGACCGCAGGCACCGCCAGGAACACCGGGAACGAAGTCCCAGGGTATGGCGCCAGATCCACGAGGGGCTCCGGTTTGTCGCCGACGACACCTCGCTACGGACGGTGTGCCTCGCATCAGCAGCCTTCCAGTTCTTCTTCGCTGCCGTGATGACCGTGTATCTGCTGTTCCTGCCACGGGACTTGGACCTTTCGGGCACGGCCGTCGGGCTGGCCCTCGCGGCGACGGGGCCGGGTGCGCTCCTCGGCTCGCTGCTGGCAGCCCGCCTGCCGAACCGCTTCGGACACGGCGTAGTGCTCGTGCTCGCGGCAGCACTGGGCGACGGCGTGTTCCTGTTCGTACCGGCACTGCACGGCTCGCCTTCGCTGACGGTTGGCGCGCTGCTGGCGATCAACTTCGTCTTCGGGACCTTCAGTCAGCTGGTGAACGTCACGGTCATGGCCATCCGGCAGACCGTCACTCCGGACGGCATGCAAGGCCGCGCGGCCGCGACGATCACCTTCGTCGGCATGGGGCTGACCCCGCTCGGCTCGCTGCTCGGCGGCTTTCTCGCGGAAACGTGGGGGACACGCACGAGCCTGCTGGCAACGGCCGCGGGCATGCTGCTCTCACCGGCCCTGATGGCCCTGTCCCCCCTCACCCGCCTGGGCCGGACGCTCCCCACCCCGCCGGAGACACAAGTGCCGTCCGCGTGACGCCATCTGCCGCATCAGGGCCTGAAGACCCGCGCGAACTACTCCACCAGCTTCGCCAGCCACGGATGCCCGGGATACACCCGCTCCAACCACGCAGCCAGCGTGTCCCGCCGGGCCCGGCCCAACAGCGGCAGCACCCCGTCGAAGTCGGCTTCGTCCTTGGGCCGCGGCGCCTTGGCCTTGAACAGCAGTACCAACTCTGGGACCAGATACGGAATCCCGTCCGCCGTCCGCTCGATGATCTCGTCGTACGACAGCCGAAGGGTGTCGTCCCGCCGGCAGATCCACGTCCCGCCCTCGTGCGGCTCACGGAAGACGTCGAACAGGAACCGACCACTCGCCGGATCCCTCAGCCAGGTCTGATGCGTCGCCGCCAGCTCCTCGGCTTCTGCCGCCGCCCAGACCCGTCCCGAACCCACCGCGTCAAATACGTACCCGGGGAAGCGGGCCTGGATCTCGGAGAACCCCGCAGCGGGCACGGCGATCTCCAGATCACCGTGTGCTCGGGACTGTTCTCCGCGGAACAAGTCCAGCGCCCATCCCGCTGCGACGCACCAGGGTGCATCGACTCCGAGCAACCGCTCCGCCACCTGTTCCGGCCGCCAGGCATCCGCCCATCGGGCGTCCAACTCGTCCACATCGAGCTCCACACCGCCGGGCGGCAGCCACGGCAGTGCGAGGACGCGGTCCAGTGTCGAGCGGAGCTGCTCGTCCTGGAGGAACGCCCGGTGGTCCCGGTACGACGACAGTCGGCGGTCGGAATCTCGCACTGAACGGAGGGTTGACCGGGTCGACGGGGAGACCGTGCCGATGCGAGCGAGGGCCCGTAGCGCGTCGAGGAAGTGGCCGTAGGGTTCGCTGTCATCGGCGAAGCGGAGGGCGCATTGCTCGACGACGGGTCCACTCGGCTCCGACCGGCCCGTGATCGACCACAGCGCGATCGCCGCCCGCAGCCGCACCCAGGTGTCGCCGTGTTCCATGACATGCCGCACCCGGTCCGCGTAGTGCGCCGCCGCCGGGCCGAATTCGCCGAGGAGAGCGACGGGACCGTAGAGCGGCTCTTCCTCCGTCAGCACGGCCTCACCGATCTGTCGCAGCGCCGCGTCGCGGTCGCCGCCGAGGCGCCAGAGCGCCCACGCGATCCTCTGATGGTTGCCGGGGTGGTCGAGGACCGTGCACTTGCGTACGTCGGGCTCGGCGACCGCCGCGGCCGGTCCCATCGCCACCAGCGCATCGACCGCGGCAAGGGAGTACCGGGCGTCGTCCAGTCGGGCCACCACCTCCGGCAGGGCAGGCGCCGCAACCGGCCCCCACGCCGCGAGTACTTCGAGGAGGCGGCGGGGCAGCGAACTCCCGACTTCGTCGTCCCGCAGCAGCCTCCGCATCTCGGGCAGTAGGGCTTCCGCGTGCTCCCTCAGCGGCTTGAGCACGTCCTCGACTTCCGGCAGGCGCGGGTCACCGGCGACGTACGCGCGGGAGTACTGACCGCGATACGGCGCAGCCAGCCGCTCGACCAGCCCGGGCAGGGCACGCCGGTCGCCGAGGCGGGTCAGTGCCCAACGGGCCTGGTCGCCGACGGTGCCCTCGAGGAACTCGGCCTCGGCCGGGTCGTCGAGGAGCGCGGCCAACTCGTCGGCGTAGGGAGCCGCTTGCGAGCCGAGCACGGCGAGCAGATGGGCCGCCCGGTACCGCACTTCGGCGTCGGGGGCGGCGAGCATCGCGCCCGCCTGCGGCAGCAGCGCGGCTGCCGCGGAGGGCCGGACCACCAGCAGCCGCCACGCCTCGTCGAGGGCGGCCCGGGACAGTCGGATGTCTCCGTTCCGGCGTGCCGCTTCCATGAGTTGGACGACGAAGGAGAGTGTCGTCCGCGGCGAGGTCTCGAAGAGCCGGGCCGTCCAGGAGACGACGTCCTCGCGGGTGAAAGCCCTGTCGATGTCCGGCAGGTACCACGCCGCCTCGAAGCGCGGTTGCACGGCCGGGTCGGACAGCACGTCCAGCAGCAGGTCGAGTTCACGGACCGGAGCCTGAGGATCGAACGCGGCCCACGCGTGCACAGCTGCCACCTGCATGACGGGGGCGTCGGCGCGCAGCACCTCGGTCACCACCGACCGCACCCGGTCAACAGCACCGGGGTCGGCGGCGGACCCGGCCACCGCGCCGCCCAACGCGAGCAGCAGGGGCAGCCGTACCGTCGGATCCGTCTCGGCGTGCCACCGCTCCAGCAGCCCGTCGACCCCGTCCGCGAGGGGCAGGGCTTCCCTGCGCACCTCGGGCCGGAGATCCGAGAGCAACGCCAGGACGCGAGGTCGATACCGGTCCCAGGCCTCGTGCCACCCCGCGTCCACCAGACCCGGGTCGGCCTCCGTCGCCGTACTGGACACGCCCGCGAGCCACTGGACGAGTGTGGGCCGCGCGCCCATGTCCTGATCGCAGGCGAGGGCCACGACGAACGGCAGCGCGGCGGTCGCGAGGAAGGGCACACGCCCGGTGCCGAGCGCGAGGCAGTCGAACAGGGGGTCGCAGTCCCCCTCGGCCGCCGCCTCCCCGTTGAGCGCCAGGCGCCGCAGGGCGCGCCGCATCTCCTTGACCGGGTTGCGCCCGAGCGCCGACTCCAGCCGTTCCCACGGCATGTCGTCCAGCACGTCGAGCGCCGCGTCTGACACCTACGCCCCCTGACCTCGCGAATCGGCTCCCCGACGAACATCTTGTCATCGGCAGGGTGCCCTCCCTCTTGGAATGCAGCGACGGAGAATGCGTGACTATTCTGGACATAGCTCGTCACATGGCCCATCAGAGGCTTGATCCCGGGCGCAGGCCCCTCTGCCCACCCCACAGCCCGAGCGCACAGCGACGCTCGTCCATTCTCGTGTGCTCGTCACCCAGCGCTTCACGGACTTCCCAGGGAGTATTCCCATGGCTGCTCATACCGCCTCCGTCGTTCTTGAGCCCGAGGCACAGGAGCTCGCCGACGCCACCGCGCACCACCCGTTCCTGTACGAGCTCGAACCGACCGAGGCGCGCAAGGTCCTCGACGACCTTCAGGCCGCGCCGATCGACAAGCTGCCGGTCGACGAGGAGTGGGTGACCGTACCGGCCACCGTCGGTGATGTACGGGTACGCATCGTCAAACCCCAGGGCGCCACCGGAATGCTGCCCGTCGTGCTGTACATGCACGGCGGTGGCTGGGTGCTGGGCAACGCCGGCACTCACGACCGTCTGGTGCGGGAGTTGGCGGTCGGCGCGCGTGCGGCAGTGGCCTTCGTCGAGTACACGCCGTCACCCGAGGCCCACTATCCCGTGGCCATCGAGCAGGGTTACGCGACCGCGCAGTGGATCGTCCGCGAGGGAGCGTCCAAGGGGCTGGACGCACAGCGCATGGTCGTGGCCGGGGAATCGGTCGGCGGGAACATGACCGCCGCGCTCGCCCTCATGGCCAAGGAGCGCGGTGACGTCGACTTCCTGCAGCAGTCGATGTACTACCCGGTCACGGACGCGGCCATGAACACCGGTTCCTACGACGAGTTCGCCACCGGCTACTACCTGAGCCGCAAGCTGATGGAGTGGTTCTGGGACGCCTACACCACCGACCCGAAGCAGCGCGCGGAGATCACCGCGTCCCCCAACCAGGCCACGGTCGAGCAGCTGTCCGGCCTGCCGCCGGCCCTGCTGATCGTCGACGAGGCCGACGTCCTGCGCGACGAGGGTGAGGCGTACGCCGCCAAGCTCCGGGCTGCCGGTGTTCCGGTGACGACGGTGCGCTACGACGGCACGGTCCACGACTTCATGTTGCTCAACTCGCTCAGTCGGTCGGCGGCAACCCGCGGGGCCATAGATCAGTCCACGCTGTTCCTGCGCAACGCCCTCGGAACCGGCGAAGCCTAGATCGAGAGTCGACAGGCCCGGTCACTGTGCCGTCCCCTCGTCCACCGTGGGCGCCCCGACAGCCGGGGGCGCCGCCGGCCGGGCCGTGGCGGTGAGTCCGCGAACCTGCGGCGACAGCAGGGCGGCGCCCGTGGCCAGAGCGATCAAGGCGGCACAGCCGGCCAGCGCCTGCTGGATGCCGACACCGTCGGCGACGGGACCGGCCACGAGCAGCCCGAGCGGGGCGAAAGCCAAGGAGCCGAACCAGTCGTAGGAACTGACTCGGGAGAGCGCCTCCTCGGGAACCTCACGCTGGATCGTCGTGGCCCAGAGCACGCCGAAGATGTCCGCGGAGACACCCGAGCCGAACATGGCCACCGCGATCAGCCAGACCGGAGCCGAGACGGCGAGCAGGGCGAGGGGCAGGGCAGCCGGGAAAGTGGCCAGAACCGCCACCAGGACGGGCCTGTTCACGCGGACACGCGCGGCCAGGCCGGCGCCGGCGATCGTGCCCAGGGCCTGCGCTGCGACGATGAGCGACCACGCCCGGGCCCCGCCCAGATCTTCCTCTGCCATGAGGGGCCCCAGGACGCCGACGTTGGCGTTGAGCGCCGCGACGACGACCGCGTACTGGGCGACGACGACCCACAGCCACTGCCGGGAGGTGAACTCCCGCCACCCCTCCTTGAGATCGTCCCAGCCCGAGGACTTCTTGGCCGCGCGGCCGGGAACCCGCAGGCGGGTGGTGAGGAACGCGCTGACCACGAAGGACGCGGCATTGAGGGCCAGTGCCCATCCGGCCCCGGTCCACGCGACGACGACACCCGACAATGCCAGCCCCAGCAGCAGGGAGCTGTTCGTGCACACCCGCAGCATTCCGTTGGCCTGCTGGAGCCTGTCCCTCTGAACGACCAGCGGCACAAGGCCGTCCATCGCGGGGGAGAACAGCGCGGTCGCCGTCCCGGCCACGACCGCCAGCACACACATCAGCGCCAGCGGCGCGTGACCGGACAGTACGAGGGCTGACAGTCCGGCGTAGGCGGCCGCACCCACGACGTCGGCCACGACCATCAGGCGTGCGCGCGACATGCGGTCCGCGATCACTCCGCCGGCCAGGATGAACACCAGCTGAGGCAGTGCCTGACAGGCCACCACCAGCGAAAGCCGGCCCGGAGTCGCCCCGGGCAGGGCCAGCACGGCGAATGCCAGCGCCACGCGGGCAAAACCGTTGCCCAGCACCGAGATGGTCCGAGCCGAAGCGAGCAGAAGAAACTGCTGGTCACCCCAGAGGGAGGACCGATCGGGGGAGGCAGACATGGCGTCGGACTCTACGCGGCGGTCCCGATGCTCCGGTCTTCAATCAGCCAGTCTTCAATCAGCCATCCACGAGCCGCGATCGGGGGCGGTTCAGTGGCCGTAGGGCGGCTCGAAGCAGCCCGTCTCCGGGTACGGACCATTGGTCCGCACGGCGTAGTTGGACTTCTGCACGAACGCCGAGACACAGGCGTCGTCATGGACGCGCAGGGCGACCAACGCTCCCTCGGGCGTGACGTATTCGCCGTTCTCGTAGCGCGAGAACATCTCGTGGACGGTGAGCGTCCCGCCGAGCCGCTTACCGTCCTTCGTGATGCGTTCCTCCTCGTAGCCCAGCCGAAGCAGGGCCGAACGCACCGCCGAGGGTTGCCACTTGTGCTGCTCCCACAGTCGCTTCAGCACCGGCCTGATGCGCTCGGCCTCCCGCTGGGCGTCCTTCGCGTGCGCGGGGGACATGTCGCCGGACTGCCGGTAGGCGTTGTTCTCGTTGTAGTGCGGCGCACCGTCATTGGCCCCCGGCTCCACATACGGCGACGCACCCGAGGCGGTCACCGACGGGCTGGGCGTGGCAGCCCCGGCCGTCGTACCCGGGGCAGGCACGTCACCGCAGGCAGTGAGGGTCAGTGCGCCCGTGAGGACGAGGCCGGCGCCGGCAAGAGCCCTGAGACGGGCGGACGTTGGGGAGGACATGGGGTGAGTCTGTCATCGGGCCCGAGTACCCGGATGGGCGGTTTCGCGAGTGAGGAGTGAGTACGCGTACTCATGAGGCGCTGGGGAGCCCGTCCATCAGCCCTTCACCGCCCCCGAGGTGAGGCCCTGCACGATGTGGCGGCTGGCGAAGGCGAACAGGAGCATGGTGGGCAGGATGGTGAGCACGGCCGCCGCGGACATCGAGCCCCAGTCGATGTTGAAGCTGGAGATGAAGCCGTTCAGCGCCGTCGGGACGGTCTTGTTGCTGTCGCTGTTCATCAGCGTCACCGACAGGAACAGCTCGTTCCAGCAGTTGACGAAGTTGAAGATGAACGCGGCGATGATGCCGGGGCGCATCACCGGCAGCAGGACCCGGAACAGCGCCGAGAACCGCGACAGGCCGTCGATCATGGCGGCCTCCTCCAGGGCGTCCGGGATGTTCTCGAAGAAGCCGCGCAGCATCACCGTGCAGAAGGGGATGCACACCGCGATGTAGACGAGGATCAGACCGAAGCGGTTGTCCACCAGCTGCAGGTCGGTCATCAGCAGGTACAGCGGTCCGAGCGCGATGAACGACGGGATCATCTGGGTGACCAGCGCGGCCATCAGCAGCGCGGACTTGGTGCGGAACTCGAACCGGGCCAGCACGTACGCCGAGAGCATCGAGATCGCGGTGGCCGTGGCACCGGCAACGGTGGAGACGATGAGGCTGTTGGTGAGGTAGGTCCCGAAGTCGGCCGTGCCGAACAGGCCGCTGTAGTTCTCCAGCGAGAACCGCTCGGGCCAGTAGGCGAGTGGGAACTTGAAGATGTCGCCGGGGGCCTTGAGCGAGGTGACGGTGATCCAGTAGAGGGGGAAGACGGTGAAGAGCAGCCACACGCCGAGGAAGGTGAACTTCACGGCCCGGCCGGCCGCGGACTCCTTGCCGATCATCGCCTCGCTCCTTTCTTCTCTCGCGTGGCCATGAGGAAGAACACCGCGAACACCAGCAGCGCGGCCACCACGAGGAGGCCGAGCGCGGAGGCCCTGCCGTAGTCGCCCTGCTGAGTGATCTTGATCATCCAGGTGGTCACGATGTGCGTCTCGTTGTTCGGCCCGCCGCCGGTCATGCCGAAGATCAGGTCGGGGAAGTTGAAGATCCAGATCACCCGCAGCAGCACGGTCAGCGCCAGCGTGGTGCGGATGTACGGGATCGTGATCTGGAACAGCGTGCGTGCCTTGCCCGCGCCGTCCAGCGCCGCCGCCTCGTAGAGCTCGTCGGGGATCGACTGGAGCGCGGCCAGGATCATGATCGCGAAGAAGGTGACGCCGTACCAGATGTTGGCGATCAGCACGGCCACCATCGCCGTCTTCGGATCCGCCAGCCAGGCGACCGGCTCGTCGATCAGACCGGCCTTCTGGAGCAGGTCGTTGACGACACCGAACTCACTGTTGAACAGCCAGCGGAAGAGGATGCCGATGAGGAATCCGGAGATCGCCCAGGGGAAGAAGATCAGCGCTTGGTAGAGGCCGCGGAAGCGGAAGCGGCGGCGCAGCCACAGCGCGAGCGCGAAGCCGATCACCAGCTGGGGCACGATCGAACCGAACACCCAGATCGCGCTGTTGCCGAGGACGGTGCCCCAGGCCGGATCGGCGAAGACGTCGCGGAAGTTCTTCAGCCCGACCCAGGAGGTGTCGGTCAGGTCGGTCAACTTCCAGTTGCGGAAGGCCATCTGGCCGCCCGCGATCATGGGGTAGTACGTGAAGACCGCCACGAAGACCGCGGCCGGCGCCATGAACGCGGCGATCTGAAGACCGCGCCGGGTGGTGAACTCCCGCCGCCGGCCCCCACGGGGGAGACCCCGCTTGTGCGAGGTCTCCCCACTGCCCGGCGCCTTCGTCTTCGTGGCCGTTGTGGACGTGACGGACATGTCTACTGCTCCTGCTGCCACTTCTCGGTCCAGTACGCGTCCCAGCCCGCGACCAGCTTCTTGGGCGTGGTCTTGCCGAGGATCAGCTTCTGCACGTCGGCGTCCGCCTTCTGCTGCCACTCGGCCCACCAGGTGACACCACGCGGCTGGGTGACGACCAGGTACTTGTCCGGCTGCTCGGTCATCGTGACGTAGCTCGACCAGGGACCGGTCTTGTAGAAGGGGTCGCTGGTCGCCGACTTGAGGATGGGCACCAGGCTGTTCTTCTTGGTGAACGTCGTCGACGCCTCGCCCTGCGAGAGGAACTCGACCAGCTTGACGGCCTCGGCCTTGTGCTCGCTGCCCTGGGCGACACCCCACCCGGCGGTGGCCAGCGGCTGCACGGTCTTGCCGCCGGGCCCGGCCACCAGCGGCGCGGTGCCCCACTGGTCCTTCGAGATGGACTTGGACTCCGAGACCGTGGCGATCACCTCGGGGTCCTGGAGCAGGAACGCCGTGGAGCCGTTGGAGAACGCCTCGACCATCTCCGGGTAGCCCCAGGCGACGGACGACTTGGGGGAGGCCTCCTTGAAGAGCTTGAGATAGTTCTTCATGGCCTCCTCAGCCTCGGGGGCGGCGAAGATCGTGCGGCCGTCCTTGAGCTTGAAGCCGTTCGCCGGGTCGACCTGGTCGGCGAGGTAGGCCTCGATCGCTGCGGTGGCGTTGCTGTTGGAGTTGGCGCCACCCCTGAAGGCGTAGCCGTACCGGCGCTTGGCCGGATCGTGGATGGCGGAGGCCTGCTCCACCAGTTCCGCCCACGTGGCCGGCGGCTTGCTGAAGCCCGCCTCCTTGATCAGGTCGGTGCGGTAGAAGAGGCTCAGGCCGTAGAAGCCGTACGGGACGAAGTACGTCTTGCCCTTGGCGTCCTTGGATGCGTTGACGGCGTTCTCCGTCATCGCCTCCCAGCCCTTCCAGCCGTCGAGGTCCTTCTTCATGTCGTAGAGCCAGCCGTTGTTCGACCAGGGTCCGACGGTGATGTCGCGGACCTCCAGGACGTCCACGCCGCTGCCGGACTGGAGCATCTGCTGGAGCTTCTGGTCGGCCTGCTCGGTGGGCGGGGAGACCAGGTTGACCTTGACCTTGGGGTTCTGCTGCTCGAAGTCGGCTATGAGGTCCTTGAGCAGTGCGGTGCGGGTCGGGTTCGTCAGGCTCTCGACCATGTTGAGGGTGACTGTTCCGCTCGCCTCGGGGCTCATGGTGGAACAGCCGGTCAGGACCATCGCGGCGGCGGTGCCGAGCGCGAGAGCTGCCGTCCTTCTTCTCATTGTGCTGACCTCTTCCTTCAGTTTCCTCGTGCCCACCGGCCGAGGACGGGGACGCATTCCTCGGCGAAGTACTCGTAGTCGGCGGCCGTGTTGTAGACGTGGGCGGACAGCCGCATGTAGCCGATGCCGTCGAAGCTGGTGAAGGCCGCTTCCACGCCCAGTTCGACAGCCACCCGGTCGCGCAGCGCGTCGGCCTCCAGGCGGTCGGCGGCGAGCCCGTCCGGGAGGCGCACCAGGCGCATCCCGGGGACGGGCATGCCGACGTCGACCGCGCCGTCGCTGTCCGCGCCGGCCGTTTCGGCGAGCGCGCCGCCGATGACACGGGCGCCGTAGTCGGCAAGTTCGTCCATGTAGCGGCGGGCGGCGGGCCAGCCCCAGGTGCGCTCGATGAACGCCAGCGATGTCGGCGCGGCGAGGTAGGAGGTGGCGTCGACGGTCCCCTGGGTGTCGAAGCGGTCCGGGAACGGATCGGCTGCGGCCCAGGAGTCGATGAGCGGGTAGAGCCGGTCGCGCAGGGGGCCGCGGGCGACCAGGGCCGCCGTGCCGCGCGGGGCGCAGCCCCACTTGTGCAGGTTGCCGGTCCAGACGTCGTAGGTGGCGTCGGCGAGCGGGGAGTCGAGCAGGCCGGGCGCGTGGGCGCCGTCCACGAGGACGGGGATGCCGCGCCGACCGGCCTCCGCCCCGATGCGCTCCACCGGGAACCGACGCGCGGTCGCCGACGTGATCTGGTCGACGACGACCAGCTCGGTGGCATCGCCGAGTTCGGCGACCACGGCCTCGTATGCCTGGTCCTCGTCCGCGTCCAGTGGCACCCGGGCGGTACGGACCCGGCCGCCCCAGCGTCGTGCCAGCCGCTCGGCACCCATCGTCACGGCTCCGTAGCCGTGGTCGGTGACGACGATCTCCCCGCCGGGACGCAAGCTGAGTGCGGCGTAGACGACACTCGCACCGGCGCTGGCGTTCGGTACCAGGGCGAGGTCGCCGGCGCTGACGCGCAGGAAGTCGGCGAGCTCGACACGGGCCGAGGCGAGCCGCTGGGGGAGCGCGGGGAACCACACCACGGGTGAGCGTTCCATCTCCACGCGCAGCAGTTCCTGCCGCTCCTGGGCCACCAGCGGGACGGCCCCGAAGGAGCCGTGGTTCAGATGCTTGAGGGCAGGATCCAGCGACCACGCCCGGTCGGCGGGCCGACCGTCCGCAAGCAGCAGAGGGCGCGGTGCGGTGGTCACCTCGGTCTCGCTCACAGGACTCCACATCTGGGCAGGGCGGGCTCACGGAAGATCGGAATCCGCCGGACACGTTTGATGACTCGGCATCCTGCACTACCTTTCTCGAAGGAAACAAGGGTCGTACAGTGAAAGTCATCAGATGACTTCGGAGTGACACGCATCCGACACATCTGACACTCGCTACAGTGCTCCAAGGGGACGGCGGTGTGATCGCCGGACCGGCAGGGGAGGAAGAGGGACGGATGTCCGCAGTCGAGAAGGCGTTCCACGGCCTACGGCACATGATCGGGACGGGGCGCCTCGGTCCGGGCGACCGCATTCCCCCCGAGGGCGAGCTCTGTGAGGAGTTGGGGGTCTCCCGCGGGTCGCTGCGCGAGGCCGTACGGATGCTCGCCGCCCTGGGCGTCATCGAGCCGCGGCACGGCTCGGGCACCTACGTCTCACAACTGAGGCCCGAGGACGTGATCGGCAGCCTCTCCCTGACCCTCGAACTCCTCCCGCTCTCGGGCCTGTTGGAGGTCTACGAGATCCGGCGCGTCCTGGAGGCCCACGTGGCCGCCCAGGCGGCGGCGCGCTGCACACCAGAGACCGTGCGCACGCTGTTCTCCCTCATCGAGGACATGGAGGCCACGAGCGACCCCACCAAGGCATCCGAACTCGACCACCGCTTCCACGCGGAGATCGCACGCGTGGGCGGCAATCCCACCCTGGCCACTCTCCTGGCGGTCTTCCGCGCCCGCTCCCGCAAGTACCAGGTCTTCACCCTGCCCGAAGGCCCCGACCTGCGCAGGAAGAGCGACGACGACCACCGCGTCCTGGCCACCGCCATCGCCGACCGTGACCCCGTGGCCGCGGCGGGCGCGGCACAGGCGCATGTCGCGCAGACGGAGCGGTGGCTGCGGGCGTTCATGCCGCCGGTGGAAGAGGCCGACGGACCTGCCCGGCGGGACTCGGCCTAGGACCCAAGCCGTCGGCGGTCGTCCTCGTCCCACTTGCTGGTGTCGCGAGGCTCTACGTACGGCTCCTTCTCGGCGGGGTGACCGCCCGCGACGGCACGTTGGCGAGCCAGCTCCGCATCGCACTCCAGGCCCAGCAGGATCGCCAGGTTCGTGATCCACATCCAGACCAGGAAGATGATCACGCCCGCGAAGGTGCCGTAGGTCTTGTTGTACGAGCCGAAGTTCGCCGCGTACACCGCGAAGCCGGCCGAGGCGATCAGCCAGATCGCCAGTGCCAGGAAACTGCCCGGCGTGACCCAGCGGAAGCCGCGGACCTTGGCGTTCGGAGTGGCCCAGTAGAGGATCGCGATCATGGTCGAGACCAGGAGGACGAGCACCGGCCACTTCGCGATCGACCACACGGTGAGCGCTGTGTCGCCGATACCCAGTGAGGAGCCGACTTCTTGGGCCAGGCCGCCGGTGAACACGACGATCACCGCGCTGATGACCGCCATGACCAGCAGGGTCACCGTCACACCGACGCGGACCGGCAGCACCTTCCACACCGGGCGGCCCTCCGGGACGTCGTACACCGCGTTGGCGGTCCTGATGAACGCGGCGACGTAGCCGGAGGCCGACCACACGGCGAGGAGCAGACCCACGGCGGCCATGGCGGACCCGATGCCGGCGTTGCCCTGCATCTGCTGAACGGCGCTGGTGAGCACGTCTCGCGCGGCGCCGGGGGCCAGCTTCTGGATGTTGTCCAGCACTCGCTGCGTCGCGGACTCCCCGATGACTCCGAGCAGCGAGATGAGCGCCAGCAGCGCCGGGAACAGGGCGAGGATGCCGTAGTAGGTCAGCGCCGCGGCCCGGTCGGTGAGCTCGTCCTTCTTGAACTCCTTCAGGGTGCCTTTCAGCACCGCGACCCAGGAGCGCTTGGGCAGGTCCGTGGGACTGTCCGGCGCTCGCCGCTCCACCTGTTCGTCCGGGCCGGCCTCGGATGCCCGCCCGGTCTCGGCCGCGCGGTGCCCACCATGCCTCTCGTGCCCTTTCAGCGTCCGTACCATTCCGCACGAGTAACCGGTTGTGCGTCACCCCACACGTATGCGCGGAGGAGAACGGATGGCAGGGCACGAGAGCGGATCCGGCGGCACGGGAGCGCATGGAGCCGCGACCGCGCTGCTGACCCGGCGTACCTCGCGGTCGGTGCGCGCCGCGGTTCTGTTCCTGCACGGCGGATCCGTCGACAGCCGGGCCAGGTCCCGCCACTGGCATCCGGCAGCCGTGCGGATGCGGCCCTTCGTCCGTGCCGTCGCCGCCGCGGTGCCGGATGCCGACGTCCTGCTGGCCGAGGTGCGCTATCGCGTACGGGGCTGGAACGGCCAGGACGCCGATCCGGTCCGCGACGCCCACCGGGCGCTGCGGGAGCTTGCCACACAGGTCGGAGACGTTCCGGTGGTGCTGGTCGGGCACTCGATGGGCGGCCGCGCCGCGCTGCGCGCCGCGGTGGCCCCGGAGGTGCGGGCCGTGCTTGCGCTGGGGCCGTGGTGTCCGGAGGGCGAGCCGGTGGAGCAGCTGCGGGACAAGGACGTGGTCGTGCTGCACGGCGACCGCGACCGCATCACCGACCCGGCCGCGTCGGCGGCATTCGTACGCCGGGCCGGTGTGGCCGGCGCGCGGGCTCACCTGGAACTGGTGAAGGGTGGGGATCACGCCATGATCCGCCGCGGACAGTATTGGCATCGCTCCGTCGCCGCGACCGTCGCCGGGCTGCTGGCGGCGCTTCCGCGACCGGGACAGTAGCGGACGCGGTACGTCGGAGCTCGGTCATCACCTTCGCGCCGTGCGAGTGGGCGTCGTCCCTCCTCGCCGGGGTGTCGGGTCAGCGCGGGCTCGGCAGTCCTGCCTGCTCCGCGTCCGGCGTGCACGCGCGCAGGATGGACGCGATCACGTCGTCGAGTCCGTGCTCCAAGACCACCGGTGGCAGCATTCCGCTCACTGCCAGGCTGGCGTAGCCGTGCAGGGCCGCGAAGATCGGCAGGGCGACGCGCTCCAGCTGTCCCTCCCGCACTTCGCCGCTTCGCTGCCCGTCGCCGATGAGGCCGAGGAGTTGCTCGGACCAGCGGTGGGCACTCGCCCCAAGCTCCTGCGACGCCTGCGGGCTGTGCTTGACGGAGAACATCAGGTCGAGCAGGGCGGCGTTGTTCACGGCGAAGCCGACGTAGGCGCGGGCCGCGGCGCCGAGTCGGTCGCCGAAGGATGCGCCGTCGAGGTTCTGTTGGGAGGTCGTGATGGCCTCCGCGAGCCGCTCGAAACCGGTCAGGGCCAGCGAGTCCAGCAGCGCCTGCTTGGTCTTGAAGTGGCGGCTGGGAGCGGCGGGACTCACCCCGATGTCGCGGGCCAGCTCCCGCAGTGACAGTGCCCCGGGCCCCCGCTCGCGCAGGGCCTGCTCGGCGCGCGTGAGCAGGGCGGTCGGGAGGTCTCCGTGGTGGTAGGGGCGGCTCGTCATGCCCTCAGCCTAGCGTCGGCGTGAGCAACGCCCACATTGTGAGCGTTGCATACATTGTTATCACCGCTTACATTGGAGGCATGGCAAAGAACCAGAACCCTCAGCCCTGGACCACCACTGACATCCCCGACCAGAGGGGCCGTACCGCCGTCGTGACCGGTGCCAACAGCGGACTCGGCCTCGCGACCGTCGAGGCGCTGGCCGGCGCCGGCGCCCACGTCGTTCTCGCCGTCCGGGACACCGGGCGCGGCGAGAGCGCGGCGGCGGCCGTCAACGGCAGCGTGGAGGTACGCCGCCTCGACCTGGCCGACCTGTCCTCGGTCCGCGAGTTCGCCGCCGCCTGGCATGGCGACCTGGACCTGCTCATCAACAACGCCGGCGTCATGAACATCCCCGAAGCGCGCACCAAGGACGGCTTCGAGATGCAGTTCGGCACCAACCATCTGGGCCACTTCGCCCTGACCAACCTGCTGCTGCCGCATATCACCGACCGTGTGGTGACCCTGTCGTCCACCGGACACAGGGCGCCCGGCAACCCCCGCATCCGCTTCGACAACCTCGACCTCGCCGGCGAGTACCACCCGATGGCCGCCTACAGCCAGTCCAAGCTCGCCAACCTGCTCTTCACCCTTGAGCTCCAGCGACGGCTCACCGGGGCGGGCTCACCGGTCCGCGCCCTCGCCGCCCACCCCGGCTGGGCCGCCACCAACCTCCAGAGTCACGACGCCAATTTCCTGCGCGGCCTCGCTCTCCGCCTCGGCAACAGGCTCGTCGCCCAGGACAGCCGGGCCGGGGCGCTGCCCACCCTGTACGCCGCCGTCCAGGACCTGCCCGGCGCTAGCTTCGTAGGCCCTGACGGCATGTTCGAGATGCGTGGCGCCCCGGCTCTGGTCGGCCGCTCGGCGGCGGCCGGCGACCCCGCCGTCGCCCGACGTCTGTGGACCGTGTCCGAGGAGCTGACCGGTGTCACCTTCCCCGAACTCGCCATCGGCGTCCGGAGCTGAGCAGGCGGCGACGGCCCTAGCTATACCGCGCCGTGGGCGATCAGGCTGTCGGCACAGTCGAGGACCGTCTCGCGCGCGGGTCGTGCTCGCCAGCCGAGGAGCGTGCGCGCCTTCTCGGTGCTGTGCCGGTTACGGCGGCCCAGCGAAGGGGTGATCTCGCGGAGCGAGGGATCCTTGAACCGCGCCGTCAGACGGACCGCGAAGTCCGGGATCCGACGCGTCCTGACCCGGCGGCCGTGTTCACCGAGTCCGTCACGCAGGATGCGGGCCATGTCGGTCATCCACAGGAACTCGCCGGTGGCGAGGAAGCGTTGGCCGGCGGCAGCCGGTGAGGTCATCGCCAGGATGTGCGCATCGACCAGGTCGCGGACATCGACGACCTCGAGACCGATGCGCGGCGCTCCCGCCATCTGCCCCGAGATCATGCGGGCGATGATCCCGACCGATCCGAGGTTGTCGGGCGTGAGTACGGGGCCGAACACGGCGCCGGGGAGCACGGTCGTCAACTCGGTGGGACCGTCGTAGCCCTCCATGTAGTCCCAGGCGGCGCGTTCCGCGAGGGTCTTGGAACGGCGGTAGGGGATCAGTGTCGGGTCGTCCGGGTCGGTCCACAGGGTCTCGTCGGTGATGCCTTCGGAGGCGTACGACGACGGGCTCGCCGCGTTCGCCGCCGACGTCATCACCACGCGCCGTACGCCGGCCGCGGTCGCCGCCCGCAGTACGCGCAGGGTGCCGTCGCGCGCCGGGGCGATGAGGGCTTGGGGGTCGTCGGGGGCGGCGCCCAGCGGGGAGGCGACGTGCAGGACGTACTCGACGCCCTTCATCGCCGCGTCCCAGCCGTCGTCCGCCGTGAGGTCGGCGACGGCGAAACTCAGGCGCCCCGCCGGGTCGACCTCGGTGGAGACGACCTCCGTGACGAACCGCTCGCGCTCGGGGCTGCGCACCGTGGTCCGTACGTCATATCCGCGGTGCAGCAACTCGGCGATGCACCAACCGGCGATGTAGCCGCTGCCGCCGGTGACCAATACCAATTCGGGCATGGGATTCCTCCGTGGAATGGGGTGGGACGGGGCGATGTGCCAGAATGAAACGGAGGGTCCTCCGGTATGTCCTCCAACGTAACGGAGGCCCCTCCGTTTGGCAACTGGCGGCGTGGCCGCGTGGCCTACCGGCACGACCGCCCGACACGACCGCCCGGCACGACCGAATCGGCACGACCGCCCGGCACGACCGAATCGGCACGACCGAATCGGCACGATGGAATCGGCACGATGGAATCGGCATGATTGGATCTCTCACGTGAACCCGCCGCCCGCGAAACCGACCCGGAAAGACGCTCTGGACAACCGGGAGCGCATCCTGGCCGTCGCCCGCGAAGCGCTGTCCGGGTCCGGTTCGGCCTCGCTGACGGCGATCGCCAAGCAGGCGGGCGTGGGCATCGGCACGCTCTACCGGCACTTCCCGACGCGGGAGGCGCTGGTCATGGAGCTGTACCGGCATGACATCCAGTCCCTGATCGACCGTGTCCCGGCCCTCCTGGGGGAGAACCCGCCACTGACGGCGCTCCGCCTCTGGTTCGAGGAGGTCGCGCACTACGGCCGGCTCAAGTTCGGCGTGGCGGAGGTCATCCACGCGGCGACCAACGGCGGTCTCGACGACGAGTACTACGAGCCCTTCGTCGGTGCCATCGCCCGTCTGCTCGAAGCCGGCGCGGATGACGGCACCCTCAAGCCCGGCCTCGACCCGGAGGACGTCCTCCTGCAACTGAGCGTCCTGTGGCGTATCGACCCGGCCCGAGGCGGCGCGGTGCGGGCGGCCCGCATCCTGACCTTGATCGTGGACGGACTCCGGACCAGGTAATCCTGACCGGCCCGCGGTGTGACGGGTGTGGGTGAGGCTCGACGGCATTTCCATCGGATACGCCCAGCCCCGGGCCGTGAAGGGCTGGATACGCCCACCCCCCGGGCTGTGAAGGGCCGGAGCCCGAGCAGCCCGCATCACAGCGCGTAGCGCCGGAGAACACGTGCCGGCACGGATTGCCCGGCATGGTCCCTCGCTCGGCTTGCAGGGCTCGGAATGCCGCGTTTTCGTGGAGGGGAGCCGTCGATGACCCAGGAGTTGCCATGTCGATGTCGTCGTTCGGTTTCGGCTCGCCAAACGCCTTCTGCGGTTTGTTGAACCGGTGTCTTCGGCATGTCACCGACAGCGTCGCCAGGGGTGATCCAACAGGTGCTGAGGAGCTGACTCGACTCTCAGCACTCCCGGCCCTCGATCGAGGAGGCCGCGCATGACGCACCATCACAAGTCCAACAAGGCCGTCGAGGGCGACTGGGAGCATGGCCACAACAGGGGCCTGCCCCGCCGCCCCGACCAGGACGAACTCGCGCAGCTGACGGTACGCGAGCAAAGGGAAGCAGGGCTGATCGGCGAACCCGCGCAGGGCGCGGAGACCCCCTATGGCTGGGAGGGACGCAAGGGCTAGAGACCCGGCGGGAACGCGGGGGCGGTCAGGAACCGCCCCCGATCCATGCCGATGCCCCAGCCTGCCCAGCCGATGCCCCAGCCTGCCCAGCCGAAGCCCACCCGGCCCAGCCGCGATGCGCAGCCGATGCCCACCCGCTGCAGTGCGTCGGCGCCGGGCGCCGGGACAGTGCATGGATGAGACGGCTGCCACGAGAACACCGGCTTCGACTCACCCGCTACGACTCACCCGCCACCACCTGGCCTACCGCGGCGATCGTCGGCATCCTCTACGGGACGATGAGCAGGTCGGACGGCGACGTGTAATCCGCGCCCCGGGTGTCGGTTCAACGCCTTGTCAGCGCGACGATGACAGCTGTATAACGTTGTAAATGTCAAGCACTGGGACTCGGCGCCAGGCTCACGGTGACGACACCGTACCCGCACCGACCACCCGAGTCGGGCCGCTCTGAAAGGGAATGCCGTGCGGGTCAGCCTCAAGGACGTCGCCGCCCATGCCGGGGTCTCCATCAAGACCGTCTCCAACGTGGTGAACAACTACCAGCACGTCACTCCGGCCATGCGTGAACGGGTCCAGCGGTCCATCGACGCGCTCGGCTACCGGCCCAACCTGGCCGCCCGGCACCTGCGCAAGGGCCGCACGGGCATGATCGCGCTCGCCCTGCCGGAACTCGGCAACCCGTACTTCGCCGAACTGGCCGCCGCCGTCATCGATGCAGCCGCCGCCCATGACTACATCGTGCTGCTGGATCACACCGGCGGACGCCGCGAACAGGAACTCCTGGTCAGTCAGGGCTTCCGCGCGCGCGTCATCGACGGACTCATCCTCAGCCCCATCGAGTTGGAGGCCGAAGACCTGCGCGACCGTGCGGAGAACGTGCCGCTGGTGCTGCTCGGGGAGCGTGACTACGACCTCCCCTACGACCACATCGCCATCGACAACGTCGCCGCGGCGCGCGCCGCCGTCCGGCACCTGGTCGGCCTCGGACGCCGGGAGGTGGCGTTCATCGGCGACCGGCGCGGCCGCAGCGAGCCCGCGCAACTGCGCGTACGCGGCTGGCGCGAGGAGCTCACCGCCGCCGGACTCCCCGCCGACGACGGGCTCGTGGCCGCCACCGACGGCTGGGGGCATGCGGACGGCGCGGCGGCCATGACGCGGATCCTCGACGCCGGCCGGCGCCCCGACGCGATCTTCGCGTACAACGACCCGATGGCCATCGGCGCCATGCGCGTCCTGCACGAGCGCGGACTGCGCGTCCCCGAGGACATCGCGGTCGTCGGCTTCGACGACGTGGTCGAGGGACACTTCGGCGCGGTGACGCTCACTTCCGTGTCGCCGGACAAGTCAGCCATCGGCCGACTGGCCGTGGAGTCGGTGCTCGCCCGGCTGGGCGGCGAGGCTCCCGAACCCCGCCGAGTCTGGGCGGAGTACCGCCTGGTCGAGCGGGAGAGCACCCTCGGGCGCGGCGCGCCGAAGGACCGTCGGCAAGGCTGACCCGCCGACGGGCGCCGGTTCGTACGGGTACGGCCGCGGTGACCACTTCACCGACTCCGGCTGAAACCCTGCTTCCCGCTGCCTATTCCCTGCTTCCCGCTATCCACCCCCTGCTTCCCGCTCCCTGCTCCCCGCTTCCCGCTCCCGACTTCCCGCTTCCTGCTTGCTGCGCCCGGTGGGCACCCGCGGCTGCCGCAAAGAGCCTGGTCGCCCGAGGGCCGGAGGCCCTACGGGAGTTGACGCACGCCCTCAACCCGCGGTCGGGTAAGCGCTTCCCCCGTATCCCTGCCTTCCCAGGATGCACACAGGTGTGCGCACAGGGGGTTTACAGCGTCCTTCCAACGATGTAAAAACCTCCTTGCGGCGGGCCCGACAACGTTGCCCGCCAGGGGAGATGCACCGTTTCTGCTCCTGTGTCAGCTCCCCAGTTCCCTTTCAGCGTCGCCCGGATCGGGGTCACCATGCAGCGCACCACTCACCGTCCTCGTCTCCTCACCCGCCCCGGGGTCGTGGCCCTGGCCGCCGCTGTGGCCTTGACCGCCGGCGCCTGCGCGAAGTCGGAGGACGACGCGTCGAAGGACACACAGTCCCCGGCGGCCGCCGGAGCCGAACAGAAGGTCGTCACACCGAAGCCGGGCAGCAAGACCTGTGCGATCGACGCCTACGGCGCCGAGAAGCTGGATCTGAAGAACGCGACAGTGGGCTTCTCCCAGTCGGAGAAGGAGGCCAACCCGTTCCGCATCGCGGAGACCCAGTCCATCAAGGACGAGGCGAAGAAGCGGGGCGTCAAGCTGCTGACGGCCAACGCCCAGTCGCAGTTCTCCAAGCAGATCAGCGACGTCCAGGACCTGCTCGCCAAGGGCGCCGACCTGCTGGTGATCGCCCCGCTCAACTCCGACGGCTGGGACCCGGTGCTGCAGGCCGCGGCCGCCAAGAAGGTCCCGATCGTCACGATCGACCGCAAGATCAACGCCACCGCCTGCAAGGACTACGTCTCCTTCATCGCCTCCGACTTCGTCGAGCAGGGCAAGCGCGCCGCCGACCAGATGATCGAGGCGACCGGCGGCAAGGGCGAGGTCGCCATCCTCCTCGGCTCGGCCGGCAACAACGTCACCACCGAGCGCACCAAGGGCTTCAAGGAGCGGATCGCCGAGAAGGCACCGGAGTTGAAGGTCGTGTTCGAGCAGACCGGTGACTTCGCCCGGGAGAAGGGCCAGCAGGTCACCGAGCAGCTCATCCAGTCGAAGCCCGGTATCAAGGGCATCTACGCCGAGAACGACGAGATGGGTCTCGGCGCGGTCGCCGCGCTGAAGGGCGCGGGCAAGAAGGCCGGAGACGTCAAGATCGTGACCGTCGACGGCACCCGCAATGCCGTCCAGGGCATCGTGGACGGCTGGATCAGCGGCGTCATCGAGTCCAACCCCCGGTTCGGCCCGCTGGCGTTCCAGACCCTCGACACCTTCACCAAGGGCGAGGAAGTCCCGCAGGACGTCATCATCCAGGACAGCGCCTACGACGCGGACAACGCGAAGTCGGAGATCGGCAAGGCGTACTGAACCCGCGGGGGCCCGGCCGAGGCCGGGCCCCCGACCCACTCCTGCATTCCTTCTTCTTCCTGGAGGCACAGGTGGCACCCCCCGCCGAAGTCCTCGCCGTCCGCGGACTGAGCAAGTCCTTCCCCGGCGTCCGGGCCCTGGACGACGTGGACCTCACCCTGCACGCCGGTGAGGTCCACGCCCTCATCGGCGAGAACGGCGCCGGCAAGTCGACCCTCATCAAGCTCCTCACCGGCGTGTACCGCCCCGACGCCGGCGAGATCACCTTCCAGGGCGACAAGGTCTCCTTCGCCACGCCCCTGGACGCGCAGAAGGCGGGCATCTCGACCATCTACCAAGAGGTCAACCTGATCCCGCTGCTCAGCGTGGCCCGCAACCTCTTCCTCGGTCGTGAACCGCGCAACCGCTTCGGCGTGCTGGACATCGCCCGCATGAACCGGGAGGCCGAGGAGACCCTGCGCGGCTACGGCGTCCGCGTCGACGTCCGCCGGCCGCTGCGCACCCTCGGAGTCGGCGCCCAGCAGATGGTGGCCCTGGCCCGAGCCGTCGCCACCGACGCCCGCATCGTCATCATGGACGAACCGACCTCGTCCCTCGAACCGCGCGAGGTCGAGACCCTGTTCTCGGTGATCCGGCGCCTGCGCGACGCGGGCATCGCCGTCGTCTACGTCAGCCACCGCCTCGACGAGCTCTACGCCGTGTGCAGCACGGTCACCGTGCTCCGCGACGGCCGGCGCGTCCACCACGGCCGGCTGGCCGACCTCGACCGCCTCGCCCTCGTCTCCACCATGCTCGGCCGCGACCTGGGCGAGGTACGCGAGGAAGGTCTCACCAAGTTCACCGGCGACCACGAGGCGACCGACAGCCAACCCGTGCTGGACGCCCGGGAACTGACGGTGCCGCACAAACTGCACGAGGTGTCCCTGAGCATCAGGCCCGGTGAGGTCGTCGGCCTGGGCGGACTCCTCGGCTCCGGCCGTACCGAGACCGCGAAGGCCATCTCCGGTGCCCTGCCCGTCCGTTCGGGCCGGATCACGGTGGCCGGCGTCCCGCTGCGCGGCGGTTCGGCGCCGGCCGCCATCCGGGCGGGCGTCAGCCTGCTGCCCGAGGACCGCAAGAGCGAGGGCATCGTCCCCGGCCTTTCGGTCCGGGAGAACATCGCGCTCGCCGTCCTGCCCCGCCTCTCCCGCTTCGGCCTCGTCTCCGAGGCCCGCGTCGACAGCGTCGTCGACACCTTCATCAAGCGGCTGCGCATCAAGGCCTCCTCACCGCACCAGAAGGTCGGGGAACTCTCCGGCGGCAACCAGCAGAAGGTGCTGCTCGCCCGCTGGCTCGCCATGAACCCCAAGGTGCTCCTGCTCGACGAGCCCACCCGCGGCATCGACGTCGGCGCCAAGGCCGAGGTGCAGAAACTCGTGGACGAACTGGCCGCCGACGGCCTGGGCGTCCTGCTCATCTCCTCCGACCTGGAGGAACTGATCGAAGGGTCCGACCGCGTGGTCGTACTGAAGGACGGTGCCGTCGTCGGCGAACTGACCGGCGACGACGTCACCGAGGACAAGCTGATGCGCACCATCGCCGGGGACGCCCAGGTGGAGCACCTGGCCAAGGAGGTGGCCACCGATGGCTGAGGCCACCCTCCGCACCGCCCCGCTGGACAAGGCCCGCGTGCTCCAGTGGCTCCAGACGTACGGCGTCTACGCGGGCGTCGCGGCGCTGCTCGTCGTCAACACCGTCATCACCCCGCACTTCCTCTCCGCCGAGAACTTCCGCACCCAGGCCGTCCAGGTCGCCCCCGTCATCATCGTCGCCCTCGGCATGGCCCTGGTCATCGGCACCGAGGGCGTGGACCTGTCCGTCGGTGCCGTGATGGCACTGGCGGCGTCCGTCACCGCGCTCTACCTCGGCTACGGGCTGCTGCCCGCCCTGCTCGTGGTCGCGCTGTTCGCCGCCGCGGTCGGACTGGCCAACGGTGCGCTGGTCGCGCTCGTCGGCGTACAACCGATCGTCGCCACCCTGGCGCTCATGGTCGGCGGCCGGGGCCTCGCCCTGGTGCTGCTGCCCCAGCTGGAGGACCTGCGCAACCCCTCCCTGGCCTCCCTGGGTTCCGGCGACTTCCTCGGCATCCCGTACCTCATCCTGATCGCCGCCGTCCTGGCCGTGCTGGTGGCCTTCGTGGTGCGTCGCACCACCTTCGGACGCCAGCTCCTCGCCATCGGCGACAGCCGGCCCGCCGCGCAGCTCGCAGGTCTGCCGGTGCGGCGCGTACTGATCGTCGTGTACGTCGTGTGCGCGCTGCTGGCCGCCGTCGCCGGTGTGCTGGCCACCGCCCGTCTCCAGGCCGGCGACCCGACGTCGCTGGGCAACCTGATGGAGCTCTCGGCGATCACGGCGGTCGTCGTCGGCGGTACCCCGCTGACCGGTGGCCGGGTCAACATCGCCGGCACCGTCGCGGGAGCCGTCCTGATCCAGCTGCTCACCGCCACCCTCATCAAGCACGATCTGCCGCCCTCCTGGACCCAGATCGCCCAGGCCATAGTGATCGTCGCCGCGGTCTACGCGGCACGGGGACGGGGGAAGCGATGACCGTCACGAAAACGGACGCGCCTGTGACCACCGCGAGCAGCAAGCCGACGGGGGAGAGCGAACCGGTCGGCTCCGCCCGCTCCGAACGGCTGAGCGCCCTGATCCAGCAGCATGGCGCGCTGGCCGTGCTGGTACTCGTCTCCCTGGTGGCGTCGTTCTCCTTCGACTCCTTTGCCACCGGCGACAACATCAGCAACATGGCGACGAGTTCGGCCTTCCTGGCGATCGTCGCCCTCGGCATGACCTTCGTGATCATCACCGGCGGCATCGACCTGTCCGTAGGCTCGCTGTTCGCCCTCGGCGGCGTCCTCGCGGCCTGGGGATCACGGCACGGCACCCTGGTGGCGCTGCTGCTGCCGCTGGCGGTGTGCGGACTGATCGGCGTCGTCAACGGACTCCTCGTCGCCCGCTCCCGCCTCGCCCCGTTCATCGTCACCCTCGCCGCCATGCTGGGCGCGCGCGGCCTGCTGCTCGCCATCACCGACGAGGGCGCGGACACCTTCCTGATCGGCAAGGGCTCCTTCCTCGCCGAACTGGGCCAGGGCACCACCCTGGGCCTGGGCAACCCGGTGTGGATCACCCTGGCCCTGTTCGTGGCGGGCGCCGTCGTACTGCGCCGCACCCGATTCGGACAGCACGTGTACGCGGTCGGCGGCAACGAGGACGCGGCGGCCCTGATGGGCGCCCCGGTCGCCCGCACCAAGATTCTCGTCTACACCCTGTCCGGACTCCTCGCCGGGCTCGCCGGTGCCCTCAACGCCGCCTGGCTCGCCTCCGGTGTGACCATCCTCGGCAACGGCATGGAACTGGAGGCCATTTCCGCCGTGGTCATCGGCGGGACCCTGCTGACCGGCGGGCTCGGCTACGTCAGCGGCTCCCTGGTCGGCGTACTGCTGTTGAAGGTCATCCAGAACGTCATCAACCAGATCGGCTCCCTCGACTCCTCCTACCAGCAGGTCGTCAGCGGCGCCTTCCTCGCCGTCGTAGTCATAGCCCAGACCTGGCTGGGCCGCAGACGACAACTCATGTGAAAGCCCCGGACCCGGCGGTCGAGCCCCCACGGCCGGCCGCCGCGTCCGGTTCCAGGCGGCCCGAGCCCTCTCGGGCCGCCGTCCGCACGCGCACGTCTCCCACCCCACGATTCAAGGAGGCACGATGCGTCGAGTACCCGCAGGCCGAAGGCCGTTGGACTGGCTGAGACAGCTAGCGCGGTGGGCGACCACCGCGCTCGCCGCGCTCACCCTGGTCGGCGGCACGGCACTGACGGCCACCGGGTCCGCGGCCGCCGCACCCCGGGCGTGGACTCCCAAGCCGTCCCCCATGACCACCCCCTGGACCAACCAGGTCCCCACCGACAACCCGCTCCCGGAATACCCCCGCCCCCAACTCACCCGCCCCGACTGGGCCAACCTCAACGGCATCTGGGACTTCGCCGTCACCTCGGCGGACGCCGGACAGCCCGACACCTTCACCGAGCAGATCCGCGTTCCGTTCGTCGCCGAGTCCGCGCTCTCCGGCATCCAGCGCAAGATCACCGAGAACGACAAGCTCTGGTACAAGCGCACCTTCACCGTCCCATCGAACTGGAACGGCCGCCGCGTTCAGCTCAACTTCGGCGCCAGCGACTGGCGTACGACCGTCTGGGTCAACGGCCGCCAGGCCGGCGCCACCCACAGCGGCGGCTACGACGCCTTCTCCTACGACGTCACCGACCTCCTCACCGCCGGCACCAACACGATCGTCGTCTCCGTCTGGGACCCCACCGAGACCGGCACCCAGGCCATCGGCAAGCAGCGGATCCGCGACGTCGCCCCGCACCCCGGCGGAGGCATCCTCTACACCGCCGCATCGGGCATCTGGCAGACCGTGTGGCTCGAACCCACGGCCTCCGCGTACATCAGCCGCCTCGACATGGTGCCCGACCTGGCGAACAACCGCCTCAAGGTCACCGTCCGCGGCACCGGAACGAACGGCCACCAGGCCCGCGTCAGCGTCTCCACCGGCGGCACGACGATCGGCACCGCCACGGGCCCGGTCGGCACCGAGTTCACCGTGCCCGTCCCGAACCCGCACCTGTGGACCCCGGAGGACCCCTTCCTCTACGACGTGAAGGCCGACCTGCTCTCCGGCGGCACGATCGTCGACTCGGTCGGCAGCTACACCGGCATGCGCTCCATCGGCATCGCCCGCGTCGACGGCGTCCTGCGCCCCGTCCTCAACGGCAGGTTCGTCTTCCAGACGGGCACGCTGGACCAGGGCTACTGGCCGGACGGCATCTACACCGCGCCCACCGACGCCGCCCTGCGCCACGACCTGCAGAAGCACAAGGACCTCGGCTTCAACATGGTCCGCAAACACATCAAGGTCGAACCGCAGCGCTGGTTCTACTGGGCCGACCGACTCGGTCTGCTGGTCTGGCAGGACATGCCGTCCATGGAACGCACCCCGGACGCCGCCGCCCGCACCCAGTGGGAGGCCGAGTACGACCGCATCATCGACCAGCACCGCAGCTCACCGTCCCTGGTCATGTGGGTCAATCAGAACGAGGGCTGGGGCCAGTACGACCAGGCCCGCCTCGCCGACAAGGTCAAGGCCGCCGATCCCTCCCGGCTCGTCGACAACATGAGCGGCGTCAACTGCTGCGGTGCCGTGGACGGCGGCAACGGCGACGTCGTCGACCATCACGTCTACGTCGGCCCCGGCACCACCGTGCCCAGCGCCACCCGGGCCGCCGTGCTCGGCGAGTTCGGCGGACTGGGCTTCAAGGTCGCCGGCCACGAGTGGTACCCCGGCGGTGGCTTCAGCTATGAGGACCAGCCCGACCTCGCCCACCTCAACAACCGGTTCGTGGGCCTCATCGACGCCATCCGCGAGGTACGCATGCCGCGCGGCCTGTCCGCCTCGGTCTACACCGAGATCACCGACGTCGAGAACGAGGTCAACGGCCTGCTCACCTACGACCGTCAGGTCGTCAAGGTCGACGAGGCCCGGGTGCGCGCGGCCAACCGCGCCCTCATCGACGCCTCCCGCGGCGCGACGGCCCCCATCACCCTGCCCACCGGCCAGTACAAGTCCCTGCGCGTGACGACACCCGGCTACACCGACCGGTTCGTGCGCCACAAGGACGGAGCGGTCTTCACGGAGATCGTGGGCGGCGGCAGCGACGGCCTGCTGAAGAACGACGCCACCTGGAAGATCGTCCCCGGACTCGCCAACAGCTCCTGCTACAGCTTCGAGTCGCGCAACTACCCCGGCGAGTACCTGCGCCACCGCGACTACCGCGTCTACAAGGAAGCCGGCAGCGGCGATCTGTACCGGGCCGACGCCACCTTCTGCCCCGTCCGGGGTGCGAACGGGGGTGTGCGGCTGTCCGCCTACAACTTCCCGGAGCAGTACCTGCGCCACTACAACGCCGAGTTGTGGCTCACCACCCCGGGTGGCACCCACACCTGGGACAACCCCGCTCTCTTCACGGAGGACACCACGTGGACCGTGGAAGCCCCTTGGGCACCGTGAGGGAAGAGTAAATCGGGTGGGCCCCGGCGGGGGAGTACCCTCGCCGGGGCCCAGTCGTCGTCGCTGCCGCTACGGCTTCTCGTCCGTGTACAGCGCGCTCACCTCCTCGGCGGTGAGCGCCTTGTCATAGGCGTGGACCTCGTCGACGGCGCCGTTCCAGAAGTCCGTGTCGTTGCCGCCCCACTGGGCGCGGCCGACGGCCAGGGAGCCGGTGCTGGGGTAGGCCGCGCCGCCGGTGGCGGTCGCCGCCGACTTGCCGTCGACGTACAGCTTGATGGTGTTGTTCGCGCCGTCGCGGACGCCGACCAGGTGGTACCAGCGGCCCTTCTCCGGCGTGGTCACCAGGCGGGCACGGCTCTCGCCCGGGGTGCTGAAGGCGAACGCGCCCTGCCCGTACTGCAGATAGAACGGGCTGGCCTGGCGCCGGGTGTCCTGGCTGACCGCGGTGGCGTAGTTGCCGGGGAGCTCGTCGAGCCGGACCCATGCGGACACCGAGTAGCTTCCGGTGGTGTCGAGCACCGGTCCGTCGGTCTCGGCGTACTGGCCGTTGCCGTCGAACTTCAGCGCGCTGCCGCTGACGCCCGGCGTCCAGGTGGTGCCCGTGGAGAGCGTCAGGGGCTTGGCGTTCGGGCCGGCGTCCTTCGCCGTGGTCCCGGTGCCTTCGTCGAGGGACCAGTGACCGCCGCCCTTCAGCGGCTGCCGCTCGCCCGCGGCGGCACCGGCGGCGATGACCTTGCGATTGATCTCACGGACCCGGACCGGGTCGACCTTGATCTCCCGACGGTCGTACGTGTACAGGCCGTTGAGCTCGTTCTCCAGGTCGGTGATCTGGGTGTAGATCGAACCGGACAGCTCGTTCGCTGCCTGGTCGAGATAGAACTTCTCGGTGTTCTCGACGTACTTGCGGGTCAGCGCCTCCTTGTCGTTGACGCCGCTGTAGATCACCGTCGGGGCGCCCGGCCACATGTGCCCGGGGGTGCGCAGGGTGAAGCCGCCGTGCTCACCGTCCATCGCGGCCCGCTTGTCGTCGGGGAACGGCGGGTCCTCGTTGTTGTAGTCGTGGTGGTCGATGATGTCGCCCTTGCCTGAATCGCCCTTGGAATTGCAGCAGTTGACACCGCTGTGGGCGTTGACGACACGGGACGGGTCGGCTTCCTTCACGGCCTCGGCGATCTTGCCGGTCTCCGTGCGGTCCCACTCGCCCCAGCCCTCGTTGAAGACGATCCAGCCGATCACGGACGGCGCGTTGTGGTGCTCGCGCATCATCTCCCGGCCCTGGCCGACGAAGGCGCGCTGCCCGGTCTCGTTGGTGATGTTGCCGGAGACGAAGTCCTGCCAGACCAGCAGGCCGAGCTTGTCGGCGTGGTAGAACCAGCGCGCGGGCTCCACCTTGATGTGCTTGCGCACGGCGTTGAAGCCGAGTTCCTTGTGCGCCTTCAGGTCGAAGGCCAGGGCCTCGTCGCTCGGCGCGGTGTACAGGCCGTCGGGCCAGAAGCCCTGGTCGAGGGTGGCGAGGGAGAAGACCGGCTTGCCGTTGAGCACCAGTTTCTGGAATCCGCCGACCTTCGCGATGCCTGTCTTGCGCATACCGAAGTAGCTGCCGACCTTGTCGGTCGACCTGCCGTCCGTGAGCTTGACGTCGAGGTCGTAGAGGTAGGGGTCGTCCGGGCTCCACAGGTGCTGCTTCGCGACCGGCAGTCGTAGCTGCTTGTTGGCCGGTCCGCTGACCTTGCCGACGACGTTGCCGCGCTTGTCCCGCGCGACCGCCTCGACCCGGGCCCCGGAGGACGCCTTGTCGGACTCCACCGTCACGGCGAGGCTGCTCGTGTCGATGTCGGGCGTGGAGACAACGTTATCGATCGCGGCGTTCGCGACCGGCTCCATCCAGACGGTCTGCCAGATGCCCGACGACTGGGTGTAGAAGATGCCGCCCGGGTTGGTGGACTGCTTGCCCATCGGCTGGTCGGCGCCCCCGGTGTCGGTGACCGCGACCACGACCTCCTGCGGCCCCGAGCCCTTCAGCGCGTCGGTGATGTCGGCGCTGAACGCGTCATAGCCACCGGTGTGTTCGGCGACCTTGGTGCCGTTGACAAAGACGCGGGCCTGATAGTCCACGGCGCCGAAGTTCAGCTTCAGCCGGTTGCCCTTGCCGTCCTTGCCGACGTTCCAGTCCTTGGGGACGTTCACCAGCCTGCGGTAGAACATGTGGTCCTCGTGCCGCTCAAGGCCGGAGAGCTGCGACTCCACCGGGTACGGCACGACGATCTTCTCGCTGAGGTCCTTGCCGAACACGGGCTGCTCGCCCGCCTTCGCGCCGCTGAACTGCCAGGGTCCGTTGAGGTTCTTCCACTTGGAGCGCACCTGCTGCGGCCGCGGGTACTCCGGCAGCGGGTTCCGCTTGTCGACCTTGTCGCCCCACTTGGTGGTGAGACGGTGGGTGGAGGCGTTGTCGGCGTAGCGGATGACCTTCGGAACGGTCTCGCCGCCCGACGTCAGGCCGCCCTCACCGTCGTAGGTGACCCGGACCTGCTGGTTCTTCTGGACGGGCTCCGCGAGCGTCACGAGCAGGGAGTTGCGGTCCCCGGGGGCGACGGTGACCGACTTCAGGGGCATGGCCGTGGTGTCGGCCTCGACCTTCAAATGGTCCTTGACCGCCTGGAGTTCACCGACCCGGCCCTCGAAACGGGCCCGCAGCCGGCGTCCGTCCGCGGCCACCGACAGCTCCACCGGGTACACCTCGAAGCCCTCGGGCGGAGTGAACGCCGACATCGGCACGAGCTGCTTGGACAGGCCCGGGCCGGCCCAGCGCAGGAACATGTTGGAGCCGCCGAAGTCCTGGAACATCTCCAGGCGGAAGTCGTGCTTCTCGCCGGCGTTGAGCCGGATCGCGGCGCTGGTCTGTTCCCGGTCCCAGTCCGGCTCCCAGTGATCGATGACCGGTTCGCCGTCGATGTAGAGGCGGAAGCCGTTGTCGCCGATGGCGTAGAAGGTGTAGTCGCCGGTGGCGGGTGCCTCGATCTGGCCCGTCCAACGGGCGGTCGTGTGCTCCGTCTTGCCGGTCAGTTCCTGGAAAGTGCTGGTCAGACCCGAGAAGTTGATCTGCGGGTCGAGCAGTGTGCCACCGAGTTCGGCGAAGTCCCGCGCGCCGGGCGCCGACATGCTGAAGTACTCGCCCTTCAGGCCGTGCACCTCGACGTCGGCCGCTTCGGCGGAGAGCGCCGAGGCGCTGCCGGTCGGCTCCGCCGCCGACGCGGTGGCGGCCAGACCGCTCGGGGGAACGACGAGAGCGGCCGTGGCCAGCAGCGCCCACAGTCTGGTCCGTGGGCGGATGTGTTGTCTTGTCATCGAACCTTTCCTCGCACAGAGGCCGCGGACCGGGACCGGTCAGCTGGAAAGACCAGGCCGCAGGAATGACGGAAGACCGGAACGGACGCGGTCGGGCGGCTCTTTCAACGTTGGAAATCTTGCGACAGCCGAAATGACAGCACGGCCCCGGACCGCTGTCCAGACCTCGCGCACCACTCGGTCATCAACCCTCACGGTGCTGCTGCCGAAGGTGACTTGCGGACTCGGCCCTCCATGGCATTGACATGCTCGCGACTCATAACAATGCTGCCGGAGAGCTGTTCCATCGATGGAAAGCGGGCGCCGAAGTGACCATGAGACTTCCTCGCCGGATCACCGGCGTCGCTGCCGTGCTGCTGGCCGGCGTCCTGGCCGCCGTGCTGTCCTTGACGTCCGCCGAGCCGGCCCGGGCGGGTCAGACCAGTCTGCGGGCAGCGGACCCGAGCGTGCTCCGCGTCGGTGGCACCTATGTCTCGGTGCAGTCGTCCGGCGGCGGCATCGTCGTCCGGCAGGCGTCGTCCACGGACGCTCTCGCGAGCGCGCCGGCCCGGCAGGTATGGTCCGACACGCGTAATCGCGGCGAGGTCTGGGCCCCCGAGATCGTGCGGGACGGCGGCCGCTACTACATCTACTTCACGGCGGGCCGCGGACCGGCCCACCGGATGTACGTCATCAGCTCGGCCGTCGCCGACAGCGGATACACGGCCGAGACCGAACTGGCCCTCCCGGACGGCAAATGGGCCATCGACGGAACCCTGTTCACCTTCAACGGGCAGCGCTGGTTCGTGTGGTCCGGCTGGGCCGGCGACACCAACGTCGAGCAGAACCTCTACATCGCCCGTATGAGCAGCCCGACCACCCCGACCGGCGCGCGCCACATCATCTCGCAGCCAAGGGAGAGCTGGGAGCGGGTGGTCGGCAACCCGTTCATCAACGAGGCCCCCGAAGCCATCAAGGACCCGGGCGGCCAACTGCACATCGTGTACTCCGCCAACGGCAGCTGGAGCGAGCAGTACTGCCTGGCCGACCTGCGGCTGCGTGCCGGGGGAGACCCGACGTACGTGTGGGACTGGTACAAGTCCAACGGCTGTCTGTTCGGCTCCAACCGCGCCACGATGATGGCCGGCTGGGACCCGACGCTGCACGTCAACGGCCCCGGCCACCACAGCTTCGTCCTGCTCGACGGCGACATCGGCACCAGCCCGCCGGCCGGCCCGAGGTTCCCGCTGATGTTCCACGCGGTCCCCAAGGGGACGCCGTACGCGTGGGAGAACCGGTACTGGTACACCGGCACGTTCTGCTGGTGGGGCGGCACCACCTACAGCCGCGCCAACGTCCCGGGGCCGAACACGAACACCGGCTGGAGCCTGAAGTTCTTCGAGTGAGTACCGCTGTCGCTCAGAACCTCGGTGCCGGTGCCTGGCTCTCCACCATCCGGGCTGCCTCTTCCGGTGTCGCGACGGACGGCGGCGAGCCCGCCAGTGGCTGCCCTGCCGTCTCCTTCATGCACGCCACAGCGATCACACCGACCACGGCCGCGGCCATGACGTAGTACGCGGGCATCAGATCGGTGCCGGTGACGGAGATCAGCGCCGTGATCACAAGCGGCGTGGTGCCGCCGAAGAGGGAGGCGGAGAGGTTGTAGCCGACGGACAGGGAGCCGTAGCGCACGTGCGTCGGGAACAGCGCGGGCAGTGTCGCCGACATGGTGCCGAGCAGACACACCATCGACAGCCCCAGCATCAGCATCGCGGCCGACACCGCCACCAGGCTGCCCTGCCTGACCAGCAGGAACGCCGGGAGCGACAGGACGAGGAAGCCGAGCATGCCGGCCATCAGCAGCGGTTTCCGGCCCAGCTTGTCGCAGAGCCGGCCCACCTGGTTGATGATCAGCATCAGCGCCGCCATGGTGGCGATCAGAACGAGCAGGCCGTGTGTCTCGGAGTAGCCCATCTCGTCCGACAGATACGTCGGCATGTACGACAGGAGCATGTAGTCGGCGATGTTGTAAGCGCCGACCAGGCAGATGCAGAGGATCAAGGTCGGCCAGAACTCCCGGAAGATCTTCGCCAGATCGCCCTTGGCGGTCGTCTCCACCGCGGAGGCCGCGTCCGAGGCGCGGTGCAGGGACTCGTCCTCCAGCTTCTGGAACGCGGGCGTCTCATCCAGCCTGAGCCGCAGATAGAGGCCGACCAGCCCGAGAGGCCCGGCGACCAGGAACGGCACCCGCCATCCCCAGGACTCCATGCCGCCACTGCCCAGCATGGAGGTCATGAGCGTGACCAGCCCCGCGGCGCCGACGTATCCGGCGAGCGTGCCGAACTCCAGGAAACTGCCGTAGAAACCGCGTCGTTTGTCGGGCGCGTACTCCGCGATGAAGGTGGACGCGCCGCCGTACTCGCCGCCGGTGGAGAAGCCCTGAACCAGCCGGAAGAAGATCAGGAGAACCGGGGCCCAGAAACCGATCGCGGCGTACGAGGGGATCAGGCCGATCGCACAGGTACCGATGGCCATCAGGATCATCGTGAACGCGAGGACCTTCTTACGGCCGATCTTGTCGCCCATCGGCCCGAAGACCATCCCACCGATCGGGCGCACCAGGAAGGACACCGCGAAGGTCGCGAACGACGACAGCAGCTGCACGGTGTCGTTGCCGGACGGGAAGAAGACGTGACCGATGGTGACCGCGAGATAGCTGTAGATCCCGAAGTCGAACCACTCCATGGCGTTACCGAGCGCGGCCGCTTTCACCGCCCGCTTCACAGCCGCCTCGTCGGTGACGGTGATGTCGGTGCGCCGGAGCGGAGGGTTCTTGCGCCGCTGCACAGCCCGGAAGAGCAGGCGATGGCGCCTGACCGCCCCTGGGTCCGGATCGGCCTCGACCAGATCGGAGACGCTGACCGCCATGAGGGGTCCCTTCTGCCAAGCCTGCATGACCGCCGTCACGCCATGCCCGGGTACCCCATCGCTCACACGTGTCCCACTGCCGGGAGCCGACGTCCGCCTCGGCGGGCCGACACACCGGAACAGCCTGTCGCCCTGGTCCCGGCCGGCTCAGGGGCCGCTACGAGTGGGCCACCACCTCGCCGGCCGTCACCTGGGGCGGGTGGGGAAGCAGCGCGGCCAGCCGGTCCCGTACGAAGTCCCGCGCCCTGTCGGTCGATTCCTCGGCGCCCGCCCGGTCCTGGAAGACACCCGTCGAGACCATCACCCCGCCCCCGGCATCGACCCAGTAGTAGGCCAGGAAACCCGGGACCTCGCGCAGGAGTGGCACGAACTCCTCGTTCACCCGGCGCCCCGCCTCAGCCGGATCGGTCACCTCTTCGTACCGCCTGACCACTGCGTACATGGCTGCACTCCTCCTGGATCGTGAGGCCCTGATCTGCGCAGACGGCGTACCCGTCACGGCCCGTGCGACCTGCGCGAGCCAGGCGTAAATCACCGGAAATGGGCTCAGCGGTGGTCCGAACGGGGGCGCACTCGTGCCAAGCCGGCGTGGGGGAGGGAGGGGGCGGGCGGACTGCTGCGGGCGCTGCTCGCCCGGTACGGCCGACTGGTCCCCCTCGCGCAGGTCACAGGCCGCGGCTCGTTCCCGGCGCCGACACCCCGCTGACACCTTCCGTGCTCTCGCGCAGGACCAGCCGATGCGCCACCACGAGGTCCTGAGGTGACCGCACGCCGGCCGATGAGGCGTCCGCCGAGGCGGATCCCGTGGCTTCGTCCATCCGGCGTTGCAGGAGTTCGACGGCGACCTGGGCGACCGCGCCCTTGTCGGGGGCGACGGTGCTGAGCGTGGGGACGCTGAAGCGTCCGGCCTCGACGTCGTCGAAGCCGACGACGGCGACGTCCTCGGGAACCCGGACGCCGTGCTCGTGCAGGGTGCGCAGCGCGCCCAGCGCCAACTGGTCGTTGAGGCACAGCAGCGCGTCGGGGCGGGCGCCCTCGCTCAGTGCGCGGGCCACCGCCTCGGCGCCGTCGGGCATGCGGAAGGACTCGACGGGCAGGAGGGCCGCCGGGTCGAAGGCGACGCCGGCTTCCGCGAGGGCGGCGCGGTAGCCACGGGTACGGGCCTCAGCCGTGCCCAGGCCCGCGTCGTCGCGTCCGCCGATGACCAGAATCGAGCGGCGGCCGAGGCCGAGCAGATGCTCGGTCGCCTCCCGTGCCGCCTTCTCGTTGTCGATGGCGACGTGGTCGGCGCCTTCCTCCAGCAGTTCGCCGATCAGCACCGTGGGCGGGGAACCCGCACGGTCGCGCAGGTCGTCGGGGGTGAGGGCGAGCGGGCTGAGGATGACTCCGTCGACGAAGCTGGAGCCGAACCCGGTCAGCGCCGCCAGCTCGTGATCGCGGTCCGCGCCGGTCTGGTGGATCAGCACCGTCAGGGAGCGCCGCTCCGCCTCGCGGATGACGTGCCGGGCGAGTTCGGCGAAGTACGGGACGTCCAGTTCGGGGATGACGAGGGCGATGATGCCGGTGCGGCCCTGGCGCAGATGGCGGCCGGCCAGGTTCACCTTGTAGCCGAGTTCCTCGATGGCATCGCGGACGGCGCGTCTGGTCCGGTCGGACACGTGGGTGTAGTCGTTGATGACGTTGGAGACCGTCTTCTCCGACACGCCCGCGAGCCGCGCGACGTCCTTGATCCTTGGCCGTGCCACCGGCAACCTCCCTGCCCCTCGGAGCTGCTGAGTTTATGTCCCGGCAGGTCGCGGATCGGCGGCCGGCCTTCCCGGCCCCTCGGGCCCTCGTTTTCCGGCCGCGCCCCCTGGCTCTTTACAGCCAATGTACATCGATGTAAAAACTAGCCATCGCATCGGCTCGACCGGTGCGCCCCCGCCTGACCCAGGCGGTGGATCACCATCCCCATGGGTGTTCCACCGTCGGTCCGGCATGCGTGTCCGGCCGTCGGAAGGTCCGCGATGTTCACCCGCTTCTCCGCCTCACCACCAACGCCCGCACCCGGTGCGGCACCTGGTCTCACCCGCCGCCGACTGCTGCGCGACGGCACGGCCGCCGCGGGTGCGCTGCTCGCCGCCGGCCCGCTGTCCGGCTGCGCCTCACCGGCTTCCGCCGACGCCTCGGCGCTCAGCGTCTGGGATCTGTTCCAGGGCGGCGACGGCATGCTGATGGACGACATGATCAAGGCCGTGTCCAAGGGCCCGCAGGGGTTCGAGGTCGAGCGGACGATCCTGGACTGGGGCCCGTCCTACTACACCAAGCTGGCCATGTCGGCCGCCGGCGGCCGCGCCTCCGACGTCGCGATCATGCACCTCTCCCGCCTGGCCGGATACGCGCCCGGCGGCCTCCTCGACCCCTTCGACCTGGACCTGCTCGCCGAATTCGGCGTCAGCCAGAAGGACTTCGCACCGGCCGTCTGGACGCGGACGCAGCACGAGGGGACCGTCTACGCGATCCCGCTCGACGTCCATCCCTTCATCGTGTTCTACGACAAGGAGGCCGCCGACAAGGCCGGTCTCCTCGACTCCTCCGGTGAACTGGCCCCGATGGGCTCCCCGGAGGCTCTGCTCGACGCGGGCAAGGCGCTCGCGAAGGCGACCGGGCAGAAGGGCATCCTGTTCGGCCACGTCACCGACACGGCCCAGACCTGGCGGCAGTTCGCCGCCTTCTACGCCCAGACCGGTGCCGCCTTCACCCTGCCGGACGGCGGCCCGCCGAAGATCGACGTCGACGCAGCCGTCCGCGTGGTCACCTTCATGCAGCAGCTGTTCGACGGCCGCACCAACCCCAACAACCTGGACTACAACGGCGCGATGGCCGGCTTCATCGGCGGACGCGGCGGCATGATCATGCTCGGTGAGTGGGAGCTGCCCACGCTGAAGAAGGCCGGAATCCCCCTCGGCGCCGCCCCGTTCCCGCAGATCTTCGACCGGCCCGGCGTCTACACGGACAGCCACAGCTTCGTCCTCCCGCATCAGGAGAACCCCGATCCGGCGAAGCGCCGTCAGGCCCACCGGTACGTCGCGGAGATGGTCAAGCAGAGCCTGACCTGGGCCAGTGCCGGTCACATCCCCGCCTATCAGCCCGTGCTGGCGGAACCGGAGTACGCCGCCCTCGACCCCCAGTCCTCCTACGCGGACGCCGGAGAGGTGGCGGTGCTCGACCCGCCGAACTGGTTCGCCGGGGCCGCCTCGAACTTCCAGAACCGGATGTGCCAGCCCCTGCAGGCGGCACTGCTGGGCAACACCTCCGCCGAGAAGGCGGTGCGCCAGATGGTCCGCGAGGCGGACACGCTGCTCCGGCAGCCCAACCCGGTGGCCTGACGAGCAGAAGGAGTGACCCACGTGACCACCACCGCACCCCCCGGTACCGACACCGTGACCGGCCCGGCCTCCGACCGCCCCGGCGGCTTGCGCCGTATCGGCCTGAAGGCCGGCCGGACCGCGCAGGGCCCCGGCCTCGTCTTCGTCGTACCGTTCCTGCTCGTCTTCGTCCTGTTTCTGGTGTGGCCCATCGTGCACGGGCTCTGGATGAGCTTCACCGACAGCTCACTCGCGCTGCGCGACACGGCCTTCGTCGGCTTCGACAACTACACCGAGGCGTTCGGCGACCCCGACGTCTGGAGCAGCCTCGGCAACACGGTCGTCTTCACTGCCATCTCCAGCGTCCCGCTGGTGCTGGTCGCGCTGGCGATGGCCCTGCTGGTGCACAGCGGCCTCGCCGGGCAGTGGGCGTGGCGACTGGCCTTCTTCGCCCCCTACCTGCTGCCCGTCACCGTGGTGACGCTCATCTGGACCTGGCTCTACCAGCCCGAACTCGGCTTCGCGAACCAGTTCCTCGACACCCTCGGCATGGCGCCCGTCGGCTGGCTCTCCGACGAATCCGTCGCGATGTGGTCGATCGCCGCCCTCACCGTCTGGTGGACGGTCGGCTTCAACTTCCTGCTCTACCTCGCCGCGCTCCAGTCCCTGCCCTCGACCTTCTACGAGGCGGCGGCCCTGGACGGCGCCGGAGCCTGGCGGCGCCTGTGGTCCATCACCCTGCCGCAACTGCGCCGGACCACCGCACTGGTCGCGATGCTGCAAGTCCTCGCCTCGCTCAAGGTGTTCGACCAGATCTACATCCTCACCAAGGGCGGCCCCAACGGCTCGACCCGCCCGGTCCTGGAATACGTCTACGACGTCGGCTTCACCGGCTACCGGCTCGGCTACGCCTCCGCCGTCTCCTACCTTTTCTTCGCCCTCGTCATCGTCGTCTCGCTCGTGCAACTGCGTCTCTTCCGCCAGGAGGACTGACCGTGTCCGCCACCGCAACACCCCTCCGCCCGCGGCGCCGTCCCCCCTTGGCAGCTGCCGAACCCTCTCTCGTCCTCGGCCACGGCCGGCTGCCGCGCGTCCTGGCCGGCACCGCGCTGGCCGTCCTGGCCGCCGTCTGGCTCCTGCCGTTCGTCTGGGCCGTCGCCACGTCCGTGCAGAGCGAGCAGGACGCGGCCTCGCCCGGCCTGTCCCCGATCAAGGGCGCCTTCACGACCGAGGCGTACCGGCAGATCCTGGAGCGCGGGAACGTCACCGTCTGGGCCTTCAACAGCTTCCTCATCGCCGGCCTGGTCACGCTGATCACGGTCGTCGTCTCCACGCTCGCCGCGTACGGCTTCTCGCGCGGCACCTTCCGCGGCCGCCGGACCCTGCTCGCCGTCACCGTCGCCGCGATCCTGGTCCCGCCGCAACTGCTCGTCGTCCCGCTCTTCGAGCAGATGCTGCTGTTCAACCTGGTGGACACCTACGCGGCGGTCATCCTGCCGCAGGTCGTCGCGCCCATGATGGTCTTCATCCTCAAGCGCTTCTTCGACGGCATCCCCCGGGAACTGGAGGACGCGGCCCGGATGGACGGGGCCTCCGAGTTCCGGGTGTTCCTGTCGATCGTGCTGCCGCTGTCGCGGCCGATCGTCGCCGCCGTCGCGATCTTCGTCTTCATCGGGGCGTGGAACAACTTCATGTGGCCGTTCATCGTCACCAACGACCCCGACCTGATGACGCTCCCCGTCGGCCTGGCCACCGTCAAGGACGCCTTCGGCATCCAGTACGCCCAGTCCATGGCGTCCGCGCTGCTGGCGGCGCTGCCACTGATCGTGGTGTTCCTCTTCTTCCAGCGCCGCATCGTCGACTCCGTCGCCACCACCGGCCTCGGCGGTTCCTGACCTCATCCCCTCGCCGTACCCACAGGCCGGCGGCCTCCCGCCGGCCCCCGATCGACTGGAGCATGTGTGCCCACCCCCTCCGTACCGCGCCCGGAGTATCCGCGACCGCAGTTCGTGCGACGCGACTGGCTCAACCTGAACGGCGCCTGGCAGTTCGAGACCGACCGAGGGGACAGCGGGCTCGAACGCGGCCTGCTCGGCCGCGAGCTGCGCGACCAGATACTCGTACCCTTCCCGCCCGAGTCCGAGCTCTCCGGCATCGGCGACACCGACTTCCTGGAGGCCGTCTGGTACCGGCGCGCCCTCACCCTGCCCGCCGACTGGGCCGGACGCCGCGTCCTGCTGCACTTCGGAGCCGTCGACCACGACACCACCGTGTGGGCCGACGGCAAGGAGGTCGCCCGGCACCGCGGCGGCTTCACCCCCTTCACCGCCGACCTCGGCGACATCGCGGGCGGCGGCGAGGACGTCGTCATCACCGTCCGGGCCCGCGACCCCAAGTCCGGCCCGCAGGCACGCGGCAAGCAGGCCGTCCAGTACGCCAACCACGACTGCAACTACACCCGCGTGACCGGCATCTGGCAGACCGTCTGGCTGGAGCCCGTCCCCGAGGCGCACCTGCGGCGCCCCCGCATCACCCCCGACCTCGCCGGCTCCGCCTTCCACCTCGAACTCCCGATCTCCGGCAACCGCCCAGGCCACCGGGTACGTGCCGTCCTCCGCGACGCCGACGGCGAGGTGAGTCGCGCCGAGGCACGCGCCGACCTGGACCTGGCCCCGCGCCTGCACCTGCCCGTCCCCGACGACCGGCGCCGCGAGTGGAGCCCCGAGGACCCGCACCTGTACGACCTGCGCCTGGAACTCCTCGACACGAACGGGCGGATCGTCGACACCGCCGAGAGCTACGCGGGTCTGCGCGCCGTAGGCCTGCGCGGCAAGGCCGTCCTGCTCAACGGACGCCCCGTCTTCCAGCGCCTCGTCCTGGACCAGGGCTGGTACCCGGACGGCCTGATGACCGCACCGACCGACGACGCCCTCGTGCGGGACATCGAGCTGGCCATGGCGGCCGGCTTCAACGGGGCCCGGCTTCACCAGAAGGTGTTCGAGGAGCGCTTCCTCTACCACGCCGACCGTCTCGGCTACCTGGTCTGGGGCGAGTTCGGCGACTGGGGCTGCGAGGTCGGCGGCTCCTCCGGTGACAACCAGCAGCCCGACGCCTCGTACGTCGCCCAGTGGCTGGAGGCCGTCGAACGGGACTACTCCCACCCCTCGATCATCGGCTGGTGCCCGCTCAACGAGACGTACCAGAAGCTCCACGACCGCATCACCCGGCTCGACGACGTCACCCGCGCGATGTTCCTGGCCACGAAGGCGATGGACACCACCCGCCCGGTGATCGACGCCTCCGGCTACGCGCACCGCGTCGCCGAGACCGACATCTACGACTCACATCACTACGAGCAGGACCCCGAAGCCTTCCGCGAGCTGATGTCGGGGCTGGCGAAGGACGCCCCGTTCGTCAACGCCCATGAGAGCGGCGCCCCCTACTCACTGCCGTACGGCGGACAGCCCTACTTCGTCAGCGAGTTCGGGGGCATCTGGTGGGACCCCGAGGCGGCCGCCGCCCAGTCCGGAGAGGACCGCACCGAGTCCTGGGGCTACGGCGAACGCGTCCGCGACGAGGAGGAGTTCCACGCCCGCTTCGCCGGCCTCACCGGCGTACTGCTCGACGACCGTGACATGTTCGGCTACTGCTACACCCAGCTGACCGACGTCTTCCAGGAACGCAACGGCGTCTACCGCTTCGACCGCGGCACCAAGCTCGACATCGACCGCATCCGTGCCGCACAGCAGCGCGCGGCGGCGATCGAGGAGCAGGACACGGACTGAGCTGCCTCACTTCAACTCCCTTTCGGGGTACGACGCATCGGTGCGCGGGGCGTCGAGCATGTCGCGGAACGCCGTGTTCATTCGTATGAGCGCGTCGTTCGCCGCCTCGGAGATCCCGGCGTACTTGAAGTAGCCGTGGGGGAGCGTCGGTTCCTCCGAGGCCAGGACCCGTACGCCCGACGCCCGCAGTCGCTCCGACAGGACGCGGGCGTCGTCGCGCAGCGGGTCCAGTCCGGCGCTGAAGAGCACGGTCGGCGGCAGCAGCGCGAGGTCCTCGGAGAGCACCGGGGCGAAACGTGGGTCCTGCCGCTGCGCCGGATCGGCCACATATGCGCCGATGAACCACTCGACGGCTCGGGAGGTCAGCCCGTACCCGTCCGCGAACTCGCTGCGCGAGGGCAACGCCGGGTCACCCGAGGCGAAGGGGCAGGCGAGCAGTTGCGCGACCGGCGCCGACGGTGAGGACGCGAGGGCGAGTGCGGCGCCGAGGGCGAGATTCGCTCCGGCGCTGCTGCCCGCGACGGCGATCCGGGTCGCCGAGGTGGTGAACAGCGCTCCCGCGTTCTCGTGCACCCAGCGGACGGCCTCCACAGCGTCCTCATGAGCACTCGGAAACCGGTGCTCGGGAGCCAGCCGGTACCGCACCGACACGACCGGCCGCTCCGTGACCTCGCGCAGCATCCGCGCCTGCCCGTCGTGCGAGTCCAGGTCTCCCTTGACGAAGCCGCCGCCGTGGAAGAAGACGATGACGCAGTCGTCGCGGGGGCCCTGGTAGAGGCGGACCGGGAGGGACCGGCCCTCGAGGTGAGCGACGGCATCGCGCACCGTCGCATCGGGGACCGGACGATCCGGTGAAGAGGCGCGCACGTCGGGTCCGACCTCGCTGTTGCCGAGTACTTCGGCGATGCGCGGATCGAGTGAGTGAGTGGGCATGGCAGGTGAAGGTGTCACGGGGCCAGGCATCCGGCGAGGAATCGCTGCACCGTCGGCAGCACGGCGAAGTGGTCGTGTGCCGTGTCCGGAACCGTGTCGAGGCGGGTGTCGATGCCGTGCTCTCGCCAGTTGGCGCGCAGAGCGGTGATGCGCTCGATGCGGTTGCTCCCGGCCGGGGCGGGACCACGGGCGTCGGGCGGTGCGAGTTCGGCGCTGCCGGTGTCGTGCGCACCGATCACCAGTTGGACGGGCACGTCACGCAGCGCGGTGGGGTCGACTTCGATCCCGAACTGTTCCTTGGCATCGGACGTGCCGTGCCACCAGGTCCTCGTCGGATCCAGAAGCGTGACCCGTCCGGGCGCGCCGACGGACAGGGAGGCCAGCCGGTCGGGGTGCAGATAGGCGAAGCGGTGCGCGAACTGGCCACCGCCGGAGAAGCCGTGCAGGTGGAAGCGGTCGGTCCGCACATGCCAGCGGGCGGCCGCCTCCTCGACCATGGCAAGGAGCGTCTCGTCGGCCCGGAACCCGGCAGGGGAGAGCAGCTTGTAACTGTCCACGTCATTGGGACCGTTGATGCCTGCGGGGAACAGCGGCACGAGCACGACGCAGTCCTGACGCTCGGCGAAGTCGGCGAAGGCGTTGCGCACGGTCTCGGCGCGACGCCGTGTTCCGTGGACGGCGATCACCAGGGGGCGGGGCGGACCGTCGGGACCATGGCCCCTGGGGACGTACAGGGAGTAGGAGAAACGCGGATCGCGGGCAAGTGCGAACTGCGCGGTGGGGCCGGTCAGGAAGGTCATGCCGGGGTGGCCGACGGGCAGGTCCCAGGGGGACAGCGGGCGTTCGGCGGTCACGAGGCGCGCTCCAGTTCTACGGGGAGGTCCATCAGCGGGGCGTACTGCTGGCCGGCGTAGCAATCGGCGTCGCGCAGGTCGCCCTGGACCTCGGGGCGGGGCAGGGAGACCTTCACGGCGAGGGCCAAGGGGTGGTTGACGAGGAGGATGTGCTCGGGGCGGACTCCGTAGAGGCGGGCGAAGAGATCCTTGTTCAGGAAACCGGTGGCGACGAGGGTGTCGTAGGCCGCCTGGTCATGGCACATGAAGTCGAAGGTCAGGGTGAAGGGGCCCGCGTTCTTGGAGCGGACCAGGGAACAGAAGTCCAGCAGGGTGGCCATGGCTCACACCTCTTCGGTGACGGTGCGGAACAGTTCGGTCGGGGTGACGCCGGTGACGACGTGGTTGAGGGTGAAGCGGTACAGCGGCCCCCGGTCCGTCTCGGGGGGAGAGAAGGGGTAGGCGAGCGTGGAGACCAGGCCGTCGTACTCCGGGATCGGCAGGTGGCTGCTCGCGTGGGCCACGAACGTCGCGACGGCGTGAGCGGTCGCCTGGTCCCGGGCGGTCACGGTGATGAGGACGCCGATCTCGCGGGGGCGCAGCGGCTCGGGTTCGGGTGCCGCGAGCACGGCTCCGTCGCCGTAGAGACGGAAGTCGATGTCCACGTCGGCGGGGTCGACGTCGCCGCCGAACACGTCGAGGATCTTGTCCGCGAAGTACTTCTTCGCGAAGGGCACCAGATCGGGCAGGTGCCGGATGACCACCTGATCGCGGACGCCGCCGACGATGACGGTCTGATGGCCGACGAGTTCGGCTCCTTCGAGCTTGTTCGTGTAGCCGTCCGCGGGGAGGAAGCGCGCCCCGCGCACCCGGACCGTCCGCTCGTCGACGGCCTCGTACGTGGCGTCGGAGGTGTCGAGGGTGCCGGACGGCTCGACGATGCGGAACGGGTCGGCGTTCTCGTACAGCGTGTGCGCCGCGACGGAACGGGGCGTGAGCCGGCTGCCCCCGGCGAGCGTGGTCACGTCGAAGTGGTCGTGACGCAGGTGCACCAGGAGCCCGTTGGCCGACGGCGGGACGGCGCAGGCGGCGCCGCACTCGATGGTCTTGGCCATGTGCCAGGTCAGCCCGGGGTCGGCGCCCCGCATATGGGGGACCGCGGCGAACAGGGCGGTGTCGCTGGCCCGGCCGGTGAGGATGACGTCGCAGCCGGAGCGCAGCGCCTCCTCGATCGGCTCCACGCCCATCATGGCGACGGTGTGACTGCGCGCGAACAACTCCCGTTCGATGTCGGGCGCGTGGGGCAGCGGCGCGATCCGGCCGGCGTCGAAAAGGCCCTCCAGCCGCTCGGGGGGCTGGTCGGAGTAGATCAGCCCCATGGTGAAGTGCAGGTTCTCGGCCTCGGCGATGTCGCGCACGAGTCCTGCGACCCGGTCGACGCCGACGTCCCGTCCGCCGGTGCCGCAGGACCCGATGATCAGGGGTATCCCGAGCTCGGACCGGGCCCTGAGCAGCAGGCGCAGATCGCGGGAGACGGCCCGGTCGGAGAGCTTGGGCGTGCCGGAGCCGAGGGCCGCCGGTCCGGAGTCGGTCGACCCGGCGTCGCAGGCGATGACGTGGGGTCTGGCCGCGACGCCGCGTCGGAACGCTCCGGCGTCGAAGCCGGCGCCGAGGGCTCCGGTCGGAGCGAGGATGCGGAGCTCCATGAATGTCTCTGTTTCCTGTGAGATGGGGCGTGGTCGGGGCAGGTCAGGCGGCCGGCGTGACGCGGCGCGCCAGCCTGGTGAAGACGGCGAAGGTGATCGCGGCGAACAAGGCACCGTCGAGGAACATGAACCGCCACCCAGTCACATCGACCGTGAATCCGAGCAGCGCCGGGCCGAGGGCCGCGCCGGTCGACGAGGCGACCGTGTACAGGCCGGTGTAGGTGCCCACGACATGCCGGCTGGGGGCGAGATCCCACAGCGCGACCAGGGCGTTCACGGCGAAGGTCGCGTACCCGATCGAGGTGATGACGAGCGAGACGACCGTGCCCGGCACGGTGGGGGAGGCGAAGCCGGTGAGCAGGCCGACGACGAACAGGCCGACGCCGTGACGAATGGCGCGCACTTGACCCAGCCGGGACGAGGCGTAGGCGAGGGGGACGACGCACACCAGGAAGGCGACGGCGCCGGGCAGCGCGAGCCCGCCCGCCGCGCCGCGGGACAGGCCGAGGGTCTCCGTGCCGTACGGCGTCATCAGCGCTCGCAGGGCGGACCACATGCCGGCGAAGCAGAAGATGCCGAGCATGAGCAGCGCGCGTGCGCGGGAGGGGTCGCGCACCATGTCCTTGACGACGGCCCAGGGCGACGAGAAGTCGGTCGGCTCGTCCTCTGCCTTCGCCTCAGTCACGGAGGTGGTGTGCCGGCGGCCCAGGAACCTCCACGAGGTGGTGAGGAGCACCAGCATGAGCACGGGCGGAAGCGCGAACGCCAGGGTGATGCTGCGGTCGACGACGAGCAGGCTGATCAGGGCCGACACGACGATGGTGAGACTGACCCCCGCCTTCACGAAGCCCTGGGCCTTGCCCCGGTGCGCGGGGGAGAGGTAGTCGGAGACCAGCGTCTCGGTGACGCCCTTGAACGCGTTGGCCGTGGCCGCGAACGCGACGATGCAGAGCATCAACGTGGGCAGACCGCCGGTCCACGGGATCAGCGCGAAGGGCACCGAGGCCAGCGCCGCACCGGTGAGGACGATTCCCCAGCGGCCCCTGCCCTCACGAGCGCGCCGGTCGGACACGAAGCCCGTCCACGGCTGGATGAGGACGCCGAGCAGGTTGTCCATCCCCATGATGAGCCCGACCAGGCCCGCGGAGGCGAGGTACTGGCGCAGTTCGGCGGGGACTTGGGCGTCGTAGAAGTTCCAGACCGACTCCTGGGCGAAGACCGCGAGGGTCACCCACAGAACGGTGCTCGCGCTCATCCGGCCCGGTGAGGTGGCGGCGTTCCGGAGTGCGTGCGGTTGTGCGATCTCGGGCATGGGGCGGCTCCTTTGCCATATGCCATAGCAAGCGCGATGGGCGGAAGCCCGGTGCGCCTGGGTAAGCGGCTCTGCTATTTGCTATAGCTTGATGAAGGCGGACGGCTCCCGCGTGAGCGGCAGTCGCCCGGCTCTCAGGCCGGGAAACGCCCTGAGATCAGTGAGTCGCTGGAAGCGGCGCTGTGGGTGCTCATCAGCTCCGCCGCCCGGTCCCCGTCGCCGGCGGCGATGGCGTCGTAGATGGCCCGGTGTTGGCGGTACCGCTCCTCAACCGCGCCGCGTCGGTCGCCGCCGATTTCCGCGAGGACCGCACTGCGACGCTCGTCCGCGCCGAAGGCGTCGACCATGTGCAGCATCTGGAGCAGCGTCGAGTTGCCGCTCGCCCGGTCGACGAGGGTGTGGAACGTCCGCATGCAGTGCAGGACCTCCTCGATGAGCTCCCGCTCCTCGGCGCTGCCCGGTTCGATCCCCTCCGACCGGCCGCGCAGGCTGTCCGCCTTGTCGAGCAGCGCGCGCATCTCCCGCCGCTGGGCCGCCGTCGACTTCTCGGCGGCCAGCCGGGCGGCCAGCGAACGCAGGGAGTCCCCGATCATGGTGAACTCGCGCAGTTCCTCCTCCGCGAACTTGGCGATGCGCACCGAGCGCGGGCCGGTCCGCTCGACCAGCCGGTCCTGCTCCAGACGCCGCAGCGCCTCGCGCACCGGCGTCGCGCTGATGTCCAGCGACTCGGCGAGACCCCGCTCGGTCACCTTCTGGCCCCGTTCGAGGCCCCCGGAGATGATCGCCTCGCGGATCGCGGTGTACGCCTGATCGCCGAGTGTCGCGGACGCCGTGAGCTGCGGTAGCTGTCCCATGTGCAGCACCGTATTTGCTACAGCATTATTTCTCAAGGGGACTCAAGGGGAGCAGCAGGCGCGCGGGCCTCCCTTCTCGGCCTCGACGATGATGCGATCGAGGCCGAGAAGCGAGGCTCGGCCGATACACCGTCCCGCCGCTACGGCAGGCTGCCGGTCGCGAAGTATGCCCGGCACACCGTGCCCTCGAAGTCCGTGGCGATCTGGAGGAGACGCCTGCCGTCCGCCGAGGGAAGCAGTGGTGAGCTGTAGTTCTGGCAGTAGTTCACTTCCGGGTTCGGCACGGTCACCGGTGCGGCGGTCGCGGTCCAGGCGCCGCTGCCGTTCCGTGAGTTGGTGAGAATCGTGCGCCCGCTGCCCGCGGCGGGCGTGCCGTCCCGGTTGAGCAGGCGCTGCCCGATCAGCAGGATCCGCCCGTCGGTGCCGCCGCCCGGCGTGGGCGCCCAGGCGATGGTCGGAGCGGCGCGGAAGTACCTGCCGTCGGCCGTCTCGGGACGGATGCCGAGGTTGGCGGGATCACCCCAGTTCCAGCCGTCGGCGGATGTCCGGTAGTGCACGACGCACTGGTACTGGCCGCCGGGATTGCAGATCTCGTAGCTCATGAAGTACGTGCCGTTCGGCAGCCGTCGCACCACCGGCATGCCGGGCCGGTCGGGCGCCCAGGTACTGGCCACGGTGTTGTGGTGGCCCTCCCAGCGCACCCCGTCGTAACTCCGCGCGGCGACCAGCTTCTGGCTGTGCGCGGCGTCGGTCTCGTCGGCGTAATGGCAGACCAGGGCGCCGTCGGCGGCCACGGAGAACTCCGGTTCCCACAGCCCGCCCGTACCGCTCGCGACGGCGCAGGACGACAGGTACGACCAGGTGCGGCCCACGTCGTTGCTCCGCCAGATCCGTAGCGCCATACGGCGGTTCTGCTCGTCCTGGCCGACGGAGGCGGCCCACAGCAGGGTGCCGGCCGGCAGCGCGCCCACCTGCCGGGGGAGTTCGAACAGGGTGGAACAGCACAGTCCCTGTCCCGCCGCGGACTCGGGGTCGGCGACTCTGCCGACCTCGCGGAAGGTCGCCCCGGAGTCCGTGCTCTCGTGGATGGCTCCGATGCCGTTGTTGCCGTCGAAGGTGACGACACTCGCGAGCACGCGCCCGTTGGCCGCACCGTTGTGGGCGAGTCGGATGGCCCGTGGATACAGGCCCGTTCCGGCCCGCAGCGGGGTTCCGGTGGCCTTGAGGGACGGGGTCCTTTCAGGGGTCGCCGTCGAGGGCGCCGCAGCCGGCGCGTCGGCGGGCATGGGCGAGGCGGCGACGGGGATGACCGGCAGCAGGCTCAGTACGCCGGCCAGGGCGAGCGCGAGGACTCGATGCCGTCCGAGGGCATGCCGAAGGCGCAGGATCACCATGGTGTTCCTTCCGGGTGGGGAGATGCGCGTCAGGCTAGAGCGGAATGTACATCGATGTAAACGGGCGGAACGGAAGCCTTTTCGCGAAGGCCGACCGGCCTCGGTACAGCCGTGGAAGACCTGACCCGCTCGGGAGAAGGCGCTCCTCGCTATGTGAGCCCGTGAGGCTCGTGACGCTGATTCACCCGCCGCGGGAGCCGGGCGGCGAGGAAGTCGATGAGTCTGCTCACCCGTTGCGGAACGTGCGCGTCGTCCTCTGTCAGGGCGTAGATGTCCGCGGCCGGCGTCGGTACGTCCGGCAGCACATGGACGAGCTCTCCCCGGTCGAGGTGCGGCCCGACATGCCACTGTGAACGCATGATGATGCCCCGCCCCTCCAGCGCCCACCCGGTCACCACGTCACCGTCGTTGCTGGACAGGCTGCCGCGGACCCGGATGTGCCGGGTGCCGGCCGTGTCCCCGAACCGCCACAGCGCGAAGTCGCTCTCGTTCTCGCGCAGCACGATGCAGTCGTGACCGGCCAGGTCCTCGATGCTCGTGGGCGTGCCGTGCCGGGCGAGATACGACGGCGCCGCGCACGGCACCCGCCGGTTCTGGGCGAGCCGGCGCATACGCAGCGACGAGTCGAGCGGCGCGCCCACATGGACGGCCACGTCGAACTCGCGTCGATGGGGCCGCAGCGGGAGCGCCGAAGTCTGGAGCCGGACGTGCAGATCCGGGTGGGCCTGCGCGAACTCGCCCAGCAGCGGGGCGATGTGCGTACGCCCGAGGCCGAGCGTGGCCTCGACGGTCAGGGAGCCCCGCAGCCCTCCGGACCGGTCGGTGATCGAGTCCTCCAGCTCGCGCACCTGGTCCAGGATCGTCGCCACCCGTGCCGCGTACAGCTCGCCTTCCGAGGTCAGCACGAGCCGCCGGGCACCACGCTGGACGAGCCGCACATCGAGCCGGCGCTCCAGCGCGCTGAGGCGCTTGCTGACGACGGGCAGGGAGCACCCGAGTTCCTGTGACGCGGCCGTGAGGGTCTCGCTCGACGCGACGACCTGGAAGAACTCCAAATCGTCGAGGGGGGAGCGGTTCTTGCTGCCCGGCTGCCCGGAACGGCGGAGGTTTTCCACCAGCGAAAGCCTACCTTGCCGTCAACGGCCTTGTTGCGGGCATCGCAGCTGGCCAGGGTTGTCCCCAGGTCGCAGACGGGCCGGAAGACCCGTACCGCGACGAGCGTCCCGCCATCGCCGGTCGACGCCCTCGCCCTTCGCCTGTGCTTCGTCCGCTGAGGAGAGAGATTTCGTGCCGCAGAGCTACCGCATCGCAGCGATTCCCGGTGACGGGATCGGCCGCGAGGTCGTCCCCGAGGGCCTGAGAAGCCTGCACGCAGCCGCCGAGGTGCACGGATTCGCCCTCGACGTCACCGAGTTCGACTTCGCCGGCGCCGACTACTGGCTGCGCCACGGCACGATGCTCCCCGAGGACTGGCGGGACGTCCTCGGGGGCTTCGACGCGATCTTCTTCGGCGCGGTCGGCCGGCCCGACGTCGTCCCCGACCATGTCTCGCTGTGGGGCAGCCTGCTGCAGTTCCGGCGGGGATTCGACCAGTACGTCAACCTCCGCCCGGTCCGGCTGCTGCGCGGCGTGCGCAGCCCCCTGCGCGATCACCGGCCCGGTGACATCGACTTCTACGTGGTCCGTGAGAACACCGAGGGGGAGTACTCCAGCATCGGCGGCCGGATCTTCGAGGGCACCGAGCGTGAGACGGTCCTCCAGGAGACCGTCATGACACGGACCGGCGTCGACCGGGTGCTGCGCTACGCCTTCGAACTCGCCGCCGCCCGCCCCCGCAAGCACCTCACCTGGGCGACGAAGAGCAACGGCATCTCGATCTCCATGCCCTACTGGGACGAGCGCGCGGCCGAGATGGCGGAGCGGTACCCGGACGTGACCGCCGACAAGGACCACATCGACATCCTGGCCGCCAAGTTCGTGCTCCAGCCGGGCCGCTACGACGTGGTCGTCGCGAGCAACCTCTTCGGCGACATCCTGTCCGATCTCGGGCCCGCCTGCACCGGCACGATCGGCATCGCCCCGAGCGCCAACATCAACCCCGACCGCACGTTCCCCAGCCTGTTCGAACCCGTCCACGGCTCGGCGCCGGACATCGCGGGCCTCGGCATCGCCAACCCGGTCGGCCAGATCTGGAGCGGCGCGATGATGCTGGACCATCTCGGCGAGCACGAGGCGGCGGCACATGTCGTCGCCGCCATCGAGACCGTCCTCGACGAACAGCCCGGCGCGGTCACCCCCGACCTCGGCGGCACGGGGACCACCGTCGGGCTGGGCAAGGCCATCGCCGCCGAGATCGCGGCAGGGACAGGGCGCGTCGGCGCCGGGCGGGCGGGACGACCCTCATGACGACGACGCCGGCAGGACAGCGCTCAAGAACCCGGAGCATCACGTTCCTGGTCGCTCTTGCCGTGTTCGCGCAGGAGTCGACCTGGAACTTCTACGAATCCCAGGTCCCGCCCCTGCTGCGGGAGCACATCGGCAGCGCGGCCGTCGTAGGTGTGCTGATGGGCATGGACAACCTGCTGGGCATCTTCGTCCAGCCCTGGATCGGCAACCGCTCGGACCGCACCCGCACCGCCTGGGGCCGCCGTATCCCGTATCTGGTCGTCGGCATGCCGATCGCCGCCGCGCTGTTCGTCGTCATCCCGCACACGGCGGCGTCCCTGCCGCTGCTGATCGCGGTGATGTTCGCCTACGCGCTGGTGGCCAACACCTTCAAACCCATCGCCGAGGCCCTGGTCCCCGACTTCATCGCGCCCGAGCGACGCGGCCGTGCCAACGCCGTGGTCAAGATCGCGACCAGCCTCACGGCGATCGTCGCGGCCCTGATCAGCATCTTCCTCGTCGACGACCACCTGAACATCGCCTTCGCGATCCCCGCGGCCATCATGGCGGTGTCCATCGTCGTGCTGGGAACGACCGTGCGTGACAGCCGGTCCCCGGCCTACCAGGAGGTGCTGGCCGAGAGCGCCGCGGAACCCGCCGACAGCCGGGCGCCGCGAGTCCGCGACACCTTCGTCGAGATCATCAAGGACCGGGACCGCAGCAGGCTCCTGCTCCTTGCCGCGATCCTGCTCTTCGGCAGCGCCTGGGCCGCGTCCCGTTCACTGATCACGCCGTACGGCATGGAGGCCCTCGACATGTCCCGCGGCGACGCCGGCGGCCTCACCCTGCCGAGCGGTGTCGCGTTCATCCTGGCCGCCTATCCGGCCGCGCTGCTCGCCGAGCGCTACGGACGGCTGCGCGCCATCGCCGGGGGCATGTCCGTCTTCGCCGGTGCCATGCTGCTCGGCACGCTCCTCCAGACACCGACCGGCACCACGATCGCCTTCTGCATCGCGGCCGCCGGCGCGAGCAGCTTCCTCGTCAACGCCGTCGTCGTCCTGTGGAATCTCGCCCCCTCGGCAAGGGTCTTCGGGACGTACGCCGGTATGTACACGGTGAGCTGGGCGGGCGGAGGCTTTCTGGGACCGGCGCTGGTCGGAGGAATGGTGGACCTCAACGGGTGGTCCCTGATGCTCGTCGACATCGCCGTGGTCGCCCTACTGGCCATCATCGTGATCGCCAGGATCGGCACCCTGCGGCGGCGGTCCCCCCTGACGCCCGCCAAGTGACCGGCCGGCCGCGCAGCACAACGGCTGGACCGGCCGCTCAGCACAACAGCCAGAAACGAGGACCGTGTGCCCCGCATCCTGATCACCACCGACTACCTGCGCCCCGGCGACGAAGTCGACCGCCGCCTGCGCTCCCACGGCCACACCACCGTCCACTCACCCCTGGTCGGCCGCCGCGACCCCGAACAACTCGTCGCCGCCCTCGACGGCATCGACGCGGCACTCGTCGCGAACGAGCCCCTCACAGCCGACGTCCTCTCCCGGGCGACCCGGCTGCGGGCCGTCGTACGGACCGGCGTCGGCTACGACTCCATCGATGTCGCCGCCGCGGGCAGGCTCGGCATCACGGTGAGCAACCTGCCCGGCATCAACGCCAACGCCGTGGCCGAGTACACCCTCGGCCTGCTGCTCGCCGCCGCGCGCGGACTGGTACGGAGCGCGACGGGCGTCGCCGCCGGCAACTGGCCCAGGGAGGACGGCCACGAGCTGCGCGGGTCGACCCTCGGCCTGCTCGGATACGGCGCTGCGGCCCGGGCCGTCGTACCACTGGCGCGGGCGTTCGGGATGCGGGTGCTGTGCACGACGGGCGTGCCGGAGAACGAGCGGACGGATCCGTTCGTGCGCTTCGTCGAGTTGCCCGAACTGCTGGCGGAGTCCGACTACGTCTCGCTGCACACCGCGCTGACCGAGCGTACGCGGAGCCTCCTCGACGCCTGCGCTTTCCGCCTGATGAAGCCGACGGCGGTGCTGATCAACACCGCGCGTGGCGCCCTCGTGGACGAGCAGGCCCTCGCCGACGCCGTACGCACCGGGCAGATCGCCGGCGCGGCACTCGACGTCGTGAGTGAGGAGCCCCTCTCAACCAGCAGTCCGTTGAGGGGCGTCGAGGGAATCGTCGTCTACTCCCACCTCGCAGGACAGACCGCTGAGGCCCGGGCGGCCACGGGCCTCGAGGGGGCGGCCGAGGTGATCGCCGCACTGGCAGGGCATCCGCGATTCGCGGTGAACGCCCACCTGCTGCCGAGCACTTCCGCAGGCGCCAAGACCAACTGACGGGACCCACGGCCAAGCGGCCCCGACCAGACCGACTGACAAGACCCACCGACACGGAACGAGGAACATGGACAACGAACCGGCCGACTTCATCAAGGTCCTGGCGCCGACCGGCATGCTCGGAGCCGGGTTCCCCGAGGCCACGATCGAGCGTGGCCTGCGCCTGGGCGCCGACGTGATCTCCGTCGACGGCGGCAGCACCGACTCCGGGCCCTACTATCTCGGCGCGTCCCAGCCCAAGACCACCCGCGCCGCGGTCGCCCGTGACCTGCGCATCCTGCTGAAAGCGGCAGCACTTGCCGACATACCGCTGATCGTGGGTTCCTGCGGCACCAGCGGCACCGACCACGGCGTCGACTGGGTCGCGGGCATGGTCGCCGACATCCAGGCCGACGAGGGACTGAACCTGCCGGTTGCGCGGATCTACAGCGAGCAGGACACCGCCGACCTCAAGGAGCGCCTGGACGCCGGACGGATCCACGCGCTGCCTCCCGCGGAAGAACTGCGGCCCGAGACACTCGAAAGCTGCACGCACGTCGTGGGCGTCATGGGGCATGAGCCGATCGTCGCCGCGCTGGAGGCCGGCGCCCGAGTCGTGCTCGCCGGGCGCGCCACCGACACCGCCATCGCCGCCGCCTACCCCCTCATGAAGGGGATGCCGCCCGGGCCGTCGTGGCACGCCGCCAAGATCATCGAATGCGGTGGGCAGTGCACGACCGACCCACGAGCCGGTGGCGTGCTGGCCACCATCGACGCCAACGGGTTCACCATCGAGCCGCTCGCCACGACCGCCGCCTGCACACCGAACCTCGTCGCCGCGCACATGCTCTACGAGACCGCGAATCCGTTCGTCATGCGTGAGCCCGACGGCACGTTGGACGTCAGCGAGGCCACGTACACCGCCGTGGACGAGAGAACCGTGCGCGTTGAGGGCTCGCGGTTCCACGTCGCCGACCAGCACACCATCAAGCTCGAAGGTGCCCGGATCACCGGCTACGAGACGATGTCCTTCACCGCGATCCGGGATCCGCACATCCTCGGCGCCATCGAGGACTGGGCCGCTCTCCTGCGCATGATGATCAAGGAGCGGGTGGAGCAGACGATCGGTCTGATCGAGGATCAGTACGCCTTCGACGTCCGCCTCTACGGCTACAACGCCGTACTGGGGGACCTCGACCCCGCGGTGGGCGCGCCCCGTGAGGTAGGGGTCATGCTTCTGGTCAACGCGCCGGACCAGGCCACCGCGACCGCCGTCGCGAAGATCGCCAACCCGCTGATGCTCCACTTGCCGACACCCGACATGAACTACCTGCCGAGCCTCGCGTTCGCCACTTCGCCGGCCGAGATCGAGCGCGGTGCCGCATATGAGTTCGTGCTGCATCACGTCGTCGACAGCGTCACCCCCACCGACATGTTCCGCACCGCTTTCGAGGAGGTCACGCGACGTGACTGAGGCCAACCCCACCACTCTTGCGGATCTCGCCCACGAGATCCGGTCCAAGAACGCGGGCCCGTTCTGGGTGACGATGGAGCTGTTCATGCGTGACGCGGACGGCTATCGCATCGCCGCCGACGAATCGTTCCTCAATGAGGAAACCGTCGCCGGGCTCTACGGCGTCACCGCGTCCGGGATCCAGATGTTCCGAATCCCGTCGCTGAATGTCGTCAAGATCTCCTTCCCGCGCCCCGTCGGCCAGGCATCCCTGTTCGACCGTGACATCCACTCGGGTCAACACCACGTGCCGCTGGCCGTGTTGCCCGTGCCGAGCACCGGCACCACGGAATCCGCGCCCGCGCGCTGAGTGAACCGGGATACGCCTGCCTTGCCGCAGTCGCCCGTCCCGGGTCTGGCGGCTACCCCTTCCGGGCGAGTCCGCCGTGTTCGGCGACGACCTCCGGGGCAGGCGAACCTGACTCCGGACGCCACTGCGTCACCGGGACGACGCCGGGATCGACGAGTTCCAGGCCGTCGAAGAACGTGGTGATCTCGTCGACGGTGCGCAGGTTGTACGGGACGGCGCCGCTGCTGTTGTAGGCGTCCTGGGCCTGCTCGAAGACCGGGTCGATGCCCAGTGACCCGTCGTTGACGGAGAGGTAGCTGCCCGCCGGTAGGGCGCCCATCAGCCGGGTGACGATGGCTCGGGCCTGACCGTGGTCCGAGATGTGGCCCAGGATGTTGCTGAGGACGAGCGCGGTGGGGTGACTGAAGTCCAGTGTCTCGGCGGCGGCTTCGAGGATGCGGTCGGGGTCGGTGACGTCGGCGTCGACGTAGGCGGTCGCGCCTTCCCGGGTGGAGTAGAGCAGGGCGCGCGCGTGGGCGAGGACCATCGGATCGTTGTCGACGTAGACGATCCGTGCCTCGGGCGCGAGCCGTTGGGCGACCTCGTGCGTGTTCTGGGCCGTGGGGAGGCCGGTCCCGATGTCCAGGAACTGCCGGATGCCCGCCTCGGAGACGAGATACGTGATGTTGCGACGCAGGAAGGCGCGGCTGGAGCGGGCGATGGTGACGATGCCGGGGAAAACCGCGGTGTAGGCGTCGCCGGCCTCCTCGTCGACACGGTAGTTGTCCTTGCCGCCTAGCCAGTAGTTCCAGATGCGGGCGGAGTGCGGAATCGACGCGTCGATCCTTGGATTCGCCGGCTCCGGCACTGCCGTGGGGTCACTCATGGGTCGCATCCGTCCTTCAGCCGCGGCATGGATCATTCACCGCCCAACCTATGCCCCAACGCCCGCTGCCGGTATGGAAGTTGGTAATCTTCGTCGGCGATTCATCGGCTACCGATTGATGCCGTAGAGGCGGCTGAGCTCCCGTTCAATTCCTGATGCGGGATTCCGAGGAGAGGGCCGAAGTTACCCGTAGGTTTCTCGTGACTTATTTCACGACTCTGAGTAGAACTCGTTTCCATTGTGTGCAATGGAAGGGGATCTACGTGGACGCAAGACCACCCAGCACGCAGGAAGGAAAACGCCTTTCCCGTCGTCGCTTCATTGGTAGAACGAGTTCTATTCTAGGTGCCGCGGCACTGGGTGCAATCGACCTTCCGCACGCCGCCGCGCTCCCGCAGCAAGCAGAGCTGATCGAACCCGGCGCACAGGTCACCGCACTCGTCATAGGCACCGGATACGGAGGTTCCGTCACAGCGCTACGACTCGCCCAGGCCGGCGTCGACGTCCACATGGTGGAAATGGGCATGGCCTGGGACACCCCGGGAACGGACGGCAAGATCTTCGCCAACACCACCACCCCCGACTACCGCTCCTTCTGGCTCCGCACCCGGACCAAGCAGCCCCTGAGCAACTTCCTCGGGTTCCCGCTCGACCGGGACGTGCCGCGCTACACGGGCATCCTGGACGCCGAGGAGATGGGCGGCATCGTGGTGTACCAGGGACGGGGTGTCGGCGGCGGCTCCCTCGTCAACGGCGGCATGGCGGTGACCCCCGAACGCAGCCGCTTCCCGGCGGTGCTCCCGTCCGTCGACGCGGACGAGATGTACGACGTCTACTACCCGCGGGCCAACAGCACCCTCGGCGTCGCCACCATCGACCCGGCCTGGTTCGAGACGACGGAGGCCTACAAGTACGCGCGCGTCGGCCGCAAACACGCCGGGCGCTCCGGTTTCCGCTTCATGTTCGTCCCCAACGTCTACGACTGGGACTACATGAAGCAGGAGGCCACGGGAGCGGTGACCAAGTCGGCGCTGGCCGGCGAGATCCTGTACGGCAACAACCACGGCAAGAAGTCCCTGCCGAAGACCTATCTCGCGCAGGCCCGCGCGACCGGGCGGGTCGGCATCTCACCCCTGCACAGGGTCACCGGGGTGACGCCGGCCACCGGCGGCTACTCCGTGACCATCGAGCAGCTCGACACGAGCGGAGCCGTCACCGCCACCAAGACCGTACGGGCGCAACGGGTGTTCTTCGCCGCGGGCAGCGTCGGCACCAGCAAGCTTCTGGTCCGCCTGAAGGCGACGGGCGCACTGCCCGGCCTCAACAACGAGGTCGGCAACGGATGGGGCGAGAACGGCAACGTCATGTGCGGCCGGGCCAATCACCTGTGGGACCCGACCGGAGCCCTCCAGTCGTCGATCCCGACGGCCGGCATCGACAACTGGGCGGCGGGTGGCGCGTTCGCCGAGGTGGCGCCGCTGCCGACCGGAATCGAGACCTGGGCCTCGTTCTACCTGTCCATCACCAAGAATCCGCACCGCGCCCGGTTCACCTGGAACGCGGCGGCGGGGAAGGTGGACCTGGACTGGCAGACCGCGTGGAAACAGCCGTCGATCACCATGGCGAAATCGATCTTCGACAAGATCAACGCCACCGAGGGAACCATCTACCGGACCGACCTGTTCGGCACCTACAAGATCTGGGGCGACCACCTCACGTACCACCCGCTCGGTGGAGCCGTCCTCGACAAGGCCACGGACAACTACGGTCGCCTGCACGGCCATCCGGGCCTGTACGTGATGGACGGGGCACTGATCCCCGGCAACGTCAGCGTCAACCCCTTCGTCACCATCACCGCGCTCGCCGAGCGCAACATCGAGAAGATCATCGCCGAGGACTTCTGACCGTCGGCACCTCGCGTCGGTGCGCCGCGATGACCACTGTGGGCCGTGGCCGAAACGCCCCGGCCCGCAGCCCTAGCCGCACCTCATCAGGAACCCTGTGCCGACGGCAGCACACACACGCTGTCGAGCCCCAGCACATGATTGAGACGGCCGAACGCCAGCCATGAGCCGATGCTCATGCTCAACTCCACGATCTCCGCCTGGCTGTAGTGCGCCTTCATCCGCTCCCAGAACTCGTCGTCCAGGTGGTGATGGTCCACCGCGTAGCGCTCCGCGTACTCGGCGGCGAGACGTGTGCGTACGTCGAAGGAGTCCGTCGTGCGCCACTGTGTGACCGCGTCCAGGAATCCCTCCTCGACCTTCTCGCCGTCGCGTTCGGTTCGCCAGTCCAGGCAGAACAGGCATCCGTTGATCTGCGCGATGCGCAGGCGGGCCGCCTCGAACTCGCGCAGCCCGAGGGTCGTGTACTGATAGACGGACAGGGAGAAATTGCTGGCCGCCTGGCCGATCTGGGGCACCAGGTCGCCCCAGACGTACGGGATGGGCTCCGCACCTGGTGGGATGTCGATCTGCATGATCACTTCTTTCCCAGTCTGCCCACCGCGGGGCGCAGCGGGACGTCGAGTGCGTCGTAGAGGCCCGGTCCGGCCTCGACGAGGAAGTCGATGGCGTTCACCAGACGGCCGGCCGCCGTCGCGTTGCCGCCGGCGGCCCTGTTCTCGCCCTCGTCCGTGGCCTCGACCGTGACCTCGATACGGGGGTGTCCTTCGATGATCACGCGGTGCGCGCCCGCTCCGCCGTCCGGCGGTGCCGGCCAGTCCGGGGCGCAGGTGGCGTGAATCCGGGTGATGTGCTCGACGATGATGCGGGGTTCGCCCGCCACCACACCCTGCACCTCGAGCCGTACCGCTCCCTGGGTGCCGGCCGCGAACTCGCCCATCGAGCCGGTGACGACGGAGGTTTCGAGGGGGCGGCGTTCCAAGGTCTCCTCGATGCCGTCCAGTTCGACGCCGAGGGCCCGTGCCATCATCCGCAGCTGTCCGCCCCAGATCATGGTGGGGATGCCTTCGGCCAGCATCAGCGGCTGGTAGTCCAGCGGATGTCCCATACCGATCAGGTCGCGTACTGCTTCCTCCTGGTCGTACGTCGAGTAGTCGAAGATCTCCTGGCACCGGACGGCGTCGATGTCCGACCCCAGTCCGCTGACCAGCAGCGGGAGCACGTCGTTGGCCCAACCGGGGTCCACGCCCGACACGAACAGCGAGCCGCCCCCGGAGCGCGCGGCCCCGGCCAGCACGTCGCGGATGTCGTCGGGGGCGTTCGTGCAGTCGTACATGCCGTACACGGACGGAGTGACGACCACCGCGCCGGCGCGGAGCGCGCGGGCGATGTCCTCGATCGCGCCGTCCGGACGGACGTCACCGGACGCCGCGTACACGACCGCGCGGGGGCCGGTGGACAGAACCGCGTCCACGTCGTCCGTCGCCGCCACCCCCAACCGCCGTCCGAGAGCGCCGAGTTCACCCGCGTCCCTGCCGACCTTGGCGGGACTCGACACCAGCACGGCCACAAGGCTGAGCATCGGATGCGCCGCGACAGCCCGGATGGCCGCACGCCCGACGTTGCCTGTGCCCCAAACCACCGTGGGAATCATGGGCGGAGGGTAACGATGCACCCCAAAACTTCCCATAGGCGTGCAGGAGGAATGCCCACCGGCGTTCGAGGACGGCCATGGTCTGCGGTCCGGGGCCGCTCCGGGGTGAGATCGACACCGGTTCATGTTCATGATGCTGGTTCACAAGGCCAGCCGAAGAGTCTTGCCGGTTGACCGAACGGGCCCTATGGTCTCCATCCAGAAAGCGCTTTCTCCAGCGTCATGCGCCACCAGCCCCCCATGTCATGAAGGCGGGCTGTCGCACACCCATGCGTCACTGCACCCCACGGTGAACCTCGGTGAATTCAGGAGACGAGATGACAAGACCTGTCGCACTGCGCCTCTCCGCGGCATCGGCCGCGATGGCCCTGGCGGCCGCGGCCGCCGTGACCCTGTCGACGCCGGAGGCCTCGGCCGCGACCGCCAGCGTCACCGGCTATGCCACCCAGAACGGCGGGACCACGGGCGGAGCCGGCGGACAGCGGGTCCGCGCGACCACGGGCACCCAGATCCACGCGGCCCTCTGCGGCCGGGCCGACAGCAGCACGCCGATCACCATCGAGGTCGAGGGGACCATCAACCACGGCAACACCTCGAAGGTGTCGGGAGACAGCTGCAACACGGCCGCCGGTGTCATCGAGCTGAAGCAGATCAGCAACGTCACCCTCGTCGGCGTCGGCAACGGTGCCGTCTTCGACCAACTGGGCATCCACATACGCGAATCGAGAAACATCATCATCCAGAACGTGACCGTCCGGAACGTGAAGAAGTCGGGCTCACCCACGTCCAACGGCGGTGACGCGATCGGCATGGAGAGGAGCGTCCGCAATGTGTGGGTCGACCACGCCACCCTGGAGGCGTCGGGAGGCGAGTCGGAGGGCTACGACGGCCTGTTCGACATGAAGGACAACACGCAGTACGTGACGCTGTCGTACAGCGTGCTGCGCAACTCCGGCCGAGGCGGTCTCATCGGATCCAGCGAGAGCGATCTGTCCAACGGCTACGTCACGTTCCACCACAACCGCTACGAGAACATCGACTCCCGCGCCCCACTCCTGCGCGGCGGGACAGCCCACGTCTACAACAACCACTACGTGCGCCTGAACGAGTCCGGCATCAACTCACGGGCCGGGGCCAAGGCGAAGGTCGACAACAACTACTTCGAGGACTCCAAGGACGTCCTCGGCACGTTCTACACGGACGAGCGTGGCTACTGGCAGGTCAGCGGCAATGTCTTCGACAACGTCACCTGGTCCGCCCCCGGCACCGACAACTACCCCGCGGGCCCGAACCCGCAGTCCAACACCACGGTGAGCATCCCCTATCCCTACACGCTCGACGCAGCATCGTGCGTCCCCGACGTCGTGAGCCGGACGGCGGGCGCGGGCACCGGGCTCCAGGTGTCCGACGGCAACTGCACCAGCTAGGGAGCATCCGCGGCGGCTCACGTCCGGAGGGCAACGATCGGGCCGGCTCGGCAGTCGTAGCGAGTGACGCGCTTGCGTCGCTGTAGCTCTCCGGGAGGGTTCATGAGCCGCAATGCCGCACCGCTCGGCGACAGATCGAGCGGCGGGCACCAGACCGCTGCGCCCGCCGCGGGCGCAAGTGCCGCGCAGGGCAGGCCCGTCGGTCGCGCGACAAGCCGCGGCGTCGTGCTGGGGGCCGCCGTCGTACTGATGGCGGGGATCGGTGCCCCGGCCGATGCCGCGACCGGCGAACCGGTCGTCAGCGGGGCCACCGTCAACTCCGGACATGACGTCATCGTGGGTGTCACGCACGACATGGTGTTCCCGGTCAGGGTCAGCGGATCGGACGACTCCGGTCTGTCCTTCGTCGATGTGGATCTGAAGGGACCGCACGGCGGCTTCTACACCACCGACGCGTTCTGCGAGACCGCGACGGCCTGCACGACCGTGTTCACCGTCAACGCCCACCCCGCCCCGGGCAGCGACGATCCGGTGGACCTGGCCAACGCCAACGCGGGCACCTGGTCCGTCGACGCCCTGGCCGACGCCAACGACGGCGCGTCCGTCTTCGCCCCCGGCGTGGGATCGTTCAGCCTCAAGCGTGCGGCGCAGCTCACGGTCAACGCGTCACCGGAGCCGGTGACCAAGGGCGCGCGTATCACCGTCACCGGCAAGCTCGTGCGGGCCAACTGGGACACCTATCGTTATGCGGGATACGCGGGTCAGAGCGTGAAGCTGCAGTTCCGCCCGAAGGACAGCAGCACCTACACGACGGTGGTCTCGGTGAAGACCAGCAGCACGGGCACGTTGTTCACCCCGGTCAAGGCGGTCAAGGACGGCTACTGGCGGTGGTACTTCCCCGGCACGACCACCACGGGTCCGGCCAAGGCCACCGGTGACTACGTCGACGTACGCCCCTGACGTCCGTCAGGCGGACCCGAGCTCGCGCTCGAAGCGGTCGGTGGTCCGCTCGGCGCGTCGGGAGCGGGTGAGGGCTCGCCGGCCGAGGGCCACGGCAAGCAACCCCAGCGGGATGGCGAAGACGGCCCCCACCATCCCGTTGCCGGTGCCGGGACCTCCACTGGAGGTGGCCAGATGCAACACCGCGAGGGCCGTGCCGAGCAGCCCCACGGCCATGGCCGACATGGCGCCGGTGCGCGCGTTTCCGGTACTGATGCGGCCGGCGACGCGGGCCAGGGCCAGCCCGCCGATGACCACGCCGATCAGCCCCACCCCGAGGGCCAGGTTGGCCCCGGTCCGCCCGTCGCCGATGATCCCGCCCTCGGCGGCCACCATCAGGACATCTGCTGCACTCATGAGACTCTCCTCCTGCTCGTCGTGAGGCGAATTCGAGGTTCCGCCCGACTTGAGCGTGCCTGCCGACCGGGCTACCGGTCGTCCGGCGAGTGCGGTCTCTTCGGGCTGCCGCAGGCAGGGCAGTCGACTGCCGCGGACGCGGCAGGTGGCGGGCAGATACCGCGCCCGCGGTAGTCGCCTGTCGTCCGCGGGCGGGACTCGTCCGCGGCGTGGCCCGGCTACTGTGCGCTCATGGACACCACGCGTCTTCGTGTCCCGGCCGGTGCCATGGACTGGGCGGTCGCCGTCAGCGTGGCGGCACTGCTGCTGAGCACCGGGCTGTCCGGGCCGCACCCCGACGGGGGCCGCGCGCTGCTCGGCGGCGTGCTCCTGGCGGCGGGAGGTCTGGCACTGGTCGCGCGCCGCAGGGCTCCGATCGCCGTGCTGGCCGTCACCGGCCTGTGCGCGGTGGGGTACGAGGCAGCCGGATTCGAAGTGCTCGCCGTCTCGTACCTGGTAGCGGTCTACGGCGCCGTACGGGCAGGGCACCGTGTCCTCACGGCGGCGGTGTCCGTGGCCCTGCTCGTCGTCCTCCCTCTCATCGCCCTGGCTTTCCGCGACGGGCCCGCGCGCGACGCGTTCGCGCAGGCCCGGAACGTACTCGAAATCGCCTGGCTGATCGCCGCGTTCGCCGCCGGGGAGGCCCTAAGGCAGGCAGAGCGGCGGGCGGAGGAAGCCGAGCGCACCCGGGAGGAGACCGCGCGGCGCCGCGCCGACGAGGAGCGGCTCCACATCGCGCGGGAGCTGCACGATTCCCTGACCCACCAGATCTCGATCATCAAGGTGCAGTCCGAGGTCGCCGTCCATGTGGCGCACCGGCGCGGCGAGCAGGTCCCCGAGGCACTGCTGGCGATCCAGGCGGCCGGCCGGGAGGCGACCCGAGAGCTGCGTGCGACCCTGGAGGCCCTCCGCGACGACGACACCGCCCCGCCGCAGAGCCTGGAACACGTAGCGGAACTCGTGGAGCGCGCCCGTTCGATGGGCCTGGACGCGACGCTGACGATCGAAGGGCAACGGCACGACGTGCCGGCCGCGGTGGGCCGTACCGCCTACCGGATCGTCCAGGAGGCGCTGACCAACACCGCCCGGCACGCCGGCGCCAGAACCGCGACGGTCCGGATCAGCTACCGGCCCGACGCGCTGTCCGTCCAGGTCGACGACGACGGCAAGGCCACCCCCGACGACGCCCCGGCCCCCGGCCTCGGGCTGCTCGGCATGCGCGAACGCGTCACCGCACTCGGCGGCCGGCTGCGCGCCGAACCGTGCGCCGGGCACGGCTTCACCGTCCGGGCAGAACTCCCCGTGGAACGAGCATCATGATCCGTGTCCTGCTGGTCGACGACCAGCCACTCATCCGCAGCGGCTTCCGCGCCCTGCTCGACCTCGAGGACGACATCCAGATCGTGGCCGAAGCCCCCGATGGCGAGGAAGGTCTGGCGCTCGCCCAGGAGCATCTGCCCGACGTCGCGCTCATCGACATCCGGATGCCGGTGATGGACGGCATCGAGGCGACCCGGCGCATCGCCGCGGACCCTGCGCTGGCCGGCGTGCACGTGGTCATCCTCACCAACTACGGCATGGACGAGTACGTCTTCGAGGCCCTGCGCGCCGGCGCCGCCGGGTTCCTGGTCAAGGACATCGTGCCGGAAGACCTCCTGCACGCCGTACGGGTCGCCGCCCGAGGCGACGCCCTGCTCGCCCCGTCCCTCACCCGCAAACTGATCCAGCGGTACGTCGACCAGCCCCTCCCCACCGCGACCGACGGCGTACTGGCGGAGCTGACCGGACGTGAACGCGAAGCCGTCGCCCTGGTGGCGCAGGGCCTGTCCAACGACCAGATCGCCGACCGCATGGTGATCAGCCCGATGACCGCCAAGACCCACGTCAACCGGGCGATGACCAAACTCCGTACCCGCGACCGCGCCCAACTCGTGGTCCTCGCCTACGAGACCGGCCTGGTCGTCCCGAACGGCCGCTGACTCCTGGGCAGCGGCGCTGAGCGGCGCCGGTCAGGGCCGGTGGGCGGGCTGGAACAGCTCGATGAGGTTGTCCGCCGGGTCGGCCAGCAGGATCTGCCGTCCGCCGGGACCGGAAACGACCTCACTGCGGAAGGTGAGACCGGCGTCGCGCAGCCGAGCGATCTCGGCGTCGAGGTCGTCGAAGGTCAGGTGGATGCGGTTGCCGCCCGGGAGAGCCGCCTCCTTCGGGGTGGCCCGGGCACCCGAACTCGCCGGGCCCGACAGCAGCAGCCGTAGCCGGCCACGGAGCACGTCGGCGAAGGCCGGGGCGGCGCTGGAGTGCAGCGTGAACCCGAGGTGGGTGGTGTAGAAGTCGGTGGCGGCCTGTACGTCATCGACGAGGTAACGGACGCTGACGTATTCGTCGTGAGCGGTCATGGCTCGGACCTCGCAAGGGTCTCGGGGATGTTCAGGACCGGAATCAGATACCTGATGCGCGTGTCTATGTCTGCCGCCGCGTGCTGAAAGGCGGCGTAGCCGGCCTGGCCGGTGCCATCTGCCGCGCCCGGGTCGGCCATGCTCCAGTGGACCTGCCGCGTGCCCAACCTCGGACAGTCCTCGCGGGCCTTGTCGCACAAGGTGATCACGTGGTCGAAACGGCGGCCGGCCAAGGCGTCCACGTGTCGGGTGCGGGTTCGCCCACCGGAGAGGTCGATGCCGTACGACTCGCTCAGCACCCTGACCGCATCGGGGTGCAGGTGCGGCTTGGGCCTGGTGCCCGCACTGGCCGTCGTCACGCGGCCGGCGGTGTGGTGGCGCAGCAGGGCTGCGGCGATCGGCGAGCGGGCGCTGTTGCCGGTGCAGACGAAGAGCACCGCCACCCGGGGAGATCGTGCTCCGGCGACCGGTCGACGGGGGAGTGCGGTGTCCTGGCGCAACGCCGGATGCAGGGCGGCACCACTGGCGGCCAGCGCGTCGGCGCAACGGTCCAGGTCGAGGCGGTAGTAGCTGTCCCGGCCGTCGAAGCTGCTGCGCCTGGCCACGACCAGCCCGCCGTCGCGCAGCAGCCGCAAGTGGTACGACACCAGGTTCTGTGGCTCGCCGACACGTTCCACCAGTTCACGGACCCGATGGTCGCCTTCGGCGAGTGCCGTCAGCAGCCGCCAGCGCAGCGGATGAGCAGCGAGCCGGAGGAACTGGGGCGGCTCGACGGTCACGTCCTGGGGAGGGGATCCCATGTGTCGAAGATAAATCAAATGGGGTTGATGTATCAACGGAGGCTGCGTGACACGGACGGAGGGCTCATGACGGAGGGCTCATGACGTAGATCACGTCAAGATGCGGCCCGATCTTGGAATGCGCGGTCTCCCTTCGCTGCTGCACTGTTGATGGGCTCGCCCTGTGTGGGGGTGCGCTGGGCAACGGTGCTCGACGCGGCCGGCCGAGGTGGGTGTTCCCCCGACCTCGGCCTTCTCTGCTCCCTCGTCCCCGGACCGCTGTCTTTCGAAAGGTTCTCCCGCACCATGCCTCTGGCTCTGTTGGCCCTGGCTGTCGTCGCCTTCGGCATCGGCACGACCGAGTTCGCCACCATGGGGCTGCTGCCCCAGATCGCCGACGGGATCGGAGTGTCGGTGCCGCAGGCCGGCAACCTCGTGTCGGCCTACGCGCTCGGTGTCGTCGTCGGTGCCCCTGTGCTGACCGGCATCGGTGCCCGCGTACCGCACAAGAAGCTGCTGCTGCTGTTGTCCGGACTGTTCGTCATCGGCAACATCGCCTCCGCGTTCGCCCCGAACTTCGGCCTGCTGTTCGCCGCGCGCTTCCTGGCGGGGCTGCCGCACGGTGCGCTGTTCGGCGTCGGCGCCGTCGTCGCGTCCCGACTGGTCGCACCCGACCGGGCCGCGCGTGCCGTGTCGATGATGTTCCTCGGCCTGACGGTCGCGAACATCGTCGGCGTCCCGGCCGGCACCGCGCTCGGCCAGCAACTGGGCTGGCGGTCCGCCTATGTCGCCGTCGCGGTCATCGGGCTCATCGCGCTCGCCGCACTGGCCGCCTTCGTCCCGCACCAGCCCCGCGGTCAGCAGGCCGGCATCCGCCACGAGGTGCGGGCCATGAAGAACCGGCAGGTCGCGATCGGCCTGGCCACGGCCGTGGTCGGGTTCGGCGGCTTCTTCGCCGTCTACAGCTACCTCGTGCCGATGCTGACGAACCTGACGGGCATCTCCGACACCTCCACCACCCTGGTCCTCGCGCTGTACGGCGTGGGCATGACGGCCGGCACGCTGATCGCCGGCCCCCTCACCGACCGCGCCCTGCGCCCGACTCTCTACGCGGGACTCGCCCTGCTCGCGGCCGGGCTGGTGACGTTCTACTTCACCGTCCACAGCACCGCTGCGGCCCTGGTCACGATCGCCTTCATCGGCGCGATGGGTGCCCTCATCACCACCCCCGTCCAGATGCTGCTGATGGCGAAGGCCAAGAACGCTCCGACGATGGCCGCGGCCTCCAACCACTCCGCCTTCAACATGGCCAACGCCGGCGGCGCCTGGCTCGGCGGCCTGGCCATCTCCGCGGGCTGGGGCTGGGCCTCACCGAACCTCGTCGGCGCCGCCCTCGCCGTGGCAGGCCTCGGCCTGGCCTTCATGGGCGGTCTCATGGACCGGGGTGGCCGAGGCTCCGAGAGCTCCGAAGTGATCACGTCGTCCGCTGCGGAAACACTGGCGGAGCCGACGCACACCACTTCGGCGACCTGAAGCGGAAGGTGGCCTGTGCGAGACGCACAGGCCACCGGATCGATCATGCTCATCTGCGGTTGTCCATCACCAGGTAGTTGTCCTTCACCAGGTCATGCAGCGGGGAAGTTGTCCGGCGACATGATCCGCTCGCGGATCCAGACTCCGGCGGGCTTCAGCGGTGACGTGCCGGTCCAGGGGCCGGACCTGTCGCAGGTTCCGGTCTTGAAGACCGCGCCGGAGCGGTTGTCGTCGGAGAAGTTCCAGTTCGTCCAGCTGATCTTCTTGGCGGCCATGAGGTCGAGGTAGCGCTGCGACATGGCGAAGTCGTTGCTGCCCTCGCCGGCGTAGTTCTGGGTGCCGAACTCGGTGACGAACACCGGGAGCCTGTCGGCGGCCCGGGAGAGCGTCGCCAGGTACTCGTCGCGGTGCGAGTACGCGTAGAAGTGGATGGTGTACATGATGTTGGACGCCCTGACCGGGTTGTTCACCACCTCCGACTCGTCGGAGCCCTCGGAAACACCGAACGAGGACCACGCGCGTGTTCCGACCAGCACCGGAGCATCGGAGTCGATGGTGCGGATGGTCGGGATGATCTGCTCCGCGTAGCTCTTGATCCGCGACCAGCTCACCCCGCTGGGCTCGTTCGCGATCTCGTAGAGGACGTTGTTCTTGTCCTTGTTGCGGTTGGCGATGTCGGTGAAGAACTGGCGGGCCTTGCTCAGGTTGGCGTGGGGGTCGCCGGGGGTGAGCATGTGCCAGTCGACGATCACATACATGCCGCGGTCGGTCGCCTGCTGGATGAGGGAGTTCGCGAGGTTGGTGAAGTGCTGGGGGTTCGTCTCGTAGCCGCCCTCCTGGACGTACGTCGAGACGCGCAGGACGTCGGCCTTCCAGTCGGTGGCCAGGGCGTTGAGTGAACCGCTGGTCAGACAGTGCGGGTACCACTGGGTGCCATGGGTGCTCATGCCCCGTAACTGGATGGGGTTTCCGCGGCTGTTGCACAGCTTGGTGCCACAGACCTTGAGCTGTCCGTTGGTGGAGACCGGCGTGGCGGCCGCGGCACGCCGGCCGGTGGCGGCGGCGTGGGCCGACCCGGTCGGGATGACGCTGAGGAGGAGCAGCAGGACGCTGCCGAGCACGGCGGCTACGACCCCCTGCCGCAGCGATGGAAGAGTTGCCCTCATATGAACCTCGTTCATGTGAGTGATTGATAGGAAACTTTCCTAATGGAGGAAAGCAGAGCCTATCCAGGGCGACAAGGGGCTGGTTGACATCCACACCTGCTCAGGCATTCACAGGTGGCGGTCACATACGTGATCGAGGTGTGTCACGGAGTCACCGAACGAACCCCCGTGTTCCCACGTGCTCCCACGTGTTCCGCTGTGTCCTCTGGCCAACGCGCGTAGACCGCAGGCACGATGCTTCCTGCACCGCCTGCACAACTGCCCCACAGCAACCGTGGCCCACCGCAGGAAGGTCCCCCGCATGAAGGTCACCAAGGCCTTGAAGCTCCGCTCGGTCCTGACCGCACTCGCCCTCGTCATCGCCCCCGGCGCCGTCGTCATCGGCACCGCCGGTGAAGCGTTCGCCGTCACCAAGATCAGCCACGCCACCGCGACGTCCATGTTCCAGCAGGTCGGCATCACCTGGTCGTCGTCCGGCAACTGCTCCAACCGCAACAACGCCACCTGCACGTCGTTCGAGCAGCTCAACCTGGCCACCGCCCAAGGCGCACAGACCCTCAAGCGCGCCAGCGGCTGTGCCCTGAACATCACGGGCGGCACCGAGACCGGACACGCCTCCGGCACGTACTCGCACTGGAACGGCTACAAGCTCGACTACGGCAAGTACACCTGTCTCGGGAACTACATCAAGAACAACTTCACCTACATCGGCCTGCGCGGCGACGGGGCTCCGCAGTGGCGTTCCGGCTCGGGCAACGTCTACGCCGACGAGGGCAACCACTGGGACGTCCTCTACTACAACTGCGGCGGCTGCTGAACCCCCACTCAGTACGGCACCGAGAAGCCTAGGGTCGTCCGGCTGCCCTCCTGGGGCCGCCGGACGACCTGTCTCTGTTCTGTCCGCCTCTCAGAAGCGGGTGCCTAGGAGCGCTCCGCAGCCGTCAAGGCCTCCAGAGCGCCGGCCTGCGTGCGCCAGTCCGTCGGGTTGGGTGGGGTGCCGGACCAGCGCTGGCCGAGGCGGTTCAGGGAGTCGCGGTCGTTGGCCCAGATCGCATCGGCCTGTCTGTCGGCGTACGCCCGGTGGACGGCGGATCCGGTGGCGTCCGCCAGGTCCGCCAGGTTGCGCATGAAGATGCCCTTGAACTGCTTCTGGTTGTCGTCGCAGGAGTTCATCGCGAGGTCGCACGACTCGGTCAGGATGCCGTCGCGGGTGAGCGCCGGCGAGGAGAGCGCGGCGTCGGCGAGGCGCGTGGCCGTGTCCAGGTTGCGGCCGTTCCCGGTGGACCGCCACAGCTGGGTGAAGGCACCGATGGCCAGACCCTGGTTGTAACTCCAGACCGTCTGGCCGTTGTTGGCGCAGCCCGTGGTCAGTCCGTCGTTGACCAGACCCGCCGAGTTGATCATGCCGCTGGCGAGATACCAGTCCGCCGCCGTCGCCGCCCGGCTGCCCCACTTGGTGTCGCCGCCGACGCGCGGTGGCGCCGCGGTCCCAGGACCGGTCGAGCCAGACCGAGTCACCGCGCACGCCGTTGTCGATGCTCGCCCAGGCCATGTTGTCCGGGTCGGAGACGTGCAGTCGCAGGACGCGACCGTTGATGTTCCTGTCCGGCACGGGGAAGGTGTCCTGCTGTGCCTTCGCCGGGTCCAGCGTGTCGCAGGCCAGCGCGCAGACCGCCGGCGCCGCGTGGGAGGGGGTGGGCAGGGCTACCAGTCCGGCCAGGGCGAGGGCCAGGACCACGAGACCGGTCCATGTGCGATGTCTCCGTGCTGACATGACGACGTACCGCCCTTTCTCCGTCAGGGTCGGTCGGCAGGGGAGAGCCGAGGGTGCTTCGACGGGACGCTGTGGCTACGGCGCCGCGTTGAGCAGGTCGAGGGCACTTTGCTGCCGCGCCGCGTCCACCTTGTCGATCGGACCCGACCAGCGCAGTCCGTACTGATCGAGGGCGTTGCGGTCGCTCGCGTGGGCACGGTCCGCCTGGCGTTGCAGATAGGCGGTGTAGGCGTGATCCGGCAGCGCGGCGTTGAGTTTGCCCAGACCGCGCACGTGCGCGCCCTTGAAGGACGGCCCGTCGGCACCGCAGTCGCCGCCCTCGCACGGGTCGCGCAGGATGCCCTCGCTGGTGTGGAGCGAGGAAGCCGTGGTCGCGGCGTCGGCGATCTGCCGCGCACGGGTGAGCAGTGCGCCGTCACCCGTGGCCCGGTGCAGCTCGGTGAGGGCGCCGAGCAGGACCCCCTGGTTGTACGACCAGACCGGCTGGCCGTTGTTGCGGCAAGTGCCCAGGTCGATACCGTCGTTGACGAGATTCGAGCCGTTGATCATGCCGGTGCCCTGGAACCAGGACCACCCGGCACGGGCCCGCTCCCGATACGTCGAGTCCCCCGGGATGCGGTTGTGCAGGGCCGCGTTGAGCTGGATGTAGAGGGAGTTGGCGATGGCGTTCTTGTAGGTCTTCGCCGTGCTCCACCACACTCCGCCGCCGCAGGTGCCGTCCCAGTACCCCGCCATGTGGTCGGCGTCGGCGCGGGCGGTGTTCAGGTAGCGGCTGTCGCCGGTCAGGTCGTACGCGGCGACCCAGGCCAGCCCCCACCAACCGGTGTCGTCGATGTAGTCGTTGCGGAACTGTCCGCCCTGCGCGTTGAGATTCAGGTCGTACGTGCGCGAGATCGCGTACGAGTAACTGCCCATCCCCGACACGCGGATGTTGTCGATGACGGCGTTGAGGGCGTTCGCGGAGTTCCACCAGCCGGTGGTGTCGAAGAGGCCGGTCGAGTTGTTGTAGAGGCTCATCAACCCGGTGGCCGCCGCGGTGCGTCGGTCGCCGGCGTTCCAGGTGGTGCGGGCCCACGGGGTGCAGGCGATCTCGGCGCGATCGCCCGCTTTGCCGCAGGCACGCAGCGCGCCGACACCGCGGTTGTTCCAGTCGTCCACGTTGTACATGAGCGTGCGCCAGCCGCGTTGCCCCGAGGGCACGGTGGTGTTTCCGAGCTTGCTTCCGGAGCTCCAGGAGCGGCCGCCGTCGAAGGAGCGGTCGAGCCACACCTCGTCGCCCGGATCGCCGTTGGCGACGGACGCCCAGCCCATCGCGTCGGCGTCGTCGAAGTGCAGCACGATCGACCGTCCGTGGACGGTGGCCGTGACCGGGGTGCGGTCGCCGGGGGAGAGGGCGGGGTCGCGGGCGTCGCAGTACCTGTTGCAGATGGTCGCCGCGGTGGTGACGGTGCCGGCGGCGGACGCCGGTGGCGAGGCGACACCCGCGAGGAGCACGAGGGCGATCGCTGCGGCCGACCGTCCGATGGTGGTGGGGGGACTCGGTCTGCGGAATCTTCGTGCGGGAGCCATGGGGCCTCCCTGTCAGGGCAACGCCCCCAAGCTCCGCCAAGGGCATGCGACGCCGGTCGAGGCGACAGCCCGGGGACTTGCTGTGAGTGAAAGAGAGCGCTCTCGGAAGGTAATGACGGGACGACGGGGCGTCAATGGTGCTGGGAGTGAGAGGTATCCAACTGGGGGCAGGGGAGGGCGAGTTCGGGGGTATTGGTGCGTGAAGGGTTTACAGCTTCATTCCATCGATGTAAAAGACTCCTACCGAAGTCCTGCGCCCGACCGAGGGGCTGCGTGTCGCTCGACAACGTTGTCTCTCGACTGCCGGCCCCCGATCCCCGACGGAGGTCCTCATGACTGCCAGATCGACCGGGTTCGTCGCCAAGCGCTGGGCCGCGCTGCTGACCGGCGGCCTCCTGGCGATGCTTACGCCCACTCCCGCCACGGCGCTCCCCGAGTACTCGACCGCCGAGGCGGGGAACCCCTTCGTCGACGGCTGGTACGCGGACCCCGACATCGCGATCTACGACGGCAAGTACTGGGTCTTCCCCACGGCGTCGAAGGCATACGCCGAACAGACCTACCTCGACGCCTTCTCCTCGACCGACCTGATCCACTGGACCAAGCACAGCAACGTCCTGACGACGGCGAACGTCTCCTGGGCGAAGTATGCGGTGTGGGCGCCGGCCCCGGTCGAACGGGACGGCAAGTACTACCTCTACTTCGCCGCGAACGACATCCAGGACAACTCCCAGCTCGGCGGCATCGGCGTGGCCGTGGCCGACCGTCCCGAGGGGCCCTACAAGGACGCCCTCGGCAAGCCGCTGATCTCGCAGTTCCACAACGGGGCCCAGCCCATCGACCAGGACGTCTTCATCGACGACGACGGTCAGGCGTACATGTACTACGGAGGCTGGCACCACGCCAACGTCGTCAAGCTCAACCCGGACATGACCAGCCTGGGCACCTTCGGCGACGGCAGTACCTACAGGGAGATCACCCCGGAGAACTACACCGAGGGTTCCTACATGTTCAAGCGGAACGGCAAGTACTACCTGATGTGGTCGGAGGGCGGCTGGACCGGCCCCGACTACTCGGTGTCGTACGCCATGTCCGACTCGCCGACAGGGCCCTTCCGGAAGATCGACAAGGTGCTCGCCCAGGACCCGGCGGTCGCCAAGGGCTCGGGCCACAACTCCGTCGTCAACGTGCCGGGCACCGACACCTGGTACATCGTCTACCACCGCCGTCCCCTCAGCGAGAGCGACGGCAACCACCGCCAACTGGCCTACGACCGCATGTACTTCAACCCCGACGGCACCATCCGGCGCATCGCGATGCGGGTGAAGGACAACTTCGCCGACGGCAACGCCCTGGGCTGGAAGACGTACGGCGGGACATGGTCGGTCACCGGCGGGCGATACCGCGTGGGGCGGGACCAGGGAGCCAAGGCGCTCCTCGACACCAACTTCGCGGACTTCACCTACGACGCCGACGTCAGGGTGACGTCCGGTGGCGGGGACGCCGGGCTCATGTTCCGGGTGAGCAGGCCCACGGTCGGCACGGACGGCTACTCGGGTTACTACGCGGGCATCAGCCCGAGCGGCAAGGTGGTCCTGGGCCGGGCGAACGGCTCCTGGACCGAGCTGGGGGCCGCCCGGACACCCGTCGCGCCGGGCTCGACGCACCGTCTCCGCGTCACGGCCGTCGGCGCATCGGTCAAGGTGTTCGTCGACGACATGACGACACCGAAGATCTCCGTCAGCGACGGCACCTTCCCGAGCGGCGCGAACGGCGTCCGCGTCTTCAACGCCGCAGCATCCTTCGGCAATGTGGCCATTGGTCCCGCCCGGTGAGGTGACTGATGCGGGCGGGGCAGCGACGCTCCTTTGAGGGACTCCGAGCTGGGGTCGAGTTCGGCGCCCTCGCCGGAGCGGGGCCTGCAGGCGTAGGTCGGCGGAATCGGAGGCCCGGTCATCCGGCCGGCTTCGACAGTCCGGCCTGCGTGGCCAGCACTTGTCGGCGGGCTTGGTCGACCGCCTGGGTCAGGGCTGCGATGTCGTACGCGCCCTTGTGGCGCCGGCCGTTGATGAAGAACGTCGGTGTACCCGACACACCGCTCAAGTCCGCCGAGTCGACGTCCTCCGCGACGCGGCGCGCGCCCCGGCCCTGCTCCAGGTCGTCCCGGAACCGTGCCATGTCCAGACCGAGTTCCTCCGCGTACCGCAGCAGGTCCTCGGCGCCGAGGGCGTCCTGCCGCGCGAACAGCAGATCGTGCATCTCCCAGAACTTCCCCTGTCGCGCGGCCGCTTCCGATGCTTCCGCCGCCAGCTCCGCGTAGGGGTGCACATCCGGCAGCGGCAGGTGCCGCCACACAAAGCGGACGTCGGAGTCGTGGCCCAGCAGTTCCCGTACGGCCGGCTCGGCCTGCCCGCAGTACGGGCACTCGAAATCGCCGTACTCAACCACCGTGACGGCCGCCTTCTCCGGCCCGCGGATCCGGTCGTGACGGACATCGACGGCCACCGCCAGATCCGTCAACGTGTCGGTCGTGCCCAGCAGAGCCCGTGCCCTGCGGGCCTCCGGCAGCAGTCTGATGACGCCCGAGACCGCCCAGCTGAGCACGAACGCGGCGACCAAGGTGGCGAGGACCCCGATGCGCGCCTGATCGAGTTCCTCGCCCTCGAAGGCGTGGGAGGCGATCAACAAGGAGACGGTGAACGCCGCCCCGGCGATGGCCCCACCGGCGGTGACCGAACCCCACCCCACGTTGGGGCGCAGACGGCCGCCCGTCAGCACCTGCGCGCCCGCCATGGAACCCAGGATCCCGATCACCTTGCCCGCCACGCAGCCGCACAGAATGCCCAACGTGATGGGCGAGGTGAACGCTGCTTCGAGCTTGGCCCCACTCAGCTCGATACCGGCGTTCGCCAGCGCGAACAGTGGCACGATGCCGTAGCTCACCCAGGGCAGAAACTTCTGCTCCAGTCGCTCATTGGGGGAGATGGCCGCGAAGAGCCCCTGGACCGCGGAGCGCTGCAACTCCGGAGTGGGCTGCTCGCGGAAGAGACGGAACAGTTGGCTCGCCCGCTCCAGCGCGCCCCGCGGCGCCGGGTAGGCGACGACAAGGGCTCCGACCGCCAGACCCGTCACCACGGGATCGACCCCGGCCTCATACAGCGCGACCCACACCACCACGGACAGCACGGCGCAATAGGCGCCTTTGCGGATGCCCGCCAACCGCAGCACGGCGATGAGCAGCAGCCCACCCAGCGCCACCAGGAGGGCCGGCACATGGATGCCCTCGCTGTAGAAGACCGCGATCACCAGCAGCGCGAGCAGATCGTCGACCACGGAGATCGACAGCATGAAAGCGCGCAGGGACGCGGGCAGCCGTGAGCCGAACACGGCCAGAATGCCCAGGGCGAAGGCAGTGTCGGTCGACATCGCCGTACCCCAGCCGTGCACCGAATCATGACCGGCGTTGATCGCGATGTAGATCGCCGCGGGTACGACCATGCTGCCGAGGCCGGCCACGGCGCTGAGCAGCACCCAGCGGCGATCCCGCAATTCCCCCATGTCGAACTCGCGACGCGCCTCCAGACCGACCACGAAGAAGAACAGACTCATCAACCCCGCGTTGATCCACTCATGCAGATCCAGGGAGAGATGGTGGGCGTCGAAGCCGATGGTGAAGTGCGCTCCCCACACCGCTTCGTAGGAGTCCGCACCTACGTTGGCCCACAGCAGAGCCGCAGCCACAGCTGTCAGCAACAGGGCGGCACTGCCCGTCTCGGTCTGTACGAACGTCCGCCAGCGCGCCCGGGTCTGGCTGGACAGCGTCTGACTTGCCTCGCCGGCGTAGTCGCTGCTCACACGGCTCATTATCTCCACGGGCCCCGTGAGAGGCCTGCGGATCGCGGGTGCTCTCGGCCTCCCGTCGATACGGGACAGGCCTAGTTCTTGAGGAGGGCCGCTTCGTCGTCGGTGAGCCGGTCGAAGCAGACGTCCTCCGTGGCCAGGGCGGTGGACCGGCTCCAGGTTGCGAGGGTGGTGTGTCGCGCGTGGAGGGTCCAGCCCCGCTTCGTGTAGGTGGCCAGGAAGTACGTGCCGTCGTCGCCGAGTGACTTCTCCTTGGCGGAGCCGGCTTTCTTCCAGCCGTGTGCCACCAGGTCCGAGAGGACGGCATCCAGCTGCTGCCGCGACCGGTCCGGGCCGGATGTGGACGAGGAGGCGTCCACGGGTTTGTGTGACCACGAGACCGTGCAGGGGGACAGGCGCGCGGTGAGGGCGTTGAGCTTTCGCTCCTTCCCCGTCGCTCCTGGGCCGGGTGATGCGCCGGAGCCAAGCTGCGTCAGCCCCGCGGGCGCTCCGGCGGCCGCGGCGGCCGCTTCCAGCTCCGCCCGCACGTGTTCTGCTGGTTGAAGGGAGCCGGCGAGGCGGTGGTCCGGGAAACCTCCGCCGGGGAGGGGTGCGCGGCGCCGCCGCAGCCGGTGACGAGGGCCGCTCCTGCGACGGCGGTCACGAGCCGTCGGGCCCTGGTCGGGGTGGTACGCATGCGCTCTTCCTCAATCCGTGGTCACCGCGGTCCGCTCAGCCGGTCCCGATGAGCCGGTTCCGGGTGGGTTGGCGAAGCCGCGAACCCCGATCTTCACACAGGGGTTCCTGACCTGCGCATGGAGGGCTCCGCCCCTGGCCGCGGCCCTCAAGTCGTCACCACGCCGCCTACGCGGCCAAGAGCAGCGTCACCCCGTGGCCCGCATGCTCTCTTCGCTCGTCAGAATCGCGCTGGCGACGACCGCGAAGAGGTGATCGGCGCGCGGCGCGAGTGAGGGTTGGTCGCCGAGCCAGGCGAGCATGGCCACCAGTGCGAACAGGTCGGCTCCGTCGACGTCGCTGCGTGCCGCGCCTGCCTCCTGGGCGCGGGTGAGGAGACGGGCTCCTGCGGCGCGCAGGGTGACGCACGAGGCGTGGAGTGCGGACTCGGGGTCGTCGATGGCGGCTGCCATGAGCACCGTCACACCCCGGTATTCGGTGGTCCAGGCGACACAGTCGCGGAGCCAGGACACGAGGGCGTCCTCGGGCGAGTTCGACGTCTCGAGCGCGTGGGCCTCGGCCGTCAGCTCGTCGAAGCTCGTGCGGAGCAGGGCGTCGAGCAGCGCCTCGCGTGTGGGGAAGTGACGCAGCAGCGTGGCGAGGCCGACGTCGGCCCTGCGCGCGATGTCGCGCAGTGACACGTCGACGCCCTGCTCGGCGATGGCGCTGCCTGCTACGGCGAGCAGGTGGTCGCGGTTCTTCCTGGCGTCGGCCCGCATCGGTCCCTCTTGACTATCCGGATCAGTGGTCCATATATTCGGATCAGTGATCCGTTTATGTGGATCGCCGATCCGAATCAGCGTATCCCGCGACCCGGGCAGGAGAAGAAGCAATGCCTACACACACGATGCGAGCGGTCCGGCTGCACGCGCACGGCGGCCCTGAAGTGCTGCAATACGACGAGGTGCCGCTTCCCGAGCCGGGGCCGGGCGAGGTGCTCGTCCGGGTGCACGCGGTGGGTGTCAACCCTCCCGACCGGTACCTGCGCGGCGGGCTGACCACCATGCCGGGGGAGGGGGAGTCGTCGGTGAGTCTGCCGGTCATTCCGGGGACGGACGTGTCGGGAGTCGTCGAAGCCGTCGCATCGAACGTGGACAGCCTCTCCGTCGGCGATGAGGTCTTCGGCCTTCTGCGCTTCCCCAGCTTCCACGGCAGCGCCTACGCCGAGTACGTGGCCGCACCCGCCGCCGATCTCGCCCGCAAGCCGGCCGGCATCGACCACGTGCACGCCGCCGCGATGCCCATGGCGGCACTCACGGCATGGCAGTTCCTGATCGACGTCGGACACGACCACCCCTCGCCCTTCCAACCGGCACGGCATCGCCCGACTCCACTCGACGCCGACACGGCCGTCCTGATCAACGGCGCCGCGGGCGGCGTAGGCCATTTCGCACTGCAACTGGCGAAGTGGAAGGGCGCACACGTCACCGCGGTGGCATCCGGCACCCACGAGTCCTTCCTGCGCGAACTCGGCGCCGACCAGTTCATCGACTACACCAAGAGCCGCCCCGAAGAACTGGTCCACGACATCGACCTCGTCCTCGACACCGTCGGCGGCCCCAACAGCAAGCGTTTCCTGCGCACCTTGAGGCGCGGCGGCTCGCACTTCCCCGTGTTCCCCGGGGACTTCGACGAAGCCGAGACCGCGAAGCTCGGCGTCACGGTCTCCATCGCCCAGGTCCGCTCGAACGGCGCTCAGCTCGCCGAACTGGGGCGCCTGCTCGACGCGGGCACCATCCGTGTCGCGATCGACAGCACGTTCAAACTCGCGGACGCCCGGGCAGCACACGAACGCGCCGCCCGAGGCCACATCCAAGGCAAGATCGTACTCACGGTCGCTTGAAAGCGAGCCGCCTCTTTGACGGGGGTTATCCGGTGGGTGCATCGGGTGCATCGGGCGGCCCAGGGGTGAACCGGCAGGTCGAGGCTCTAACCTCGCTGGAACAGGTACATACCGACGATCTTCCCCTTGATCGCCACGCGCTGCCCCGACGACAGCCACTTGTCACGTGACTCCTCGCCGAGCTGGACGTAGACGTATTGAGCCGTGTGTAGCTTCCAGCCCACATCTTCGATCCGTGAAAGCAGGTCGCTGCGCGGCGAAGAAGGCATATCAGGGTGATCAGCCTTGATCCTGACATTCGCCGGTCGGCCGAGGTCCTGTCCGGTCCCTCCATAAGGGTTCAAGCTGCCTGAGCTGCGCTGGCTGATCTCAGTCTCGAACCAACCATCACCGCGTGCGAATGCCTGGCGGGCCTGCTCAATGATGGGGCCCTGGACCAGTTCCATGTATTCGTTGTATTCGTTCCACCGCTCGGTGGCTTCGGTTTCCCGGGCCTCCGACCCAGCCGCGAGTTCCTCCTGCCTGCTCTGCCACCGCTCTTGGATCCCCATCGGTACCCCCTCGCGCGCCCTGCTTCCAGGTGTAGCGGCTCATACAACTCGCTGCGTACACCAGCCAGCTCGGAGGAGGCAAGGGATCGACCGCCATCTGCCGGTTGCGAGGCGGGTTGACCCCGGCCCGCCTTCCAAGTGCGCCCAGTCGAGCGTCGCCCGCTCCCCACGCCCCGAACGTCGAAGTCGCCGTTCGCATAAGCCAAGTAAGCAAACGCTCGCACGCCGCCCCCGGAAGTAACCCTCGCCTCAGGGGTTGACAGAAAACGCTGAGCGACACAGCCTTTGGCAACGTTGTCATCCGGTTCGGCGCGGGCGTGCGGAGCCGGTTCGGCTTGCGCTTTTGATGGGACGTCACACACATGACAGATCTGTCGGGTCCGTCGCGCCTCCCGTCGCGACGGACCATCGTCACCTCGGGGACCACGCTGCTGGCCGGGTTCGGCCTGAGCTCCGTGCTCCCCGTGCCGAATGCTGCTGCCGCCCCCACCGGCGCACCGGCCGCACCCGCCACACCGGGTGAGTTGGCCCTGTACCGACCCGTCTCGGTCTCCTCCACCGCCTACGCCGCCACGCCCGGCTCGTTCGTCGTCGACCGCCTCGCCTCCCCGGGCGTCAAGGGCAGCGGATGGCGCGCCGAGGGAGGTGACCCGCAGTGGATCGCCGTCGACCTGCAGGAGACCTGCGAGGTCACCCACATCCGTCTGACCTTCGAGGCCGACGCCGCCGACCCGGTGTACACGCCGCCCACCAGCGGCAATGTGCACAGCGGCACCACCGGCAAGGAGATCCAGTCGAGCTACTCGCTGGTCTTCGCGGTGGAGACCTCGCTCGACAACAAGTCGTGGACCACGGTGTACCGCACCACGGCCGGCACCGGCGGCCTGGTGGACATCCAGCTCCCGCGCCCCGTTCGGACGCGCTGGGTGCGCATGACCTCCCAGAAGCGCTCCAGCCCGCTGCCCCTCGGCCTCAACGGCTTCGAGGTGTACGGCACCGTCACAGGCCATCGTCCTTCAGCCACGGGCTGGACCGACTGGGGTACGCACTCCGGCAGGGCCCCGAAGCTGACGGTCGCCGACGACGGCACCGTGCCCGTGGAGTCGGGGTGGCGGCTCACCATGGACGACTGGGCCGGCGCGGACGGCGCCGAACTGTCCGACACCTCCGTGGACACCAGTGGCTGGCTGCCCGCGACCGTTCCCGGCACGGTGCTCGGCTCGCTCGTCAGCGAGGGCAAGCTGCCCGACCCGGTGGCGGGTCTGAACAACCTGCACATCCCGGAGGCCCTGTCACGCCACTCGTGGTGGTACAAGCGGGACTTCACGCTGCCGAGGGACCTGCGGACCGGCGCCGGCCGGCACGTCTGGCTGGAGTTCGACGGCATCAACCACAAGGCCGACGTCTGGCTCAACGGCAAGCAGGTCGGCGACCTGACCTACCCGTTCGCCCGGTCCGCCTTCGACGTCACCCGTCACCTCGACGCACACGACGAGCACGCCCTCGCCGTGCGGATCACACCGATGCCGGTGCCCGGCAGCCCGGGGGACAAGGGCCCCGAGGGCGAGGCATGGGTCGACGCCGGCGCACAGCAGATGAACCTCAACTCCCCTACCTACCTCGCCTCCTCGGGTTGGGACTGGATGCCCGCCGTACGCGACCGCGCGGCCGGTATCTGGAACCATGTCCGGCTCAGATCGACCGGGCACGTCGTCATCGGCGATCCGCGGGTGGACACCGTTCTGCCGAAGCTGCCCGACGTATCGGTCGCCGAGGTGACCGTCGTCGTGCCGGTCCGCAACGCCGACGACACCGACCGCCGGGCGACGGTCACCGCCGCCTTCGACGGTGTGCGGGTGTCCAAGAGCGTCACCGTGAAGGCCGGCGAGAGCGTCGACGTCGTCTTCGCGCCCGACGCCTTCAACCAGTTGAAGGTGCGTGACCCCAGGCTGTGGTGGCCCAACGGCCTGGGCGAGCCCCACCTGCACGACCTCACGCTGACGGCCTCGGTCGACGGCCGGGAGAGCGACCGGCGCACCACCCGCTTCGGCATACGCCAGTTCGGCTACGAGTACGAGGTGCCGCTGCCGTTCACCGCGTCCGGCGACGCCTACACGCAGACCGTGACCTTCGACCGGCAGCAGGCCCGGCACGTCCGCATCCGATGCCTGACCCGCGCGACCTCCTGGGGCAGCTCCCTGTGGGCCCTGGCCGTCGGCGACAGCACCCGACCGGGCGTCGACCTCGCCCTGCACGCGCCCGCCGAGGCCTCCAGCACCGACCAGGACGACCACGGCCCGGCCAACGCCACCGACGGCGACGCCGGGACCCGCTGGTCCTCCGCCTTCGAGGACGACCACTGGATACGCGTCGATCTGGGCTCCACGCAGTCCTTCGACCGCGTCGATCTGACCTGGGAACAGGCGTACGCGAAGACCTTCGTGGTCCAGGTCTCGGCGAACGGCTCGGACTGGACGGACGTCGCGTCCATGGACAACGGGGCCGTACCGCTGCCGTTCAACAACGGCAACGCCAGCCTCCAGGTCGAGGACTTCGACCGGCGCACCGCGCGCCACATCCGCCTCGACTGCGGTCTGCGGAACACCAGTTGGGGCAACTCGCTGTGGACCTTCAGCGTCATCGACAGCGGTGACCCGGGCACGGACCTCGCCCTGCGGCAGAAGGTCACCGCCTCCACCGAGGAGTCCGACCACCCCGCGTCCCACGCCACCGACGGCGATGCCGGCACCCGCTGGTCCTCCGCCTACGAGGACCACCAGTGGATCCGGGTCGACCTCGGGTCCTCGCGGACGTTCGACCGCGTCGCCGTCGTCTGGGAGAGCGCGTATCCGAAGACGTACGTCATCCAGGTGTCCGACGACGGCGAGAACTGGACCGACGTCAAGTCCGTGTCCAACACACCCGACCCGCTGAAGATCAGCGTCAACGGTGTGCGCGTGCTGGCCCGTGGCGGCAACTGGGGCTGGGACGAACTGCTGCGCCGTATGCCCGCCGACCGTATGGACGCGGCCGTGCGCATGCACCGCGACATGAACTTCACCATGATCCGCAACTGGGTCGGCAGCAGTGACCGCGAGGAGTTCTTCGCCGCCTGCGACCGGCACGGCATCCTGGTGTGGAACGACTTCCCCAACGCGTGGGGCATGGACCCGCCGGAGCGCGAGGCGTTCATCTCGCTCGCCCGCGACACCGTACTGCGCTACCGCATCCACCCGTGCGTGGCCGTCTGGTGCGGTGCCAACGAGGGCAACCCCCCGGCCGCCATCGACAAGGGCATGCGCGAGGCCGTGCAGGATCAGGTACCCGGCCTGCTCTACCAGAACAACTCGGCCGGCGGAATCGTCACCGGCGGCGGCCCCTACGGCTGGGTGGAGCCGGAGAAGTACTTCGACCCCATGACGTACGGCAGCAAGGACTTCGGCTTCCACACCGAGATCGGCATGCCCGTGGTCTCCACCGCGGCCAGCGTCCGCAACATGACGGGCGACGAGCCCGAGTGGCCCATCGGGGGCGCCTGGTACCACCACGACTGGAGCGAGCGCGGGAATCAGGCGCCGCAGAACTACAAGGCGGCGATCGAAGCACGCCTCGGCGAGTCCGGAGACCTCGACGACTTCGCCCGCAAGGCGCAGTTCGTCAACTACGAGAACACCCGCGCCATGTTCGAGGCGTGGAACGCCAACCTCTGGGACAACGCCTCCGGCCTGATGCTGTGGATGTCCCACCCGGCCTGGCACAGCACGGTCTGGCAGACGTACGACTACGACTTCGACGTCAACGGCACCTACTACGGCGCCCGTTCGGCCTGCGAGCCCCTGCACGTCCAGGCCGACCCGGTGAAGTGGCAGGTCCTCGCGGTCAACCACACCTCGACCGACCTGCGGGGAGCCACCGTCAGCGCCCGGCTGTTCGACCTGGCCGGCCGGCAGCTGGGCACGACCAGGACGGCGCGGCTGGACGTCGCGCGGGCCGCCACCGAGAAGGCGTTCACCGCGGAGTGGACAAACGACCTTCCGGACCTGCACCTGCTGCGGCTCACGCTGACGGACGCCAAGGGCAGGGAGGTGTCACGGAACACCTACTGGCGCTACCGCGACACGTCGGCCCTGCGGAATCTGAACAAGGCCAAGCAGGTGAAGCTGACCGGAGACATCACCAAGGTGTCGCGCTCCGGGGACCGCCACGAGCTGACGGCGACGATCCACAACCGCGGATCGGCGGTGGCCGCCATGGTCCGGCTGTCCCTGCTGGAGGAAGCCCACGGCCGCCGGGTGCTGCCCACGCTGTACAGCGACAACTACCTGTGGCTGCTGCCCGGCGAAACCCGGCGCGTCACCCTGTCCTGGCCGTCCGAGGCCTGCTCCTCACGGCACCCGGTGCTGACCGCGCAGGCGTACAACAGCGCGGTGACGACGCTGCGCGGCTGAGGACCCCGCGTGTCCTGGCCCGGCCGACCGGGCCAGGACACGGTTTCGCGCGGACTTGAGTCTCTCCCGGGGAGAGGGTCCACGGTGGCACTGTTCGCGGCCGATGAACCCCCTCCCACCTCAGACACTGGAGAGCACCATGCAGAAGAACCAGGAGATCCCCGAGATCGAGGAGTTCGTGGGGGAGTACTTCGCCGCGGCCACGGACGCCGCCCGTGAGCGCTACTTCTCACTCTTCGACGACGCCGTCGTCGTACACGACGACGGCCGCAGCCACCATGGGCTCGCCGCGGTGCGACGCTGGCGCGACGAGGTTCCGTCCGTGCACTACGACCTGCGCGAGGTCACCGGCACACGCACCGCCCTGCGAGCCGTCGCGGAGGTCGGCGGCGACTTCCCCGGCAGTCCCGTCACCCTGTGCTTCACTTTCGAACGCGACGCACAGGGGAAGATCACACGGCTGGACATCGCACCCTGACAGCAGGACGCGACGCGTACGACGAGGAGGGCACCGTGGCCGAGCGGCTGACGATCGGGGAGTTCTCACGCATCACGCACGTGAGCATCCGCGCACTGCGCCGCTACCACGAGCAGGACCTCCTCGTCCCCGCGGAGGTCGACCCGGTCACGGGCTACCGCTACTACTCACCGGCGCAGGTCCGGTCCGCGCTCACCATCAGACGGTTCCGCGACCTCGATCTTCCGCTGGCGGACGTCCGACGCTTCCTCCAGGCCGAATCGGCAGGCGGAGGCGGGGCGAGCCATGACGCGGCCCAACAGGTGGTCGCAGCCCACCTCCGCCGTCTCGAAGACCGGCTCGGCCGCACCCAGCGAGCGGTCGAAGCACTCCGGGAGCTCCTCGATCCGGAGGCAGAGCGGACAGTGACACTGGATGTCCTGCCGCCGCAGCAGGTCTTCGCCGTCTCCGTGGACGTCCCGGAGGGAGCGGACCTGAGCTGGTACGACACCGCCATGCGCGACCTGGACGCAGCAGCGGGCCGACGGCCGGTGCTCCCTGCGGGCGGCCGGTATGAACACGAGCTGTTCACCGAGGGCCATGGCCGCGCCACCGTCTATCTCCCCGCCGAGGGGCCCCTGCCACCCGGGGCGCCGGCCACCGTGCGCGAGCTGCGACTGCCGCGGCGGACCGCCGCCGTCGCCACCCACATCGGGCCGCACGACGACCTCGACCTCACCTACGGCGCGGTGGGCACCTTCGCCGCCCGGAACGGACTGCGCGCCCAGCGCATCGTCGAGGAGGTCTATCTCGTCGGGCCGCGCGACATCGACCAGCCCGATCGCTGGCGCACGCTCGTGGCCTGGCTCGTCGAGCCCGACACCGACTGATCGGCCGCCCGCGCGAAGGCGGCAGCGACCCGGCTGGTCCGCGGCGCGAGGTCAGTCGATGTACAGATCGCCCGTGAGGTACTTGAGCCCGGTGTCCGGGGCGACGGTCACGACGACGTGGCCTTCTCCGATCTCCCGGGCCAGGTGCAGCGCACCGGCGACGTTCAGCGCGCCCGAGGTGCCGGTGAAGATGCCTTCCTGCCGAGCCAGCGGCAAGGCCAGCCGACGGGCCTCCTGCTCGTCGACGGCGCGGGCTTCGTCGTACGAGTCGGCTGTCAGCAGCGGTGGGACGATCCCGGTGGCGATTCCCTCCACCCGGTGCGGTCCGGCCGTGCCTGCAGTGAGCATCGGCGAAGAGGTCGGCTCGAGAGCGACGGCGCGGAGCGGACCACCCTCGCGCAACGCCGCGGAGACGCCGGCGAACATTCCGGCCGTGCCGACGGCGGCGCAGAAGACGTCCACCGTCACCCCGTCGCCACCGGCCTGCTGAAGGATCTCGCGACCGAGTTCCGCGTAGCCGGTGAGGGCATCGACGTTATGGAACTGGTCGGTCCAGAAGGCGCCGTCGCGCTCGATGATCCGGTCGACTTCTTCCCGCATCCGCACGAAGAGTCCGGGCGTGATCCGGCCCCCGTCGCTGGGCACCACGGTCACATCCGCGCCGAACGCCCGCATCGTGCGCAGCTTCTCCGGTGCGAACGCATCCGAGGTCACGACCGACAGCGGATACTCCTTCACCGCGCAGACGAAGGCCAATGAGGAGCCCGTGCTGCCGCCGGTGAACTCCACGACGCGCTGGCCCGGCCGCAGGGCACCGCGGCGTTCCGCGCCCTCGATCATGGCCAGAGCCATCCGGTCCTTGTAGCTGCCGGTGGGGTTGGTCCCCTCCACCTTGACCAGGATGTCAGCGGCCCGGTCGGGTACGACACGACTCAGGCGCACCAGCGGGGTCCCGCCGATCGTCTGGAGGGACGAGGACCGAATACCGGGCAGACCCATGGGATTCCTCGCTCACCTCGCGATCCGGAAGCCCGGACCGCCGATCTCGGCAGCGGCCGTGAACAAGCCAAGGCTAAGTCCGTCGCGAGGGGATTGTGCGGCGGCGCCCGGGAGGGAACGCCGGGAAGGGAATCGTCGCCCCGATTGGGCCACTGGCCCATCAGGTATGGCATCTCGTATTCCACCGTTTAAGGATCCGGAGTCTTGCATTACCATCGGCACGCAGTCGGCCGCCAAGCACAGCCGTATGTCCATCTGATGGCGCGAGCAGGACCGTCACCGCTCAACCCCCTTTCCGCACGGAGATATTGCGAGGTCATCGTGGCTGCTCTCGACTCACTTGACGTGTCCATCCTGCGAGAACTCCTGGCCCGGCCCCGGGCGGGGATGCGGGAGTTCGCTCGCACGCTCGGCATAGCCCGAGGGACGGTGCACACACGGATGAGTCGTCTGGAGCGGCTCGGCGTGATCAACGACTACGCCCCCCGGGTCTCCCCGGCGCAGCTCGGCTTTCCCATCCTGGCGTTCATCCATCTTCATCTGGCGCAAGGGCAGCTCGCGCGGGTGACCCGGGCCCTGGTGCTGGTCGACGAGGTGCTGGAAGCGCATACGACGGCCGGGGAAGGCGACGTGCTGTGCCGTGTCGCCGCCCGGGACACGGAGCACGTCGAGGAGATCATCCAGCGCTTCCTGCAACTGCCCGGTGTGGTGCGCTGCCGTACCGAGATCGCACTGAGCGAGCGGGTGCCGAGCCGCATCACCCCGCTGCTGTCCCTGGTCGCCCAGGATCTCGCGTCGAACGAGACGAAGGCGGCTCCGCAAGCGCCCGGCGCACCTCTGCCCTGAGCCGATGGATCACGTGGCCCAGTAATGGCGAGGTCGTTCTGGTCCATCGGCTCAGTTGTCGGCGCCCGGAGCAGGCCACGGGCCCATGCTGGTGCGACTGTGCCCGGCGCAGCCATCTGCGCTCCTCAAGCATGAACAGGAGGCGAGATGACGACCTTCGTCCGTGCCGACTCCCGTCCTCACGACGGTGATCGCGACGATGCACCGGTCGACCCGCGTCGGCGGTACCAGGCCACGGCCGGTCGGGTGCAACTCACCGGGATCCAGGCGCTGGCACGGTTGCCGATCGACCAGCACCGGCGTGATCTCGCCGCCGGGAAGGACGTCGCCACCTTCATCTCCGGCTACGAGGGGTCGCCGCTGGCCGGCTACGACCTGGAGCTGGGCCGCCTGCGGTCCCTGCTCGACGCCAACGACGTACGGCATGTGCCCGGCCTCAACGAGGAGGCCGCGGCCACCGCGGTGCAGGGCAGCCAGCTGGCCAACACCCTCGACGGCGCCACGCGCGACGGCGTACTGGGCATCTGGTACGGCAAGGCACCCGGCCTGGACCGGGCCACCGACGCCCTGCGGCACGGCAACCTCATGGGTGCCCACCCCGCGGGCGGCGCTCTGGTGCTCGTGGGCGACGATCCGGCCGCGAAGTCGTCCAGCGTGCCCTGCTCCTCCGAGCTGGCGCTGATGGACCTGGCCATTCCGTTCCTCTACCCGGGCGACTCCCAGGAAGTGCTGGACCTCGGCCTCCACGCGGTGGAGCTGTCGCGCGCCACCGGCCTCTGGACGGGACTGAAGATTGTGACCGCGGTCGCCGACGGCTCTTCGCTCGTCGACCTCGGCGCCGAGCACCCGGCGCCGGTGCTTCCCGCGGGCTCGCGTCGCCACCAGCCGACCGCCCGTCTCCTCCAGCCCACGCTAGGTCCGCTGGAGCGGGACCTGATGACGACCCGGCTGCGGCTCGCCCGCGAGTACTGCCGCCTCAACCGGCTCAACCGGATCGAGGTGCGCGGGAGCGACGACGTCATCGGCATCGCGGCCTCCGGCCGTACCTACCGCGAGCTCCGTGCCGCGCTCGACCGACTCGGCCTGACCGACGCACGCCTCACCGAGGCCGGCATCCGACTCCTCAAGATCGCGATGCCCTACCCCCTGGACGCCGAGACGATCGTCGAGTTCGCCGACGGCCTCGACCGGATCATCGTCGTCGAGGAGAAGCGCTCCTTCATCGAGACCGCGGTGCGCGAAGCCCTCTACGGGCGCGCCGGTGCTCCAAGGGTTCTCGGGAAGGAGGACGAGCAGGGCAGGGAGCTGATCCCGTCCTACGGCGAGCTCGACGCCGACACCCTGGTGCGCCCCCTCGCCCGCGAACTCGGCGCCCGCGGCGTCACCGTGAAACACCGGCACACCGAGCGCGTCGACGGCCGCACCCAGCTGCCCCTGATCAGCCTTCCCAAGCGAGCCCCCTACTTCTGCTCCGGCTGCCCGCACAACAGCTCCACCAAGGTGCCCGACGACTCGCTGGTCGGCGGGGGCATCGGCTGCCACGCCATGGTCCTGCTCATGGACGAGGACCAGGTCGGCACGGTCACCGGCCTCTCCCAGATGGGCGGCGAGGGCCTGCAGTGGATCGGCATGGCGCCGTACCTCCGACGCGAGCACTACCTGCAGAATCTGGGCGACGGCACCTTCGACCACTCCGGCTCGCTGGCGATCAGGGCCGCCGTGGCCGCCGGGGTGAACATCACCTACAAGCTGCTCTACAACTCCGCCGTGGCGATGACCGGCGGCCAGAGCGCCGTGGGTGCCATGGACCTCCGCCAGATCGTCGACGTCCTGCGCGCCGAGAAGGTGGCCCGGATCATCGTCACCACCGACGACGTCCGCCGGACCCGGCGCATGCGGCTGCCGCACGACGTCAAGGTCTGGGACCGCGGCCGGATGGAGGAGGCCCAGCGGGAGCTGGCCGGGATCCCCGGCGTCACCGTGCTCGTGCACGACCAGGAGTGCGCCACCGAGAAGCGGCGCAAGTGGAAGCGCGGCAAGCTCGACAAGCCCACCACCCGCGTGTTCATCAACGAGCGCATCTGCGAGGGCTGCGGCGACTGCGGGCACAAGTCCAACTGCCTGTCGGTCCAGCCGGTCGAGACCGAGTTCGGCCGCAAGACCCAGATCCACCAGGCTTCGTGCAACGTCGACTACAGCTGTCTGAAGGGCGACTGCCCGGCCTTCATGACGATCACCGGCGTCGAATCGGCGAAGAGCGCCGCCGGCACTACGGCCCGCGATCCGCGGGTGCTCGGTGACGCACCCCTTCCCGACCCCGCCCCCACCGTCACCGGCGACTTCGGCGTACGACTGACCGGCGTCGGCGGCACCGGCGTGGTGACCGTCTCTCAGATCCTCGCCACCGCGGGCCTGCTCGCGGGCTGGACACCGCGCTCGCTGGATCAGACCGGACTCGCGCAGAAGGGCGGCGCGGTCGTCTCCGACATCCGCTTCCACCGTGCGGGGCAGGGGCGCTCCAACAAACTGGGTGCCGGTGAGTGCGACCTCTACCTCGGCTGCGACATCCTGGTGGCCGCCGACGAGGGCAACCTGGCGGTGACCTCGCCGGACCGAACGGTGGCGGTGCTCAACACCGCGAGGGTCGCGACCGGTCACATGGTCGCCGACGTCCGCCAGACCTTCCCCGACACCAGCGCCCTGAGCGAGCGGCTGCTGGTGCGGGTGCGGCCCGGCGCGGAGGTGCTTGACGCGCGGGAGACGGTGCTGGCGCTGCTGGGCGACGACCAGTACCTCAACACCTTCCTGATCGGCGTCGGGTTCCAGCTGGGCGCCCTCCCGCTGCCGGCCGAGGCCGTCGAGGAAGCGATCCGGATCAACGGCGTCGCGGTGGAGGCCAACCTCCAGGCATTCCGCTACGGGCGGCTGTGGATCGCGGACCGCGACGCGGTGACAGCAGCTCTCCGCACGGACCGCTCCCGCACCCCCGAATCCGGGCGCACGGCCACCGGCCCCACGTCGCTCGGTGAACTGGTAGCGCACCGCATCAGTGAACTGACGGCATATCAGAACGCTCGGTACGCCACCCGTTACGCCGAGATGGTCGACGCGGTCCGTGAGCGCGAACGCGAGATCGTCCCCGGGACCGACGAGTTGGCCACGGCCGTGGCCAGGAACCTGTTCAAGCTCATGGCCTACAAGGACGAGTACGAAGTGGCCCGCCTCGCCCTCGACGAAGGCGTCGCAGCCGAGGTGACGGAGCAGTTCGGTCCCGGGGCGCGGGCGCAGTGGAACCTCCAGCCCCCGGTCCTGCGCGCCCTCGGCATGCAGCGCAAGATCCGGCTCGGCCGCTGGTTCCGCCCCGGTTTCATCGTCCTCCACGGCATGCGCCGACTGCGGGGAACCGCGCTCGACCCATTCGGCCGGGCGCATGTGCGCAAAGTCGAGCGAGCACTGCTGGAGGATTACTCCGAGCGCGTCACCCTCCTGCTCACCGGTCTCACCCCCGCCAACCACGCGGTGGCCGTACAGATCGCCTCGCTCCCCGACATGGTCCGCGGGTACGAGGAGGTCAAGCTCCGCAATGTCGAGGCGTACCGCGCCCGTCTGGCCGAGCTGACCGAACGCTTCGGGTGACGCCCTCGGGTGCCGTCCCTCACAGGAAACGCCACAGATGGTCGGCCGTGCCGTTGTCGTCGAACTGGACCACTTGCGCGCTGTCGGCGGTCGACATGCCGTCCACGCCCAGCACCTTGTTGCTGTTCTTGTTGAGGACGCGGTACCAGCCGTCGCCGTTGTCGATCAGTTTCCAGAGGTGATCGGCCGTGCCGTTGTCCTCGAACTGCACGACGACGGCGCTGTTCTCCATGGACATGTGGTCGACGCCGAGAACCTTTCCGCTGTGGCCGTTGCGGATCAGACACCAGCCGTCGCCCTGGTCGATGAGCTGCCAGGCGTGGTCGCCGGTACCGGTGTTGGCGAACTGCACGACCCGGGCGCTGTTCTCGGTGGACATCCCGTCCACGGCCAGGACCTTGCCGCTGTGCTTGTTCGCGAGACGGCGGAAGGGCGGTTCCGGGGTCCACTGCCTTCCGTCGGGGGCCGCCGTGGGGAAGCAGGTGATACGCAGGCGCGCCGCACCCGAGGGGATGAGGGTGACGGTTTCCACGGCTGCGGAGCTGCGAGCCGGGCTGTCCTGGAGCGGAGCGACGACCAGTTCGTCGTCCGCGATCCACTCCGGAATACGCCGGGCCTGCGCCGAGATCCGCACCGGCGTGGCTTGCGCGGTGAAGGGCTGGTCCGGCACGCCGGAACCGGTCCGGGTGAAGGTGAGCTGCGTGTCCGGCGCCAGGCCGTAGTTCCATGGGGTCGTGGCGTGGACCTCGTAGGCGGGGAAGGTGTCCGTTCCGCCGATGCGTTCGTAGCGTTCCCCGAGGTCCAGGGAGTAGGTGAGCGGGCCCCGTTCGACGCTCACCGAACCGTGCTGACCGGGCCAGGTGCGCAGCCGGGGCTGCTGGGGGAAGCGGACGCGGACGACGTCGCCCTCGCGCCAGGTGCGCTCCACGCGTGCCCAGGCGGGACCGTCCGAGGCGGCGACCGTGGCGCCGTTCACGCGGAGTTCGGGGCCGCGACACCAGCCGGGGATGCGCAGGTGCAGGGGGAACCGCACCGGGCGGGGCGTGGAGACGGTCAGGGTGACCGTGTCCCCGAAGGGGTAGTCCGTGGTCTCGGTGACGGTCACGTTCGTGCCGCCGGCGACCTGGGTGCGGACCGAGCTGGGTGCGTAGAGCGCGGCCGCGAGGCCACCGTCGGGGGTGCCGAGCCAGAGTTCCTCGGTGAAGTACGGCCAGCCCATGCCGTAGTTGTGCGGGCAGCAGCGGTACTGGTCGACGCCGGCCTGGAAGGCCTGCATGGCGAAGCCGTTCTGGAACTGCCCCTGCGTCTTGGTCCGGTTGTCGAGGTCGGTGCTGTTGGCGCTGGTGATGTAGTGGATGGATGTGCCGCGCGGGTCGAGGGACGCGGGGAGCATGTTGAACGCCAGGTCCTCGCAGCGGTCCGCCCACACCGGGTCACCGGTGATCCGCGTCAGCAGCTCGTGGCTGGCCATGAACTCGACGATGCCGCAGGTCTCGAAGCCTTGGCGGGGGTCCGTGAAGCCGGGCCGGTAGTTCTCGTCCCCGGCCATCCCTCCACCGGGGAACCTGCCGTACTCGGCCATGACGGCGTCGTAGGCACGGTATGTCGCCCGGGTGAGGTCGGCCGAGTCGATCAGCTGCGCGTACTGGGCCGGCTCGCGGAAACCCTGGGCGATGTTGACGTTGTGCCGGCTCGGTGTGGCGCCGGTCCAGTCGGCTCCGTGGGTGTGCATCTTGGCCGCGAGGTCGAGCAGGAACGTCTCCCCGGTACGGCGGTAGAGCCAGACGGCGATGTCGAGGCCGTCGCCCCAACGGTAGGACACCCAGCTGGTGTTGAAGGAGCCCGGCCCCTGGGCGTTCATGAAGCGGAGGAAGCGGACCAGGAAGGGCACCACGCGCTGATCGCCGGTGTACTCCTCGTGGCTGCGCAGGGCTTGCAGCAGCGGCAGGAAGGGCCAGAAGTCGGGGCCGCCGTTGAGGGAGGAGCGCAGGGCGCGCGGGCCGAAGAACCCGTCGCTCTGCTGCGTGGCCAGGATGGCGTCCACCCACTCGCGTGACCTGGCCAGCGCACCGGCGTCGCGGGTGGCGATGGCCAGCGGAATGTATCCCCGCAGCCAGTAGGGAACCTCCTCCCAGGCGTTGCGCTCGGGGTGCACCCAGCCGGTCGTCGAGAAGTCGAGGAAATGGGAGCCGGCCTCGAAGCGTCCGCACAGACCGTCGAGTTGCAACCTCAGCTGCCCGGCCAGCCAGCCACGAGCGGTGACGCTGCCGGGCCGGAGCTTGCGGAACTTGTCGGGTACGCGGGTCTCCGCCGACGGAGAGGGCGCCGCCGCCGCGACTCCGGCGAAAGAGGTGCCGAGAGCCGCGGCTCCCCACGAGAACGAGCCCGCGCCGAGCAGCGCCCGTCTGCTGATGGACATGTCGATGACCTGCCTTCCGGAAGGGAACCGATGGTGGGGACAACGTTGTCCCGCCTGCCGAGGTGCGAGCCATGCGTCTCTACAACGTTGGAAATTGCGGCCGTTGGCATGACAGCACGCTCGCAGGGACCTGTCCAGGGGTGGCGCATCAAAGGATGCGATGGTGATCCGCTCGCAGGCGTGGCCTGAAGGACCAGCTATGAATCCGAGCGCAACCCCAGCGCGCTGTGCTGAATCACTCCGGCGGGGGCATCGGCCGCGGCAGACCGCCGCTTCGTCAACTCGACCAGTTTCGAGCGGAGCTCGTGCGCAGGTTCGCCCAGCACGATGGCGCTGATCACCAGCTCAAGCATCAGGCAGTCGTAGTCGTCGTCCGTGCCTCGGTAGCGCTCGGGGTCGCGTTCCACGACCGCAGAGGCAATCCGCCAACCGCCGTCACCCTCCGGCGCGAAGGTCGCCTCGAAGACTCCGCGACCGGTCCAGCTCCGGTGCAGGAAGACAACCTCGTCTTCCGCGAACACGTTCCACTTCTCGTCCATGTCCCGCGCCGCGTAGCCGAGCTGGATCCGCTCCCAGTCTTCATCCGACCAGATCCGCTGGGGCAGTTGCGGCATCGGCTGAGGGGTGGATATGGGCTTGAGACGACGGGAAAGCATCGACCGGGTTATACGTTCGGCAGCTGACATGCGGCGATCTTACGGAACGAGCCGCCGGGCGGGCCGTGGCACGGGCGGGTGTGCCGGGATGCGTTCCAGGACGCCGCCCGCGAACACGTCGTAGAGCGGGAGGGTTTCGAGGTGGACGTAGCCGATGTGGCAGTCGCAGGTCGTCAGTGGACAGGCGCGGCGACGTAGGGCCGCGCGGTAGGAGCCGTCGTAGAGGTTGCCCAGTTCGGCTCGGACGAAGTGACAGCGGCGGACGGTGCCCTCACCGTCGACCGAGATCACGGACTCCCCGGTGCGGCACGGCAGCCCGGCGCTCGCGTGCGGATGGCGGCTGTAGGGGAAGAGGGGATCGAGCGCGGTCCAGTCGGCGGCCTCGGCGTCCTGGTAGGTGTGGCCCTCGGCCGCGTTGATCCAGAGGTAGACGTGTCCCGGTAGCTCGGCGCGCAGGCGGCGGGCGGCCTCCAGGTGGTCGGGCAGGCCGACGACGCCGACGCTGAAGCGGATCCCCCGGCCGGCGAGGTCGTGGCACTTGGCCAGGAAGCGGTCGTAGGGCGTCTGGCCCGGGTGGTAGGTGCACCAAAGGGCGAGGGTTTCCGGGTCGGCGTCGGCCAGCCAGTCGGTGCGGCAGCTGAGGTTGGTCTGGATGGCGACGCGGCGGATGTGCGGCAGGTGCGACAACTCGGCGAGGGTGCGCCGGTACCAGGAGCGGACCAGCCCCTCGCCCCAAGGTGTGAACAGCAGGGACAACTGGTCGTCGCTGTCGGCCGCCCAGGCGGCGAAGCGTTCCAGGGCGGCCCGGTCCGCGCGCAGTTGTGCGGTGGAGTCGCGTCGCTTGGCGAACGGGCAGTAGGGGCAGTCGTAGTCGCAGGAAGCGAGCGGACCGCGGTAGAGGACGGTCAGATCCATGGCGGGCAGGTCACTTCCGCTCGTAGGCGGCCATGGCGGCCCGGACGGCGGGGGAGAAGAGGTCGGGTCCGACGGCGTCCGAGTGGGCCAGTCCCTCCGGGGTGAGTCTCAGGTGCGCGGAGTCGGCCTCGGCCAGCCAGCCCCGGTCGGCCAGGCGATGAAGTTCGGGCCCGAAGTCGTCGAGCGGCGTGTTGCCGAAGCGAGCGCGGTAGTCGTCGACGGGCAGGCCTTCGGCCTGGAGGAGGGACTGCAGCAGGTGGCGGCGGCGCGCCTCGTGCGGGTCCATGCGGTAGCCGACCTCGGCGCGGGCGAAGTTCCTGGTGGCGACGTAGTCGTCGATGATCCCGCGGATCTCGTGCATGCCGACCGCGTAGTCGAAGGAATAGTGCAGGTCGGCCGTGTACGAACGGGCGCCGCAGCCCAGTCCGATCATGCCGTCGCTCTGGCAGGCGTAGTCGTCGGCGCCCTGCTCAGGGGCGTCGGTACGGCGGAACATCCGCATCGACTGCTGGGTGTAGCCGCGCGCGAGGAGGTGGTCACGGCCCGCGCGGTAGAGGCTCAGCCGTTGGGCGTCCCAGTCCGGATCGGGGCCTTCCGCGGTGGTGCGGTGGCGGTCGAGTCCGGTCAGGGGCCGCACGTACAGCGGGTAGAGGTACAGCTCCTCCGGCCGCCAGGCCAGGGCGGCGTCCAGGGACTGCAGCCAGGTCTGCTCGGTCTGGCCGTCGATGCCGTAGATGAGGTCGATGTTGAGGACCTGGATGGCCGTGTCGCGGATGCGGGCGAGCGCGGCTTCGACATCGGCGCGGCGCTGCGGACGTACGGCGGCCCTGGCCTCGGAGTCGATGAAGCTCTGGATGCCGAGGCTCAGCCGGGTGGCGCCGCGCTCGGCCAGGACCGTCAGACGGTCAGCGGTGGCCGTGGCGGGGGAAGCCTCGACGGACAGCGGAATCGCCCGGAGGTCGGCGCCCATGCCCTGCTCGGCGATGTCGCAGAGGCGTTCCAGCTCGGCCGCGGTGAGGAAGGTGGGGGTGCCCCCGCCGAAGGCGGCCGTGGCGAACCGCACCGGCTCGCTGTCGCCGAGTGCTTCGCGTACGGCGTCGGCCTGCCGCTGGAGGGCGTCGAGGTAGGCGCCGGTCAGGCCCTCGGGGGCGCCGATGCGGGTGAACAGGTTGCAGAAGCCGCAGCGGACCTCGCAGAACGGTATGTGCAGGTAGAGGGCCAGGGCGCTCTTGTCCTGCGCCGCCCACAGGGACCGCAGCGCCGGCCGTTCGGGCAGCCGGCGATAGGCGGTCTTGTGCGGGTAGGCGTACACGTAGTGCTGGTATGGGCTGGTGAGCTGGGCGGTGGTCATCGCGGGGCCTTGGCTGGGTCGAGGAAGAAGTGGGCGTACGGCACGGTCCACACCGACTCGTGGCCGAGGCGATGGCCGGTGTAGCCGTCGTCGCCGTAGGCGGTGCCGTGGTCGGAACAGACGATCGCGAAGCAGCGGCGCCGGGAGCTCGCGGCGGCGAAGAGCCGTCCGATGTGCCGGTCGACGTACTCCAGCGCGGCGGCATGCGTCTCGCGGGTGTCACCGGCCTCACGCGTCGCGCCGGGCAGGTGGAACCAGTTGGGCTGGTGCAGGGCGGAGACGTTGACGAAGAGGAACAGCCGCTGCTCCGCCGGGAGTTCGGCGACGACCTGCTCGGCGCGGGCGACCTGGTTCTCGAAGGAGTGCGGCGAGGTCACGCCGAAGTCCCGCTCCCAGTGCGCTTCCTGGAAGAGGTCGGGCAGAACGGTGCCGAGCGGGCCCTGCTGGTTGAAGAAGCCGACGCCTCCGATGCAGACGGTCCGGTAGCCCCGCTGGGCGAGCCCGGAGACGAACTCCGGGGTGTCGTAGACGAAAGTGCCGTCGGCGGTGGTCTCGCTGCCTGCGAAGCTCGCCGCGAACAGCCGGGGGTGCGGCCCCGGTTCGGCCGGGGTGGGCAGGAATCCCGCGAAAATCGCCTGGTGGGAGGCGTACGTGAAGCTGCCCGGCGCGTGGCGCTTCTCCCAGCGGCCGCCGGGCAGGTGGCGGGCGAGGTTGGGGATGCGACCCTTGGCCGCCAGCTCGACGGCCACGTCGTGGCGCAGCGTGTCGAGGGTGACCAGGAGGATGTCGTGGTGGCCGACGACCTCGTTCATGTCGGGCTCGGACATGGTGCCTTCCCGCACGTCGGACACGGGAGCGGGAGGGTTCTGCACGTCGGGCTCAGGCATGGGATGTTCCTGTTCTGTACGGGTGGAGCGGACCGGGCGGGGCCGGTTCGCGCAGAGCGGCCGTCACCTGCGCGGCATATGTGTCCAGGCCCTCCGCGCCGCTGCCGGGCAGTCCGGTCAGCCGGGGCAGCAGGTCTCCGAAGGCGTTGACCTCGCCGACGAACGCCCTGCGCCAGCCGATCGCCGGCAGCAGGTCCACGCCGACGCACAGGGTGCGCGGGAAGCACGACGCGGCCCGCTCGCACACCTCCAGCACGTCGGTCCAACGGCCGCCCGCCCCGCCGACGGCATGCCGGACGGTGGCGAGGTCGCCGCGGCTGCCGCCGAGGTGCAGATTGGTCAGGGGCGTACGGCTGGTGCGGACCACGGCGTGCGTGGCCCGGCCGGCCACCACGACCACACGCAGGTCGGCGGCCCGGCCCCGCTGAGAGGCCTTGGGCACCCAGCGCTCCAGGTGCAGCCCGTCGGGCGCGAGCGCGTCGACGATGCCGGCGATGTCCCGCTCGCTGTCGTAGCGACGCACCCGGAGGGAGTTGTGCAGCGTCCCGTCCGGGGCGAGTTCGACGGAGGTGGTGGCCCTGATCCGGCCACCGCCGCCCGCCTCGACGGCGAGGACTCCCGACGCCGACGACCCGTGCGCGAGCTTGACGAACAGCCGGGGCATCCGGTGCTCGCGCATCAGCCCCCGAACGTCGTCCCAGCCGCGCACCGGTGCCCCGCCCGGTCCCGAGGTGGGCGAGGCGGGCACCGGCACCCCCGCCGCGTCGAGCACGCCGTGGCAGGCGCGTTTGTCGAACAGCACGGCGAGTTCTTCGGGGTCGTCGAGTCGGATGCCGCCACGCAGGGAGCGCAGCGCGGCGGTGAACCGGGCGTACCAGCGGGCCGAGCCCTCCACCCGGGTGGGATCCGTCGCGCCCCGCAACAGCCGGTCGACCTCTGGATTTTCGCCGGGGGAGTCGACCCGCACGATCTCGTCCGGGGCGAAGTCGGCCCCTCCCTCGCGCAGGACGTCCCTCCAGGCGACGACGCGCGGGCCGGGCAGGCCGGCCGCGCGCACCGCGTCCGCGAAGAGGGACACCCGCCGGTTCTCGGGATTGCCGACCACGGCGAACCGCGACCCGGCGGTACGGGAAGCCGGCGGGGTCATGGAGGGTGTGCTCACTCGCCCACCGCGACGTAACGCCAGACCGTGCCGTCGTCCTCCGTGTCCTCCTCCGCGTCGTCGCGGTCGAGATCGACCTGCACGCCCGCGGCCTCCAGGGTCTGGCGCACCCGCTCCTCGACCGCCTGGCTGAGGTAGTGATGATGCAGGTCGAGCTTCCTCAGGTGCGTCAGAGGCTGACCGCCCAGCAGCGCACCGGCGCCCTCGTCGGTCAGTACACCCATGGACAGGTCCAGCACTTCCAGACGCTCCACCACCGGAGCGGATGCCACGGCCGCGGCGACCGCGTCCTGCATCTCACTGTTGCGCAGCGCCAGATGACGCAGTCGCGGCAGCCGTGCGCCCGACAGGATCGACTCCAGGTCGGAAGCCTCGCTGTCGCCGCCGTAGTCCGGCGTGCCGAGCCACAGGTCGAGGTGCTCCAGGGCGGGCAGGTCGCTCGCGCCTATGCCGCGCACCACCTCGGCGGGCAGACCGCCGGTCTCGACGACCAGCTTGCGAAGCGCGCCGTGGCTCAGTGCCGTGAACTCCAGCCCCGACCCGCCCCGCACACCGAACTCCTCCAGCGCCTGGAACCCGGCGAGAAGCGGGGAGACGTCACTCTGGTTGATCCAGGAGATCTCGCACTCCTCCATCACCATGTCGCCGAGGAACAGCGCACGCAGGGCCGGGAAACGGTCCCGGGCGGCCAGCAGCGCCTCGATGACCTCGGAGGGGTCGGAGTCGTAGGCCTCCTGCCAGGCCCCGACGATCAGCGCCCGCACCCGAGTGGTGTCGACGGCGGCGCAGAACCGTGAGAACGCCTTCGGCCATTCCTCGTCGGCGTCGTACACGTCGCTGCCGATCCGCCAGGCGACGCTGTCCGGCTCGGGCAGGCCCTCCGTCGTCCCGTCCGGGCCCGGGAAGGTGTGCGCGGGCAGCCCGTAGAGCTGGTCGAGGTGGTCACCGATGGTCATGCGGCCGCTCCCGAGGAGAAGAGGAGAAAGAGTGTGCGGTCTGTGATGTCGGCAGTTCTACCAACAGCCACTGACAACGGGGCACGGCGGGGCGGGGTTCGGGACGTTGTCAGTGGTGCCGCCTAACGTCGTGGTCATGAGGCCGGTGCGCGGTGCACCCGGCGGTGAGGGGACAGCCATGTACCGACAGGGAGACGTGCTGATCGTGCCGGTGACGGAGGATGCGGTACCGGCGCACGTGGCACACGCCCCCAGGGAGAAGCGCGACGGGCGGGGCAGACTCGTGCTGGCGCTGGGCGAGGTCACCGGGCACGCTCACGCGATCGTCGGTCCGGGCGAACTCATACGTGAGCCGGGGCCGTTCGGGCCACTGCTGCTGCAGCTTCCCCAGGGCGGCCGAGTCGTGCACGAGGAACACGCGGCGATCGCGCTGCCCAAGGGCTGGTACCGGGTGATCCGGCAGCGGGAGTACGTGCCCGGATCCGTGCGGATCGTGGCGGACTGAACGGCGACGGCCGGAGGGACAACGGGTGGAGGCAGAGAGGGTGAGGGCAGAGAGGGTGGAGCGGCCACAGATGGAGGGGCCAAAGATGGAGGGGCGAGTGACCACAACAGACTTCGCGTCCGGGACCGACGTCGAGGGGACCGACGGGGAGAGGACCGAGGCGGGGAACATCGCCTCCGGCGAACTGGGACCGTGGCGTGCGTGGGCTTCGGCGACCGGCCCCGCCGATCGCGCCGCCGCAGAGGAAGGAGTCCGGCGTGCCTACCGGCTGGCCGGACTCGCCGAACCGGAGCGCCTGGTGTGGGTGGGTTCGCCGCGAGCGGCCGTCACCTTGATCAGGGAAGGCCTCCCGGACCGTGGCCCGAGCGTACGGGACGCGGTGCGCAGTGCCCCCTGGGCACGGCAAAGACGCTCCCTGCACGCCGAGTTGGGGGCCGCGGGCTGGTCCGCGCACTGGGCGGCGACGGGCGGACGGCTGTGGGACTCCACCCAGGCCCTCGTGGACCGGATCCGTACCGGCGTCATCGAGGAACTCGCCGGGCGGGACACCGGCAAGGAAGCCGCCGAGATCCGGCTGCACCTCCTGGACGCGGTGCTCGGACAGCATGACGCGCCGTGGCTCGCCGCGTTCGGGGCCGACGACGGCCCGCTGGACGCACTGACAGCGGTCTGCCGCAACGCCGGCTGGTGGTGGCCCTACGCCCGAGTGGCGGTCCTCTCCGAGCGGCCCGTGGCCCTGCACCGCGACGAGGCCGGCCGACTCGACCACGGCGACGGCCCTGCCCTCGCCTACCCCGACGGCTTCGCCCTGCACGCCTGGCGCGGCATGCCCGTCCCCGCGGCGTTCCTCGCCGAACTGAGCACCCTCACACCCGAGCGCATCCGCGCCGAGGAGAACGCCGAACTACGGCGCGTGATGCTGGAGTACTACGGCTACGACCGTTACCTGACCGACTCAGGTGCCCGGCCCCTCCACCAGGACGAGACAGGCACCCTGTGGCGCATCGACCTGGTCGACGACGAACCGGTGGTGATGGTGGAGGTCCTCAACTCCACCCCCGAACCGGACGGGACACGGCGCACCTACTGGCTACGGGTACCGCCCTCGACGCGGACAGCGAGAGCGGGCGTCGCGTGGACGTTCGGGCTCGAGGCGGAGGCGTATGCGCCGGCGGCGCAGACGTGAGGGGTTCCGCCTCCGGGGCGGATCGGTGTCAGTCGGCTGACCTCTCGTTGATGAGGGAGCCTTGCCTCAGCCATCGAACGAAGGCGTAAACCCACGTTGCCGAGAGGACGAGCAGCAGGGCGAGAGCGAGGAGCCAGGGGGCGGGGCGGGCCCAGCCGACGAGGAGGGCGACGACGGCTGCCGTGACGAGCACCGTTTGCACCGACTTGTAGACGGAGGGGAAGCGGTCGTAGTCCGCCAGGGTCGGCAGAAGCACCACGGTGGTGATCAGCATGACGGCTACGGAACCGCCCATCAGCCAGCTCACGGCGACCGGTGTCCGGTGATCGGTGGCGTGTTCCACCAGGCCGACCATTCCCGCACCGGCTGCCGCCACGGCCATGGACAGCGGGAGGTGAGTGAAGATCCACGTCGCCAGGGAGTGGCCGGTCTCGCGGGGCATGCGCCGGGAGACCAAGTCGGCGTAGTTCCACCAGAACCCGAAGCCGACGGAGAGGCCGAGGAGGCCCGTGGTGGTGACGAGGGTGCTGCGTTCGGTGTCCGTGAGGCCGTTCACGACACCGATGACGACCTCGCCGAGCACGATGATGATGAACAGTCCGAAGCGCTCCACCATGGGTTCGGTCACCACGTCATAACTCGGCCTTCTGCGCCAGGAGATGAGAATGACGCACTCCACGGCGCACCACGCGACGACGAACACCGCCCAGACGACGAGACGGGCGTCGACCGACAGGGGTGCCGAAGCCGCGATCACGATGATTCCCGCGACCATGACGATCAGATAGCGGCGGGGCGTCTTGCGTAGTTCCGGCAGGTCCTGCCGGTAGACGGAGTACCACTGGTAACTCAGCAGGGCCAGCAGCAGGGCGTAGAGGACCGCCAGGGTGCGGCCGTCGCCGCTGTCGGCGTGGCCGACGTAGACCGCCATGAGGGACAGCAGCAGCATCTGCACGAAGATCAGCGAGCGGGTGTGGCCGTCTTCGCGACCGTGCAGTTCGTAGAAGAGCGTGCCGTTCAGCCAGGCGATCCAGATCAGCCCGAAGACCACGGCGAAGGTTGCCGTGCCTCGCCAGGTGAAGTGCTCCGCGAGGGTGTGGGCCGCCTGGCCGATCAGGACGACGTAGACGAGGTCGTAGAAGAGCTCCAGGAAACTGACACTGCGACCGGTGTCGACCTCGCCGTGCCGCCGCGGCGGGCGGAAGAGCCATCGGCGGGTACCGGTGCCCAGGGGGACTGCCGCTGCGCTGACGGGACGGGGCTCGGGGGCACTGTCGGACATGCGAGGCTCCTGGATGGCGCGGCCGAACGTGGGGCGAGGTGATGGTGACGGCTGCACTGCCGCAGCGACCGCGGGCACGCCGCAGTATGCCGGACAGCCGCCGGTGATTCGGCGGAGCGGAGCAGCGAGCCGGAGGCCTCCGGGTGGAGGGTGTCGTGCGCCCAACGCCTCTTCTCCTCACCCTCCGGCCAGCAGCGCCTCGCCGAGCGGGGTCAGCGCGTGGAGCACTCGGCTGCCGTCGCGCACCGTCGTGATCAGGCCCGCCGCACGCAGCACAGTGGCGTGCTCGCTGGCCGTGGCCGCCGAGACTCCCGCCCGCTCGGCGAGAGCGGTGGTCCCGGCCGGGGTGGCCAGGGACGCCAGCACCCCGGCGCGGGTGCGTCCCAGCAGCGCCCCCAGCACGTCACCCGGAGGCATCGCGACATCGGTGACCGGCAGGGGACGGACGAGCACCGTCGGCGCCGCCGGGTCGTAGATCAGCATCGCGCTCGACGCGAAGTAGGACGGCATCAGGTGCAGCCCCCGTCCGCACAGTTCCACGGTGTGAGAGGAGGCGAACGGGACGAGGAGTTCGGGAGGAGCCCATCGCCAGCCCGGCTGCAAGGTCGCGAGCAGCGCCTCGACACCACCGCGCAGCAGGGTCTCCGAACGCAGGGCCCGGTCGGCGGCGGCCACGTTCAGCACGGTGGGCCACAGCGGTGCGAGCGACGAACGGTGATAGCGCGTCAGGTCCTCGACGAGCCTGCGCCGGGCCGCGGTCGAGCCCTGCGCCAGCTCCCGTGTCACGGACGCCCCGGGCACCGTGGGCAGCGGGCTCAGATCGGCGGCCAGCCGGTTCGTCGGGGTCCGCGCCGCGAGTTCGGCCGCCGTGGCGGCGTCCCGGGCCGTCGGCTGGTACAGGAAGTCGGGCAGATAACCGGTGGGCGGGACAAGACGGGCCAGGACCCCCGCGCGGGCCGCCAGCCCCGGTTTGACGGCCCGCCGCCAGGCCACGAGTTCACCCCGGTGCGCTGCGGGGCCCGAGGCAGGTGCGGCCAGATGACGGACACTCAGGGCCGTCTCCAGCAGCACGTCGGGTGTGGCGGCCACGGTGACGCGGGCGAGGTCGGCCGGGCCGAACCGTATCCGTAACACGCGGTGCACATTACCGGAGGAACCGGCATTTCGGCCCTGCCCGAAAGGGCGGGCGCGGATGGTCGGCGGACGGCGATTCTCGGGTGCGGAACCGGCGCCCGCCGGCGCCACCGACCCTGGAGGCCAGATGTCCGTACCCGCCCGACTCGTCGCGCCCGCCCTCGCGACCGCGACACTGATGGTCTGTGCCGCGGCCATGCCCGCGCAGAGCGCCTGCCGATCGCTGCCCGACCGCTACGTCGTCTCCCGCACGGAAGGTGTGCTCCCCGAGGGCATAGATGTCCGGCCCGACGGGACGATGTACGTGTCCTCCGACGGCACGGGTGCCCTGTACCGGGGCCGGGTGACAGCGCCACGGCTGCGGTGCTTCCGCGCCGACGGCGCTACCGCCCGCGGCAGCTCGCGCGGAATTCACGCCGACCGGTCGGGCCGGGTCTTCTCCGTCGGCGGCGGGCGGCTCACCGTACACGCCCCGGACGGACGTCTCCTCCACGCCGAGGACGCCCCGGACGGTCCCCTCGGCGCCCCCGATCTCAACGACCTCGTCGTCACGCCCGACGCGGTCTACGTCACCGACTGGGCGAACCCGGTGGTTCTGCGCGCACCGCTGGACGGAGGCAAGGTCGGTGCGCTGAAGCCGTGGGCCGACGTACGCGGTGCGTTCCCCGGCTTCCCCGACCAGTACTGGCTGCTCAACGGCATAGTCGCGGATCCGGCAGGACGCTCCCTGCTCGTCGCCTCCAACGGAACCGAGGCCGTCTGGCGCATCGACACCGCCACCCGCGAGGTGAGCCGCCTCGACCTCGGGGACACCTCGTTCGGCGCGGACGGCATGGTGCTCCACGGCCGGACCCTGTACGCCGTACTCAACTACGGGGCCCCGCACGGCGTCTACATCGCCCGGCTGGACGCGCAGCTGCGCAGCGGGACGGTCGTCCACCGCGTCACCGGTGACCGCTTCGACCTGCCCACCACCCTGGCCCGCCACGACTGCCGTCTGTACGTCGTCAACAGCCAGAACGACGAGCCGCCCGGCACCCCGCCCTACACCGTGACCGCGCTGAACGACCCGGTGTGCGAGTCGAACGACTGATCCACGGAGACGCCGGCCGTGTCCCGCGTCGGCAGACACAGCGCCCTCCCGGATGGCGAGAATGTGGCTCCGGCTGCGTCCTGGGTGTAGCAGCGGCCACACGGGCCGTGCGATCAAGAAGGAGAGCGATCATGACGCTTCAGCGAATGGACAACGTCGGCATCGTCGTCGAGGACCTGGACGCCGCCATCGCCTTCTTCACCGAACTCGGCATGGAGCTGGAAGGCAAAGCGGAGATCGAGGGCCGCTGGGCCGACCTCACCGTCGGCCTCGACGGCATCCGCTGCGTCATCGCGATGATGCGGATCCCGGACGGCCACGGCCGGCTGGAGCTGGCCCAGTACTACGCACCCGCCGCGATCGGCGCCGCACCGCCGGCGCCCAACACCCTGGGCCTGCATCGCGTGATGTTCGCCGTCGACGACATCGACGACACCATCGCCCGCCTGCGTCCCCACGGCGCCGAACTCCTCGGCGAGGTGGCGCGGTACGAGGACAGCTATCGGCTCTGCTACCTCCGCGGCCCAGTCGGCATCATCATCGGCCTGGCCGAACAACTCGGCTGACGGCGCCCCTGGCACAGCCACGGCCCGAGGGGCGTTGACGCAGCTCGGCCGCCCGTCAGTCCCCGGCGACACGAATGATCGTGCGGCCCGCGACGCGCTGCCCCGGGGCGAAGGCGGCGGCCGCCTCCGCAAGCGGGCGGACCGCGCACCCGTACCCGGAGCGGCCGCCCTCGTGCGCCCCGGGCCGGCGACGGGCGCCGATGTCACGTCCTCCATCGGCATGCGTATCGCCGTCGACGGCAGCGCGGCCGAGGAACCGGACCCCGACACATTCCTGATGCCGGGCGGCGACGTCTACCCCAGAACCCCGGTCACACGGGACCTTGCCGCAGCCGCCGGAGACCTGGCAGCTCGCGCCGGGCGGGTCGCCTCCGTGTGCTCCGGTGCCTTCGTCCTCGGCGCCACCGGCCTGCTGGCCGGCAAACGGGCGACCACGCACTGGAAGATCGCGGGCGAACTCGCCGCGGGGCATCCGAAGGCCCGCGTCGAGCCCGACGCCATCTACGTCCGCGACGGCTCGACGTACACGTCGGCCGGTTTCACCGCGGGCATCGACCTCGCGCTCGTCCTCGTGGAGGAGGACCACGGTCCCGACATCAGCCGGGAAGTGACGCGCTCCCTGGTGGTCTACCTGCATCGGGCGGGCGGCCAGTCACAGTTCTCCGCGCCCCTCCAGGGCCCGCCGCCCCGGTCGCTCGCCCTGCGCAGGGTCGTCGACCTGGTGACGGCGGACCCCACCGGCGACCACTCCCTCACCGGACTCGCCGGGCGACTCAACCTCAGTACGCGTCACCTCAGCAGACTGTTCCGTGAGGAGCTGGGCACCACCCCGGCCCGGTACGTCGAGCCGATCCGCTTCGACATCGCGAAGTCACTCCTCGACCAGGGGCACACCGCGACGCGGGCGGCGTCCCTGGCTGGCTTCCCGAGCTAGGAGAGCCTGCGCCGCGTCTTCGCACCGGAGCTGTCCATCAGTCCCGCCGCCTACCAGCGCCGGTTCGCCACCGCCCACCGCGAACCGGCCGAGTAGGCGGTCCTATTCGGGACGCAGAACCCCGGTGCGGGCCACCTGGGAGTACCAGCGGGCGCTGGCCTTGGGGATGCGGGTGCCGGTCGGGTAGTCCACGTAGACCGTCCCGAAGCGCTTGCTGTAGCCGTGCGCCCACTCGAAGTTGTCCAGCAGCGACCACAGGAAGTAGCCGCGCACGTCCGCGCCGTCCGCGATGGCCTGGTGGACCGCGGCGAGGTGGCCGCGCAGGTAGGCGATACGCCCGGGGTCGTTCACCTCGCCGTCGGGGCCGGCGTAGTCGTCGAACGCCGCGCCGTTCTCCGTGATGACCAGCGGCAGGCGCGGGAAGTCGGACGACAGCCGCCGCAGCAGGTCGTACAGGCCGCTGGGGTCGACGGCCCAGCCCATGGCGGTGGTGTCGCCGGGCGGCTGGTGGAAGGCGACCTTCTGTGCCCCGGGCCACGGGCTGTGCGCGCTGTTGCCGTGTCCGTCCGAGTTGTGGCTGCCGGTGCCGCCGGCCTCCGAGACGAGGGTGGGCGTGTAGTAGTTGACGCCGAGGAAGTCCAGCGGCTGGTTGATCTGCCGCAGGTCGCCGTCGCGGACAAAACTCCAGTCGGTGAGCGTCGCCGTGTCCTTGAGCAGGTCCTCCGGGTACTCACCCTGCAGCATCGGACCGGTGAAGACCCGGTTGGCGAGCGCGTCGATCCGCCGGACCGCGTCGGCGTCGGCCGGGTCGTCGGTCAGGGGCCGGACGTGGTGGATGTTGAGGGTGACCGAGCACTGACCCCCGGTGGGAAGCCGGTCGCGCAGCGCCTCGACCGCCATGCCGTGCGCCAGGTTGAGGTGGTGGGCGGCGCGCAGGGCGGCGACCGGGTCCGTGCGGCCGGGGGCGTGCACCCCGGAGCCGTAGCCCAGGAAGGCGCTGCACCAGGGCTCGTTGAGGGTGGTCCACGTCGTCACCCGGTCGCCGAGGGCGTCGGCGGCCAGGGCCGCGTACTCCGCGAACCGCTCGGCCGTGACCCGCTCGGGCCAGCCTCCGCCGTCCTCCAACTCCTGCGGCAGATCCCAGTGATACAGCGTGGCGACCGGCTTGATGCCCTTCGCCAGGAGTTCGTCGACCAGGCGCCGGTAGAAGTCGAGGCCCTTCTGGACGACCGGTCCGCGTCCGGTGGGCTGGATCCGGGGCCAGGCCAGCGAGAAGCGGTAGGCGCCGAGGCCGAGGTCGGCCATCAGGGCGACGTCCTCACGCCAGCGGTGGTAGTGGTCGGTGGCGATGTCGCCGGTGTCGCCGTTGCGGACCCGGCCCGGCGTCCTGGCGTACGTGTCCCAGATCGACGGCGTACGGCCGTCCTCGGCGGCGGCGCCCTCGATCTGGTACGAGGCGGTCGCGGAGCCCCAGAGGAAGTCCAGGGGGAAGGTGCGGGCGCCGTCCATGGCGAACTCGCTCTGCTGTGCAGCGGTGACCACGTAAGTCCTTTCAAAAATGGTGCCGTTCGCGAACGTGCGAAGGGCACGGTCGTACGGGCCCGGCGCTGGTCGCCCGGGCGGGAGTGCGAGGTCAGCCCTTGACGGCGCCGGCCATGATGCCGCTGACGATCTGACGGCCGAAGACGATGAACATCGCCAGCAGCGGGAGCGTGCCGAGCAGCGCGCCCGCCATGATCAGCGACTGGTCGCGGACGTAACCGGCGCTGAGCTGGGTGAGGGCGACGGGCACGGTCGGGTTGGTCATGTCGAGGACCACGAACGGCCAGAAGAAGTCGTTCCAGGCGTGCACGAACGTGATCATGAACAGCACCGCCATCGCGGGCCGCGCCACCGGAAGCACGATGCTCCAGAAGATGCGCAGCGAGTGCGCCCCGTCGACGCGCCCGGCCTCGACCAGCTCGTCCGGCAGCGCCTCCGAGAGGTACTGCCGCATGAAGAACACCCCGACCGCGCTGACCAGCGTCGGGAAGATGACGGCGGGCAGCTGCTGCGCCAGCCCGAGTTCGGACATCATCATGAACAGCGGTACGACGCCGAGCTGGGGCGGCACCATCATCGTGCCGATCACCAGCATGAGCAGGATGTTGCGGCCCTTGAACCGCAGCTTGGCGAAGGCGAAGCCCGCGAGGGTCGCGAACATCACCGTGGACAGCGCGATCACCCCGGCCACGATCGTGCTGTTGATCATGGCCTTGCCCATGGCCGCCTCGTCCCACGCGCGGGCGAGGTTGCTGAACAGGTTGGGGCCGGGCAGGAACGGCGGCGGAGTCTGGCTGACACGGGTGTTGTCCGTGGAGGCCGCCACCATCGTCCAGTACAGCGGGAAGATCGACAGGATCGCCATGACGGCGAGCAGGACGTAGGCGAGCGGTCCCGCGTGGTGCTGGCGGCCGGCACCCGGGCGCAGCAGCCGCCGGCTGCGGCGGGGCGGGGTTTCGGTATCCGTCCGGACCGGGAGGCTGTTGACGGTCATGAGGGCTCCAGGTCAGGGCGTGCGGGGGCGCAGCCGGCGGATCAGGCGCTGCACCGCGAAGACGAGGACGAGCAGCAGGAACATCGCCCAGGCCACGGTCGCCGCGCGGCCCATCTGGTAGTTCTTCCAGCCCTCCTCGTACAGCAGCAGGCCGAGCGTCTGGTACTGGTTGTCGGCGCCGCCGGTGACTCCGTTGGGCCCTTGCCCGAAGATCAGCGGCTCACCGAAGAGCTGGGTGGCGCCGATCGTGGAGAGCACGATGGTGAAGACGACGGTGGAGCGGATCCCGGGGATGGTGACGTGGGTGAACTGCTTCCACCGCGAGGCCCCGTCGAGGGAGGCCGCCTCGTAGCGCTCGGCGGGGATGGCCTGCATAGCGGCCAGATACAGCAGCGCGTTGTAGCCGGTCCAGCGCCAGATCACGATGGTCGAAATGGCGGCCTGCGCAGGCCATTTGTCGGCCTCCCAGTCCAGCGGGTCGATGCCCACCACACCCAGCGCCCAGTTGATCATGCCGAAGTCGCGTTCGAAGAGCATGGTGAACACGAGCGCCGCCGCGCCGACCGACGTGGCGTAGGGGACCAGGGACGCCACGCGGAAGAACAGCGAGGCGCGCATCCGGTAGTTGAGCAGATGCGCCAGACCGAGCGCCATCAGCAGCTGCGGCACCGTGGAGATGACACCGATGGTGATGGTGTTCCGCAGCGCGTTCCAGAACCGCGAGTCGTTCACCAGGTCGACGTAGTTGTCGAGCGCGACCCACTGCATGACGTCGAGGGTCGCGAGCTCGACCCCGTGCAGCGAGATCCACGCCGTATAGATGAGCGGGTAGAAGCTGAACGCGGCGAAGACGACGAAGAACGGCGCGACGAACGCGTACGGCGCGCCCTTGAGGTCCAGCCGGTGCAGCAGGGCACTGCGCCGCCGGCCCGTGCGTCCGGTGCCCGGCTTCGGCGACGGGCCAGGGGGCTCCTCGCCGGCCAGGGCGTTCGTGGTGGAGGTGGCCACCGGGTTTCCTTCCTGAGAGCGGATGTCTGAGCCGGGCCCGGGGCGCGCCGGCAGGGAGGCGTGCGCGCCCCGGGCGGCCGGAGGCCGACGAGGTCAGCCGACCGCCTTCTCGATGCGCTCCGAGGTGGTCTTCCACGCCTTGTCACGCGCGGTGCCCTGCTCGACCAGGGCCAGACCCTGGGAGAAGGTGTCCTTGATCGTGCCGTCCTTGCGGCCGAGGACCTGCTTGTCCGGGATCTCCTGGGCGGCCTTACCGAAGATCTGGCCGATCGGCGCGCCGCTGAAGTACTCGGAGGTGACGTTCTTGACGTCGTCCTGCTCGAGGGAGGTGCGGGAGGAGGGGAAGTTGCCCAGCTTCTTGAAGATGTGGGCCTGCTGCTCCGGCGCGGTCAGCCATGCGACGAGCTTCTGCGCCTCGGCCTTGACCGGGCTCTTCTCCACCACGCCGAGGAAGGAGCCGCCCCAGTTGGCTCCCTTGGGAGCGTTGGCGACGTCCCACTTGCCCGCGTTGTCCGGGCCGGCCTTCTCACTGATGTGGCTCAGCATCCACGCCGGGCAGACGGCGGTGGCGAACGTGCCGTTGGCCAGTCCCGGGTCCCATCCCGGCTGGAACTGACGGAGCTTGGCGCTCAGCCCGTCCTCAGCGGCGTCGGCGGCGAGGTTCCACGCGTCCTTGACGACCGGGTTCTTGGCGTAGATGAGGTCGCCGCCCTCGTCGTAGTACTGCTCCGGGTAGCCGTAGACCATGGCGTTGAACAGGCCGCTCGCCGAGTCCATGTAGGCGACCTTGTCGGCCTTGTAGTTCTTCTCGAAGGTGCGGCCGACCTCGACGTACTTCTTCCAGTCGCCCGCCCACAGCTTGCCCACGGCCTCCCGGTCGGTGGGCAGGCCGGCCTTCTCGAAGTAGTCCTTGCGGTAGCAGACGGCCATCGGGCCGCTGTCGGTCCCGAGGCCGAGGACCTTGCCGTCCTTGGTGGTGATCTGGGACTGCTTCCAGGGCAGGAAGTGGTCGGTGCCCGTCTGGCCGGCGAAGTCCGCGAACTTGGCGGCCTGGGTCTCCGTCACCTCCTTCGCACGGCCGATCTCGATGCCCTGGATGTCCTTCAGACCGTTGCCCGCGGCGAGATGGGTCTGGAGGGCGGTGTAGTACGTCTGCTCGTCACCGGCTATCTCGGCCTGGATGTCGACGTCGGGGTTCTCCTTCTCGTACTGCTCCAGCAGGCCCGACTCCTTGAAGCCCATCACCCCGTACATGCCCATGGTGATGACGACCTTGCCGTCCTTCTTGCCGCCGCCCGTGACCGAGCCGTCGCCGCTGCTGCAAGCGGCGACGAGTGCCAACACGCTGACGGCCGCGGCTGCTGCCGCCGGCCTCTTGCCGCGCGACGTACCGAGACTGCTCATGAATCTTCTCCCTACGGCCGGCGCAGTCGTATCGGACGGACACGAAAGCGGTGACCCAGCGGCTACGGTGAGTGGTGGGAACGTGCCCACTCCTGGGTGGGCACGTTCCCATCGACGCGTAGCAGACTCACCGGCGCGAGCTGATCTGTCAATGACTTGAACGCAAGAAGCGGCGGACGCCCGGTCGGCGTGTTCATCTTTCGTGACGGCCGGACGGCCTGACCCGAGGTCGCCGTCTGCCAGAATTGGTGCTGGTCACCTACGCGGTCGACACTGCCGCGGCTTCAGGGAGGGGAGCGCATGGCTGGAAACCGCCGTCCGACGATCAAGACGGTCGCCGCCCGTGCCGGCGTGGGCCGGACGACGGTGTCCCGTGTCGTGAACGGCTCGCATCTGGTCAGTGCCGACGCCCGCTCCAGGGTCCTGGCCGCGATCAAGGAGCTGAACTACGTACCCAATTCGGTCGCCCGTGGCCTCGTGACCAGTCGCACCGACGCGGTCGCGCTGGTCATCCCTGAATCGGCGAGCCGACTCGGCTCGGAACCGTTCTTCGCCGCGCTGATCAGAGGCGTCAGCCAGGCCCTCGCCGACCGCCGTACGCAGCTCCAGCTGATGCTCGTCCGGGACCAGGCCGAACGCGAGCAGCTGACCGAGTCGGTGGCCGAGCGCCGGGTGGACGGGGTCCTGCTGGTGTCCGTCCACTCCGACGACCCGCTGCCCGCGATGCTGGAGGAGATGGGCCTGCCCACCGTGCTGGCCGGCCGCCGCGACGCGGACGAACGGCTGAGCTACGTGCACGCCGACAACGCCGGGGGAGCGACCGAGGCGGTACGGCATCTGCTGCGCGGCGGACGTCGAAAAGTGGCCACCATCGCCGGACCGCTGGACATGGACGTCGGCCGCAGCCGCCTCGAAGGCTGGCGAACGGCCCATCAGGAAGCCGGGGTTCCCGCGCAGGAGACCCTGGTCGAGGTGGGCGACTTCAGCTGGGAGAGCGGGAGCCGGGCAATGCGTTCGCTTCTTGAACGTGCCCCTGATCTGGACGCCGTATTCGCCGCCTCCGACCTCATGGCGATCGGCGCACTGGAGGAACTGCGCCGCCAGAAACGGCGGGTACCCGGCGACGTGGCGGTCGTCGGCTTCGAGGACTCCCCGCACGCCCGGTGGACCAATCCGCCTCTGACGACGGTGCGTCAGCCGGTGGAGGAACTGGGCATGGCGATGGTCCGCATCCTCGCGGACATCATCGAACCGGGTGCGGAGCGGCAGCAGTTGATGCTGCCGACGGAGTTGGTGGTGCGGGAGTCCTCGGCAGAACCCGAATAGGCGATCCGCCGAGGCAGGTCTCAGGACCCCGCTGTCGTGGGGTCGCTCAGCCGCGGAACTCCGGCGTCCGTTCCGGTGCGGCAGCCGCCAGCGCCTCGGTGACCTCCGCGGCGCTGCCTCGCATCCCGTACACCGGGGTGCCGGGCTGCTGACGCCAGGACTCGTCGATTCCGCCCGCGTCGACCGTGTCGAAACCCAGTTCCTCGATCAGCGCCATGACCTTGCGCTTCGCCTCCTGATCGTCGCCCGCCACGGGCAGCGCCATACGGTCGGCGGCACCGGCCGGACGGGCGCGATCCAGGATGTCCTGGGCGTAGGTGCCGTTGAACGCCTTGATGACAGGGTGCCCGATCTGACGCTCCGTCCAGCGGCTCTCGGTCAGGCCCTCGTCCTCGATCCCTGCGATCCGGCCGTCACGCTGCTGGGGGTAGTAGTTGCCGGTGTCGATGACCGCGACGCCCTCGGCCGCCTTGTCCAGCAGCCCGGACGGCAGGTTCGGCACCGCCTTCACGGGGACGGTGACGACGACGATCTCGGCACCGTGGGCCGCGTCCTCCACTGGGACCGGCGTGGCGCCCGTTTCCTTGGCCAGGTCGGTCAGGGTCTGCGGGCCGCGTGAGTTGGCCACCGAGACGTCATGCCCGAGCGAGGTGAGAACTCGCGTGAGGTTGCCGCCGATATTGCCGGCACCGATGATGCCAATCTTCATGACAGGCCTTTCGGATCAGAGAGCTCGTGACCATGGCTCCAACCTGCGACGGGGTATGGCTATTCCGAGCCGTCGCTGGGTGGGGACGTTTTTTGCCCTTCCACCGAGGCGTGTCAAGATTTCGTAAGGTCCGGTCCGTGGAGACCGAAAGCGGGGGCGTGTGACTGTTCCAGTGGCTCGGAGTCGTGTCGTTCGTGCGATACGCGGCGTTGGCTCGTTTCTGAAAGAACTCGTGGAGGAGTTCGCCGGGGAGGCAGTACTGACGCTGGTCGCGTGCCTTGCCGCGCTCGGACTGGCCGTGGCGTTCTTCTGGGGATGGGAGCGCAACTCGCTCGTCACTGGCCGCGTAGGCGGTGCCCTGTTGGCTTTCCTGGGCTATGGCGCATGGGAACTGATGCGTTCCAAGCGGCCGGGGCGGCGAAAGCGACTCGCCGGCGCGGCGGCCGCCACGTTTGCCGTGACCGCCGTTCTTTTCCTCTACGCCCTGTCCTGCAATTGCTCGTGACTGTAGGGACGAAGCCCGTATTCGCTCGGCGTCGAAGTCGTAGCCGCGTGACAGTCGGGCTCAAGGCTTGCGGGCCAACCCGGCCGTGATCAGGTGCTCCCAGACGGTGAGTTCCCGTTCGCCGGAGCCGGTCCACTGGGTGTCGACCGCATCCGGACGCCACAGCGGCGCGGGAACGATGCCGGGCTCGAGGATCTCCAAGCCGTCCAGCAGAGACTCGATCTCCTGGTCACTGCGCCACCTGCCCCGGCCGAAAGTTCGCTGAAGGACCTTCTCCGCCTCCCTCGTCTCCGAGTTGTCCCCGGACCGAAAGTGACTGACGAAGAAACAACTCCCGGACGGCACACGGTCACGCCAGGTCGCGGCGCTCGTCCGACAGCACTCGGGGCATGACGATCCTCTGGCCAAGGCACTCCGTGGCGGCTGCGCCGTACGAACCGAGTGTCTCGCCCACGCCTTGGACGAGCGCATCGAGTACGGCGTGTGGGGTGTCATGACCGAGCGGGAACGCCGGGCCCTGCTACGGCGGCGGCCGACGGACCGCTCCTGGCGACGCCTCCTGGAAACGGCCCGCACCGAACACGAGCGCACTGCTCGCGCAACGGCCGTCACACTGAAGGCCGGCTGACCCCGAAGGTCCGTATCAGGACGGAGCGAGGACACAGAACTCGTGGCCCTCCGGATCGCTCAAGCACGTCCACGCGACGTCGCCCTGCCCGAGATCGAGGTCCGTCGCCCCCAGGGCCCGCAACCGCTCCACCTCTGCCGCCTTGTCATCCCCCGGGTACGGCAGCAGATCGAGATGGACACGGTCCGGCACCGTCTTCACCCCGGGAGTGCGGAGGAACTCCAGATACGGGCCGACGCCCGCAGTCGAACGCAACACCGCCTGACCGTCGCTCACTTCGTGCACGGTCCAGTCCATCGCCTCGCCCCAGAACCGGGCCATGGACCGGGGATCCTCGCAATCGACCACGATCGCGGCGATCGGCCCGGTGTCCCGGTAGACCTCCCGGGGTTCCAGCACGCAGAACTCGTTGCCCTCCAGGTCGGCGAGAACCGTCCACGGCACATCGCCCTGCCCCACGTCGACGGGCTTCGCACCAAGATCCCTCAGGTGCGCGACCAACTCCGTCTGATGGGCCGCGGAGGAGGCGGCGAGATCGAGGTGCACACGGTTCTTCGTCGCTGTCTTGGCCTCCGGGACAGGAACGACGTCGATGCCGAGGAAGACCGGATCCGGCCAGACGAACCCGCCGACGGGACCGACATAGGTGGTCACGCCGGCGTTGTAGGCACTCCAGCCGAGGGCCTCCGCCCAGAACCGCCCGACGGCCGAGGCATCGAGTGCCTTGATGTTCACGTGAACGGGTCGCAGCGCCATGGGAGGCATCCTATGAGCCGCTGCGCACCGCATCCTTTGTGGCCGTCCTGACTACTTGCAGGCGTCCTCGGCGAGTGTGTGGGCGACGAGGGCGTTGGCGTGCCCGTGGCCCAGGCCGTGCTCGGACTTGAGCCAGCTGACGAGCTCCATGTGCTTGGTGAGCGGGGAGTCCCGGATGAGTTCCTTCCACTCAGCGATCGGGCCGCCGTACTTCTCGATGGAGGGGAACTGACGTCCGCTCCCCGGCCTAAGGGTAGGGATTCCTGGCGCGGTCGGGTGACCGCCTCGGTGGGTTCCTGCTTCAACGCGCTGTGCCGGCACATGTTCCGGTCTTACCTGCGCCCCACGGGCTGTCACGGCCAGTCCGGCCGCCTTGGCGACGTTGACCGCCGCGTTGATGTCTCGGTCCAGGACGGTCCCGCAGGCCTGGCAGGTCCATACGCGGACGTGGAGGGGCTTGGGGCCGTCCTTGATGCCGCAGGACGAGCACACTTGAGAAGTGGGCTCGAACCGGCCGATGAGATGGAAGGATCGGCCGAACTTGGCGGCCTTGTACTCCAGCGTTGCGACGAACGCCGACCATGCGGCGTCGTGTACAGACTTGGCCAGGTGTGTTCGGGCGAGTGCTTTGACTGCCAGGTCTTCGACCGCGACCGCTTGGTTGTCGCTGATCAGCTCGGTGGAGAGCTGGTGGTGAGACTCGCGCCTCGCATCGGCCACCCGTGCGTGAGCGCGGGCGACGTGAAGCCGGGCCTTCTCCTTGTTCTGGGAGCCCTTCTCCTTACGGGACAGGGACTGCTGTGCGCGCCTGAGGCGCTTCTCTGCCCGGCGCAGGAAGCGTGGGTTGTCGATCTTCGTCCCGTCGGAAAGGACCGCGAAGTGTCTGGTCCTGTGGCACCTCGAAGTGCGCCCTTTGCCAACGTCTGCGGAGGTCCTGTCCGGCGGGGCTATCTACCGAGCGGATGTGACATTGCCGAGCGCCGACGGCGCTACGCTGCTGTGTCGTGCAGGAGACGCGCCTGAACACGGCCCGGATCCGGGCGGCCCGCCGGGTGATCGACCCGGTCTTCCTCGACACTCCGCTGTACCGCTGCGAGGCGCTGGAGCCCGCCCTCGGCTGCACGGTGAGCATCAAGCTCGAAACGGCGAACCCGGTCCGCAGCTTCAAGGCCCGCGGCACCGAGGTGGTCGCGTGCCTGCTCGCCGACCACGGCCCGCGGGCCGTGGTGTGCGCCAGTGCGGGCAACCTCGGCCAGGCCCTCGCCTGGTCCGGCCGCGGCCGGGGCCTCGACGTGACCGTGGTGGCATCCCGCTTCGCGACCGCGGCCAAACTCGCCCGCATCCGGGCACTGGACGCCACGCTGGAGCTGGTGGACGGCGACCATGAGATGGCGCGCGAGCGGGCGGTGGCCATCGCCCGCCACGACGGCATTCGGCTGGTCGAGGACAGCCTGGACATCGAGACCTGCGAGGGCGCGGCGACCATCGGTCTGGAGCTGGTGGACACCGTGCCGTCCTTCGACACCGTGATGATCGCTCTCGGCGGCGGGGCGCTGGCGACCGGGGTGGGGCATGTGGTGAAGGCCTTGGCGCCCGAGGTCGAGGTCATCTGCGTCCAGCCGCGGGGCGCACCGGCGATGACCCGCTCGTGGCACGTGCGGCGCGTCGTCACCACCGACTCGACCGACACCATCGCCGACGGCGTCGCCGGCCGATGCCCCATCCCGGCCGTCCTGGACGACCTCCTCGTGGTCGCCGACGACGCCGTACTGGTCCAGGAGACGTCGATCATCGCCGGCATGCGGTTGCTCCTGGACCACGCCGGCCTCGTCGTCGAACCCTCGGCCGCACTCGGCATCGCGGCGATCCTCGAAGACCCTGCCCGCTTCGCCGGCCGGCACGCGGTCACCATCGTCTGCGGCAGCAACGTCGACATGGACGTCTATCACCGCTGGGTCGGCCGATGAATCCGCGGCGGCCCGGCAGTCGTACACGGTACGACCACCTCGACCGGAAGGCCGCCCGATGAACGCCTTGCACGACACCCTGCACCGGTACGTCGACGACGGGACGGTGCCGGGCGCCGTCGGCCTCGTGGCCCGCGACGACGATGTGGAGGTGGTGACCGTCGGCTCGGTGGACTTCGACGGCACCGCCCCCATGGCGCGGGACACGCTCTTCCGCATCGCGTCCATCACCAAGCCGATCACGGCGGCTGCCGTTCTGATCCTGGTGGAGGAGGGGCGGCTCGCTCTGGACGCGCCGGTCGAGGAGTGGCTGCCGGAGCTGGCGAAGCCGAGCGTGGTGCGCACACCTGACGCGCCCGTCGGGGACGTCGTCCCGGCGATCCGTCCGGTCACCGTCGAGGACCTGCTCAGCTCCCGCACCGGCTGGGGCTTTCCCGCCGACTTCTCACTCCCGGCCGTGCAGTCCCTGTTCACGGTGCAGAAGGACGGCCGCGCCCTTCAGGACTGGCCCGACGCGGACACCTGGCTGAGCCTCCTGGCGCAGGTACCGATGCTCCACCAGCCGTCAGACGGCTGGCTCTACGGCACCTCGTCCGACCTCCAGGGGATCCTGGTCGCCCGCGCCTCGGGCCGCACGCTCCCCGACTTCCTCGCGGAACGGATCTTCGAGCCGCTGGGCATGCAGGACACGGCCTTCGCCGTACCCGAGTCGAAGCGGCACCGCTTCACCTCGTTCTACACCCCGGTCCCGGACGGCCCTCCTGAACTGACGGACGCCCCCGACGGACTGTGGAGCCGCGTCCCGCGCTTCCACTCCGGCGGCGGAGGCCTCGTCTCCACGGCCGACGACTGGCTGGCCTTCGGCCGCATGCTGCTGAACGCCGGCGAGGGCAACGGCCACCGCCTCCTCACCCCCACCTCGGTCAGCCGCATGACGACCAACCACCTCTCTGCCGAGCAACGCGCCGACGTCACCCTGTTCCTGGAGGGCCAGGGCTGGGGCTACGGCGGCCAGGTCGACGTCACCCCGGCCGACCCCTGGAACGTCCCGGGCCGCTACGGCTGGGTCGGCGGCACGGGCACGACGGCACACATCGTCCCGACCACGGGAACGATCGCGATCCTGCTGACCCAGGTGGGGATGACGAATCCGTCCCCGACGCCGCTGATGCGGGACTTCTGGCGGAGTGTGGCAGAGCGCCGGTCAGCTCAGTGACGGACCGCTGGACGGCGACCTCCTCGATGGCCAGACAGGCACTCTCTTTCAGATCTTGTCGACGCCTACACCCGCATGGTCGTTTCGGTGCGGTCTGCCGGCCGTTCGGCGTCTCGCCATCCCTGAACCGGGCACGCCACACGCAGCCGGACAGGTGTCGCGAGATGAATGCCGGATGACTCACGCAGGGATGACGCATGACAGCCGAATGCCTGTTCCGCGAAGACCTCCATCGGTTCGGATCTTTCCGTCAGGAGCGAGCAACCTGCGCCAGGTGCCATGGGTCGGACTGGTGTGGATGGCCGGGTGAAGGTGCTCAAGTGATCAGGACGATGCGTGGTGCGACCGGGGCGAGAAGGATGCAGGACGGGCGTGACGCGGGCGGCTGCCGGAGCGGTGACGCCCGGCGGTGAAGACAGGACTGCCGACCCGGATGCCGGAGATCGTGAATACGGCGGACATCGGGCGATCGCTATTCGCCCGGGCAGCCATCCACGCCAGTTCGACGGTGGCGCGAACACGGTGCACCCGGGCAACGGACGGTTTCGCAAACTGCTCGGGTGAACACCTCGGCCCGTTCCGCGGCTTACTGATCGACCGGCCCGCGCCCCTGACACACGCCCCTTCGCTTCGAGAAACGGTGGTTCTTCCATGTCCGAGGAACGCGACGAGGACCAGTTCGACGGACGGCTCGGTCCTGCTCCGCATGATGGTGGTGCCGGCTCCGGTGACCATCGGACCGCGGTCGTCGCCGCGGGGACGACGCGCGGGCGGCGGCTGGGACGGCTGACCGCGGCGGTGGCCGGCGCGGTCGGTATCGCCCTCGTCGTGGTGGGTGGGATGGAACTCGGGGCCTGGGGCGACGACCCGCGGCACTCCTCCGCGAAATCGGCTCCCGACCCCACCTCCAGGGCCGACCTGGTTGCCACGCTCAAAGGTCTGCTGCCCCAGGGCAGGATCACCGAGCCGAACAGACTGGGCGCAGCGGACAGCCCGTACGAGGCGGAGGTCGTCTACGACGACGGCGAGGGCCCAGCGGCCATCGGCATCGGCTTCACCCGGTTCGAGCCGGTCCGCCCTGGGGTCTTTGATGCCCAGGCCGAGCTGACCATCGGCTGTCCGACCACGGCCCAGACGGAGTTCGACAGCTGCGTCACCACTCAACTGCCCGACACCTCGCGCGTGACGCTGCTCAAGCAGTACGTGGATCGCGACGACCGCCGCACCGACACCATGGTGTGGTCGGCTGCCCTGCTCACCCCGAGCGGGCAGTACATCTCCGTCACGGAATGGAACTCCGCCGCCCCGGCGGGCGCTCCCATCAGCCGGGCCGAACCTCCCCTGTCCGGCGGGCAGTTGAAAGAGGTGGTCACGGCGCCGGTGTGGCGGCGGGTCGCCGACGCCGTCGTCGAGAACGAGATGAAGCGCCGGACGCAGACACCCGCGCCGAGCGAGGGCGAGGGGCCGACCGTCGCCGCGGTCATGGGCACCCTCGTGCCCCTCCTCCCCAAGGACCTCAAGGTGTTCGACATTCGCTCCGATTACCCGTACGTCAATGTCTACGACGCCGAGGCCAGGAACATCGTCCCGATCGAGACCACGGTCCTGATCAACGTCCAGCAAGACACCACGGCCGACGTCGCCGACGAGTTGTACGGCGCCGACGCCGAGACCCTGCCCGACGGCACCAAGGTGGCCACCCGCCAGGGGCCCGGCGACAAGGGTGTCGCGGCCAGCGTGATGAGGACCGTCGACACCATGCGGGCCGACGGTCTCCGCGTCGTGATCAGTGCCTACAACCCCGCCAGCCGCGGCACTCCGACCCGCTCGACCCCGGCTCTGACGATCGAGCAACTGCGGGAGATCGCACTCAGCCCGAAGTGGGACCGGTTCGGCTACTGAGGCTTTCCGGCCCAAGGGCTGTCCCGTATGCCAGGCCGAGGCTGTCGTCCTGGCCGGTGCATGAGAGAGGATCAAGGGCAACCTGGTCCATCAAGTGTTCAAGAGGCAACTGTGGTTGACGGAGCACAGACGCGCATCGCGCACCTGCACAACATCGCCCTCGCTGGATGCCCCGAGGGGGCAGACGCGGAGTCGGCCGACTCCGCTCTGCGACCATTGCCGGGCAAGCCTTAGGGTTGGTGGAATGGCACACAACACTGTGGATCCCGCGACGATCACTCCGGAGATGGCCGTTCGGATTCGCATGTGGCGCTGCGATGAGGAGTTCTCCTGGCGCGCTGTGGCCCAAGCCGCGTCCGACCTGTGGGGCTCCGAATGGGGCAGCAACCAGCTCTACGGCGAAGACCTCTGCGTGGCCGCGGCGAAGGTGCTGGGTGAAAACCCGTACCGGGAGCCATGGAACTGACAACTGCCAGTAGTTTCCCGTGGCTCAGTCGAGTTGACCGGATGAAGAAGCCGGCGATGTGGGAGCCCGGCTCGGAATACGGTGGCGGTCTTCTCGAAGGTGGCTTTTCTTCGTCCGCCGCCGCCACGTGAGCGTCGGATCGCGTGGTGACCGGGCTCGGCGGCCGAGGCCCTTCTGCCGGCCCAGGCCGCGTGATGGTGCCCGCACGATCGTGGAGCCGACCGCGAAGACCCGGTCCAGGTCGCCATCCACGAGCCGTACTCGACGGGCAGGTGACCGCACCCAATGCGAGCCGGTCTGAGACTTCCACCCGATCGCATCGATCACCTCCCGGTGATCCCGACACCGCCCTCCGTGCTTCGGCGTCCGGTCCGGCCACAGCGGACCGATCCCGGGTCGTCGACGAGCTCTGGGCTGGTCCGCGGAGCCGTGCTGTCACAGATGGGGAGGCTGTCCTGTCGTTGCTGTGGACAGTCCCTGTTTGTGGAGGAGAGAGATGAGTGTTGAGGGTGTGCATTTGCCGCCGGGCGTTGAGGTGATCACCACGCGGTCCGAGGCGGCGGCCTGGATCCCGGCCGGTGCCGAGGCCCGGACGATCCGCGTCACTCTGGCGCCGGGTGATCCCGGTGCACCGCCGCACCGGCATCCCGGACCGCTTTTCGGATACGTCACCGAGGGCGAGATCCTCTTTGAGCTAGAGGGGCAGATGCCCCGGGTGCTCAAGGCCGGCGACGCTCTGTTCGAGCCCGGGGGTGATGTGATCCATTACCAGGGCGCCAACAATCTCCCTGATGCGCAGTCGCAGTTGGTGGTGACGATGTTCGCGCCGCCGGGAACACCGGTTCTCACCGTGGTGAGCGCGCAGGAGTTGGCGGAACGGCGGCACCTACGGGCGACACCGTCTTCGTGACCGCAAAAACTGCGGGTCGCTCTGCTGGTCGCAGTTCCTCATGCCTTCCCGTGTCCTCGCCGCTACCGACACTTCCGGGCGGTGAGGCGCGGGTGGGGCGAACGGGAGGATGACCACGGGATCGCGTCGGTGCCTGTTTCGCCCGAGCTCGCAATCGGCCTGGTGCCTCTCGTGTCGGCGCGGTCTTGAGCGTCTTGGCGCAAAGGGGGCACCGCCGCTGGCCTAACCGTGGGGGCGCCTCGCGATCTTCGTAAGGACTGGGAGGTGACCCAGAGTCATACTTGATAGGGCGTGCGAGACAGTCGGGCCTCTCGCGCGCCCTTACCGGGGAACCGGGCAAACGAAACGAGAGGAACAGAATTGAAGTGCAACCCTCCGGACTTACGTGACCGACGGCGAGGCGCATTAGCCATGAGTGCGATCGGCTTTCTCGTCGTCGGGATGCCGAAGGCGTTCGAGGCCGGGATGAGTACCGATCTTCTATTTTCTGCGCTGCTCGGCGTCGGTAGCGGCAGTGTTGTCGGTTTCCTTTTCCCTTCGATCCTGGTCGGTACACGCATCCGACGCACCCTTCCCCCTCCTCCTCCGCATCCCCCACTTCCTCCGCCCCCAATGAGGACAGACGAGATGCCTCCTGGAAAGTCATCCGTCAGGAATGTGCCTATCGACGATGCTCCAGAAGAACCAGGTAGCGCCCCGGCCCGGTAATCGGCGGCAGAAAGGCGGACGGAGTGTCGGCCGCAGCATCTGCCTCGACCATGCGTAGGGGGCAGAAGCGGGAGTTGAAGCGCGGTTCGTTCGCGCACGGCTTGACGAGGAGTTCCAGGGCTGGACGCTGAAGTGGGGGTCAAGCCGCTGATCAGGCGGGCGAAGGGTCCACGTCGGCTCAGGGACAAAGGCCGCCCGCGGTGACGCACTGGCGAGGGACGTCCGGCGAAGCCGTCGGCCCACAGCCAGGCAAATTTCCTCATGCCTCGGCTCCAACACGCGCTGGTGGCTGAGCAGTTGCTGAAGACTTCCAGCATCCGGCGGCGGGCGAGGGCGTCGTCGAGTGCGTACGCCGCATCATGGTCCGCAGCCTTCCCCGCGGCTGGCACGCGCCCGCTCCCGCGAGGAGCTGCAAGGGGTACACCGGTTCGCCCGCCCTCCGGACGCCGTCTAATACTCCAGTTGCAGTTCGCTATTCCCGCTGGTCAAAGGCTTGCTTTCGAGTGTAGCAAG
>NZ_JBHSKM010000017.1:0-23056 GCF_042657965.1 Streptomyces coerulescens
GCGCGGTGTTCGAGGGTGGCGCGGGTGGTGGCCAGGGACAGGCCGACGTCGAGCGGGTCCGCCTGCAGTGCGGTCAGGCGGTCCCGCTGGTCCCGCAGCGCCTGCTCACCGCGCGCCGAGAGGGGCCACGGCACCACGGGCAGGTGCGTGACCGGTGCCTCGGCCGACTCCTCGGTCTCGGGGACCTCTTCGAGGACGAGGTGCGCGTTCGTACCGCTGATGCCGAACGACGAGACGCCCGCGCGGCGCGGTCGCTCACCGCGCACCCAGGGCTGTTCGTCCTGAAGCAGTCGCAGTGTGCCGTGCGTCCAGTCGATGTGGGCGGACGGCTCGTCGGCGTGCAGGGTGCGCGGGAGGCGTTCCGCGCGCAGGGCCATGACCATCTTGATGACGCCGGCGACGCCCGCGGCGGCCTGGGTGTGGCCGATGTTGGACTTGACCGAGCCGAGCCACAGGGGCTCCTCGCGGTCACGGCCGTAGGCGGCGGCGAGGGCGTGTGCCTCGATGGGGTCGCCGAGCCGGGTGCCCGTGCCGTGCGCCTCGACCGCGTCCACGTCGGCGGGGCGCAGACCGGCGTTGGCGAGGGCCTGGCGGACGACGCGCTGCTGGGCGGGGCCGTTGGGGGCCGTCAGCCCGTTGGAGGCGCCGTCCTGGTTGATGGCGCTGCCGCGGATCACGGCGAGGACCTCGCGGCCCTGGCGGCGGGCCTCGGACAGCGGCATCAGGACGAGCATGCCGGCGCCCTCGCTGAGGGAGAATCCGTCGGCCCGTGCGGAGAACGCCTTGCAGCGGCCGTCGGGGGCGAGGGCCCGCTGGCGGGAGAACTCGGCGAACATCTCCAGGCTCGGCAGCACCGTCGCGCCGCCGGCGAGGGCGGTGGTGGCGGCGCCGCCGCGCAGGGCCTCGCAGGCCAGGTGCAGGGCGACCAGGGAGGAGGAGCAGGCGGTGTCGACGGTGAGGGCGGGGCCCTCCAGGCCGAGGGTGTAGGAGATGCGGCCGGAGGCGACGCTGACGGCGTTGCCGGTCAGGACGTGGCCGGCGACGTCGGTGGTGGCGTGGGCGGCCGCGCGGTCGTAGTCGGCGGTCATGAGGCCGAGGTAGACGCCGGTGGCGGTGCCGCGCAGTGCCGTCGGGTCGATGCCCGCCCGCTCCAGGGCCTCCCATGTGGTCTCCAGCAGAAGGCGCTGCTGGGGGTCCATGGCGAGGGCCTCACGCGGGCTGATGCCGAAGAAGGCGGCGTCGAAGTCGGCGGCGGTGCGCAGGAATCCGCCCTCGCGCTGGAGGAAGCCGCCGGGTGCGGTGCCGCTGGGGTCGTAGCGTCCTTCGATGTCCCAGCCCCGGTCGTCGGGCAGCGGGGTGACGGCGTCGGTGCCGTCCAGGAGGAGCTGCCAGAGGGCCTCGGGCGAGTCGGCGTCGCCGGCGAAGCGGCAGGCCATGCCGACGACGGCGATCGGCTCGTCGGAGGGTGTGTGACCGGCGGGCGTGCCGGCGTCGGCGGCGATGGTGCCGTAGAGCTGTTCGTAGAGGTGGTGGCCGAGGGCCGCGGGGGTCGGGTAGTCGAACGCGACGGTCGGGGCGAGGGGCAGTCCGGTCGCGGCGCGCAGCCGGTCGCGCAGGGCGACGGCGGTGGCCGATTCGACGCCCTGGTCACGGAAGGAGAGGTGCGCGGGCGCGCCGCCGTGCAGTTCCAGCAGGTCGGCGAGCCGGGTGCGGACGAGGTCGACGAGGGCACCGCGCCGGTCGGGTTCGGGCAGGTCGCCGAGGCGGTCGTGGAGCGCGGCCGCCTGGACGCCGAGGGGGGTGCCGGTGGTCTCGGGGTCTTCGATGGTCGCCGCGGTGGCGAGTTCGGCGGGCAGGTCGGCCGGGTCGGTGTCCGGGTCGTGCAGGGCGGTCCAGTCCGGGTCGCCGCCGGTGGACCAGTATGCGGCCATGGCGCGCAGGAACCGGTCGGCGTCTCCGGCGTCCCGGCGCAGCGTGCTGTGGACGGTGCCGGTGACGCCCGCCCGGGTGAGGACGGTTTCGAGGCCGGGGGTGAGCAGCGGGTGCGGGCTGATCTCCAGGAAGTGGCGGTGCCCGGCGTCGAGTGCGGTCTCGACGGCGGCCACGAACTCGACGGTGCCGCGCAGGGCGGCGGTCCAGTGGTCCGCGTCGAGGGTCACTCCGTCCAGGGCCGTGCCGGCCGAGGCCGCGTACAGGGGGACGCGGGCCGGGCGGGGGGTGAGCGTGGCGAGGTCGGCTCGGATGCGGTCGGTGATCTCGTCGATGTGCGGTGAGTGGGCGGCGACGCCGTAGTCGACGGCGCGGGCGCGAATCCCTTCGGCGGTCAGCTCGGTGACGAGTTCGGCCGCGGCGTCGGCGTCGCCGGAGACGACGCCGTTGTCGGGGCCGTTGACGGCGGCGAGGTGGAGCCTGCCGTGCCAGGCCGCGAGGCGTTCCCGCAGCAGTTCGACGGGCATCAGGGCGGACACCATGCCGCCGCGTCCGTGCAGTTCGAGCTGGGCGGTGCCCCAGCTCGCGGCGACACGTGCCGCGTCGTCGAGAGTGAGGGCGCCCGCGACGCAGGCGGCGGCGACCTCGCCGAGGCTGTGGCCGACGACCGCCGCGGGCCGTACGCCGACGCTCTCCCAGAGGGCGGCCAGCGACACCATGACGGCGAAGAGGGTGGGCTGGGTGACGTCGGGTGTGGTCAGCGCGTGCGCGCCGCGCAGGACGTCGACGGGGTTGTGGCCGAGGTGCGGGGCGAGCGCGTCGGCGCACTCCTCCATGCGGCGGGCGAACACCGGGGAGGTGTCGAGGAGTTCGCGGGCCATGCCGGGCCACTGCGAACCGTGGCCGGGGAAGACGAATACCGGTTGGCTGTCGCGGGCCGTGGCCCGGCCCTCGGTGACGTGGTCCGTGGGGGTGCCGTCGGCCAGGGCGTCCAGGGCCGCGGCGAGTTCGTCGGGGCCGGCAGCGGTGACGGCCGCGCGGCAGGGGTGGGCCGGGTCGACGCCGTGCAGCAGCGCCGCGGCGATGCGGTCCGGCGCTCCGTCGGTGACGAGGCTGCGCAGGATGCGGGCCTGTTCCCGTACGGCCAGGGTGCCCCGTCCGGTGAGGAGCCAGGGGCGTGGGGTGCCCGCGAACGGGTGGGTCGCCGAGGTGGAGCGAGCTTGTTCGGACACGTTCTCTCCCGCGGATGACTCGTCGCCACGTCTTCGGATACTGGACCGGGCCTGTGGGGGGCGTCGGCGGGCGGCGGCCGGGAAGGTGGGGGTGGCCTGATCCGTTCGCCCAACTGGTTCGATTATTCGGACGGACGACTGGGGGAATCACAAGGAGATGGAGACCGCGCCGTGATCATGACGGCGCCGACGGGCCACGGAGGGCGCGTCGGCGTCGGTGCGGGGAGGGGCCCGTCGCTGCCGGGCAGCGGCCTCAGCTCGCGGCGGCCAGGTGTTCCAGGTGGGTGACGGCGGCGTCGATGTCCGGCAGGGCGAGCATCTCCTTCTGGGCGCGCCGGGCCTCGTCGGTGACGTTCTCGTCGGCCAGGAGGCGGCGGCAGGTCTCCAGCATGGGTTCGGCGCCCCGGGTCGCGATGTGTTCGCCGAGTCCCAGGTCGGCCACGCGCACCGCGTTGTACTGCTGGTCGCCGAACATGGGCCGGACCGCCATGGGAACACCGGCCCGGACAGCCTCGCGGATGCTGTTGTAGCCGCCATGGGTGACGAACAACGCGGCGTGCTCCAGGAGGAGTTGCTGCGGGAATCGGTCGACGACACGGACGTGGGGTGCGGCCTTCGCGGTGTCCACGGGCATGCCGAGCGTGGAGACGACCGCGGCGCAGTCCAGCGCGGACAGGGCCTCGACGACCGTGTCGAGGGGCTCGGCGGGGTCGTAGACGGGGATGGGGGCGCCGAACTCACGGGCCTTGTCCAGGAATTCGAGGACGGTGCCCGGCAGTCCCGTGCCGAGTGAGGCGAGTACGAGGGGCTTGTCGGCGGGCAGTTCGGCGAACCAGTCGGGCAGCCGCTCGCCGCGGGTGACGGTGCGGGGCTGGCGGTAGGCGACGGCGTCCGGGGCGAGGGGGCGGGCGAAGGAGTAGGGGGCGGGCATGCAGTCGAGGCGTCCGTGCCGGTAAACGGCGGCCGGGTCGTCGGTCTCGGGGAGGGCGAGTGCGCGGCGGCGGTCGTTCAGCAGCGGGAGCAGCAGTTCCGGGTCGAGGAACTGGCCCGAGCCGGAGGGCGCGGGCACCTGGGGAACGCCGAGGGTCTCGGCGACGAGGAGCGCGGCGAACTCGTAGCCGTCGCGCAGGATCACATGGGGCCGGAACTCCCGGGCGAGCGGCAGCAACAGGTCGTAGGCTTCGGCGAGTTGGGGTCCGGCGCCGAGGGTGGCCCACAGGTCGTGGGCGAAGCGGCTGAACTCCTTGGGGATGGGCAGCTTGCCCTCGAACAGCAGCCGCATGCCCTGGGCGGTGATGTCGGTGTAGACGCCCTCGACGCGGGCCCGCTCGCCGGCGAGGACGGGGGCGAGTTTGTCGGCGGTGACGACGAGGACGTCGTGTCCGGCGTCGCCGAGGGCCCGCACGAGCGGCAGGCAGGCACGCGCGTGGGAGGGCGAGCCGGTGATGCTGCACAGCACCCGCATGACGGGAACCCTTTCTCTACGGCGTCTATACGGCGGTCAGGGCGGGCTCGACCGGGCTGGTGCCGGTGCCGTGCCAGGCAAGGCCCGCGGCGCTGAGCGCGTCCGGGTCGAGGTGGTTGCGCGTGTCGACGACGACCGGGTGATGCAGGTCGGCGGCGATCCGGGGCCAGTCGAGGCCGCGGTAGAGCGGCCACTCGGTGCACAGGACCAGCGCCGAGGCGCCCTTGGCGGCCTGGTGCGGGTCGTCCACGACGTTGATTTCGGCGGGGAGTTCGGTGTGCCGGGTGGCGGGCACGGCCGGGTCGTGGGCAGTGAGTTCGGCGCCGCGGCCGGCGAGTTCGACGGCGAGGGCGAGGGCCGGCGAGTCCCGCAGGTCATCGGTGCCGGCCTTGAAGGTGAGGCCGAGCAGCCCGATCCGTACCCCGGCCAGCGAGCCGTCCTCGTCGCCGCACAGGCGGGCGATCCGGTCGGCGATCCGGGTGCGCTGACGGGCGTTGGAGTCGATGGCGGCCCGCACGAGCGGGAAGTCGACACCGAGGGCGTCGGCCGTGCCGAGCAGGGCGCGGGTGTCCTTCGGCAGACAGGAGCCGCCCCAGCCGGGTCCCGGGCGCAGGAAGGCGCCGCCGATGCGGTGGTCCTGGCCGAGCGCGGCGGTGACCCGGCCGATGTCGGCGCCGACCTCCTCGCACAGCTCGGCGAGGGTGTTGACGTAGGACAGCTTGACGGCGAGGAAGCAGTTCGCGGCGTACTTGACGACCTCGGCGCTGGCGGCGTCGGCGATGACGACGGGCGCGTCGACGCCGGCGTACAGCTCGGCGACCTGGGCGGCGGCCCAGGGGCTGGCGGAGCCTATGACGACCCGGTCGGGCTGGAGGAAGTCGGCGACGGAGGTGCCCTCGCGCAGGAACTCCGGGTTGCTGACGACGCCGACGTCCGGCCTGCCGAGTGCGGCGGTGACGCGTGCGGCGGTGCCGACCGGCACGGTGGACTTGGTGACCAGGACGCTGTCGGGTTCCAGCAGGGTGCGGATCTCCTCCACGACCGCGTCGACGGCGGTAAGGTCGGCGCTCCCGTCGGGTCCGGTGGGGGTGCCGACGCAGATGAACACGGTGCGGGCGCCGCGTACGGCGTCGGCGGCGCCGACGACGAAGCGCAGCCGGCCCGCGTCGAGGCCGGCCCGCACCAGCTCGGGCAGGCCCTCCTCCAGGATGCGCACGTCTCCGCGGTTGAGTTCCGCGACCTTGACCGGGTCCAGGTCGGCGCAGACCACCCGGTGTCCGAGCGACGCCAGGCAGGCTCCGGCGGTGAGTCCGACATAGCCGGTGCCGATGACGGCGATGGTGTGGCGGTGCACGGCAGCCACCTCGATTCTCGGTTGCTTCGCTGCGGTCAGACGCCGATGAGCCGGGCGCTGATGGACGCCGCGGCTCGGACGGCCAGGGCGACGCTGTACAGCGTCGGATTGACGGCGGTGGCGGTCGGGATGACCCCGTTGCCGCCGACGTAGAGGTTGTCGAAGCCCCAGACGCGGCTGTCGGTGTCGCACACCGAGGTGCCGTCGTCGGCGGGGCCCATGCGCACGGTGCCCTGGTAGTGCTTCGAGCTGCCGGCGGGAAACAGTTCGGGCCGTTCCAGGAACTCGCCGCCGAGGGCCTCGGCGACGGCCTCCTGGTCGGCGCGGGCCTGGTCGGCGCCTTCGAGGTCGGCCTCGGTGAGGTCGTAGTGGACGGTCATGTCGGGCATGCCGTAGGCGTCGGCCTCGCTGGTGGAGAACTCGATGCGGTCCTCGGCGCGGATCTCCTTGGCTCCGTACCAGACCATGCCGACGAACAGCGCCGGGTCGACGCCTTCCAGCGGTGAGGTGTCGATGGTCATGACCTGGCCGTGGTTGCGGCGGCCGGGGTCGGCGAACGGCACCCAGAAGCGGCCGGTCTCCAGGTCGCGGATGTCGCCGCCGAACTCGACGGTGCCGCGGGCGGCGACACCGGCGACCGGGCCGTCCTTGACGTGGACGGAACTGACGGTCTTGGGCTGGTCGTTGAGGTAGCGGCCGAGGGCGTCGGGGCGGATGCCGGAGGCCCACAGCAGCTGCGGGGTGCGCAGCGCGTCGGCGCACACGGCGACGGCGGAGGCGCGCACGGCGAACTCGGTGCCGGTCGGGAGGTGTTCGAGGAGGGCGCCGGTGACCTTGCGTCCGCTGAACAGCAGGCGCCGGCACATGGTCTCGTCGGCGATGCGGAAGCGTCCGTCGCCCCCGGTGGCGCCGGCGTGGGCGAGCGGCCCGAGGACGGTGTCGGGTCCGGCCCACAGGGGGCGGCGGCCGGGGCGGGGGGTGCAGGCGAGCGGCATGGTGCCGACGCCGCGGCCGACCGGGTGGTCGCCGTCGAAGAGCTGCCCGAGCGTCTTGAGGACGAGGTCGCCCGCCTCCGTGGCCGGGTAGGCGTCGCGGGTGACGCTCAGCAGGTGCTCGGCGACGGACAGGGCGGCGTCGAGGTCGTCGGCGGACAGGAACGACAGCCGCTCGGAGTCCAGCGGGCGGGGGGCGGTGCAGGCCCAGTGCACGCCCATCCCGCCGATGTTGCTGGACATGACCGCGGCCGGCATGCCGAACTGCTCGGGCTCGTCCTCGCGTCGGGGCCGCAGCAGATGGGTGCCGCGGTCCGCGTACTTCTTCACCAGGGCGCCGTCCTCGCCGGGCGCGGTCTCGGGATCGCGCCCCTGGGAACGGGCCTGGGCCGCGGCCCGTTCCGGTGCGGGCAGGTTGCCGAGGTGCAGCCCGGCCTGCCCGGTCAGGCGCGGCCCGAGGTCGGCCATCAGGATCCGGGCGTGCGGTACGGCGTCGTACACACGGCGGGCGACGGCCGACCCCACCGGGCCGCTTCCGACGACGAGCAGATCGACCGTCGGCGGAAGTTCGGGACAGCTCATGGTGACGCGACTCTCCTTCAGTTCGTGCAGTGGGGGGTGGCAGCGCCCCCGAAGGGGCGCGGGGTCGTGTCGATATGCGGCTACCGCCGCGTGGGCGCGACCAGCCACGACGAGGCCGCGGACGAACGACGGCACATCGCGGCACTGTCGGCGGAGCGCTCAGTGCGCCGCGCGGCTAGCGGCGTAGTACTGGCGGACCTGCTGCGCGAACGCCGGGTTCATCTGCGCCTTGGCGAGGATCTCGGCGGGCGGGGTGAACTCGTCGTCAAGGGCGTCGGCGAACTTCGCGAACCCGGCCCGCAGTTGGGCCTCGATGACGGCGGGCCAGGCGTTGGGGATCCTCCACTCGTCCTCGTAGCCGGTCGCGAGCAGATGCGTGACGGCGGTCTCGACGACGTCCTCACGGCTGTGCGCCTGCGTGGGCTTGCGCACGGGCTGGAACACGGACAGGTCGTGACGGGTGTCCTCGCCGAGGATGCGCCGGGCCATCTCCTCGGCGAGCAGCGGCGACAGGTGCAGACCGTCACGGTAGGTACCGGTCATCGTCCACAGGCCGTCCAGCCCGGTGCCGCCGACCAGCGGGAAGCCGTCAAAGGCGACCGGCCGGTTGCCGACCTGGATCTTCTCGATGCCGGCGGTGTCGAGGTCGCGGCGCAGCTGGCGCAGGGCGCAGCCGAGCAGGAAGGTGGCGTCGCGGATGGAGGGCACGTCGGCGGGCTCGGGCTCGATGGCGTTGGTGGCGCCGAGGTAGACATGGCCCTGACCGCGCGGCACGAGGTGCAGACCGCAGGCGAAGGCACGGTTGGGGGTGCGCAGCACGCTGGTCGGGCCGGGCACGTCCGGGTCGACGCGGGCGAAGACGGAGACACCGACGCCGGCGCACAGCCGCGGGATGCTGCCGTTCAGGGCGGGCACGGTGTCGAGCAGAGTCTGGGAAGCGGCGCCGGCGGCGAGGACGACCTGTCCCGCGGTCAGGGTGTCACCGCTGGTGAGCCTGACGCCGGTGATGCGCTCACCCTCGGTGACCAGGCTCTCGCCGAAGCCGTCGAGGAGGCTGCCGCCGGCCTTCAGCAGAGCGCTCTGGAGGCGGGCCAGCAGCCGGCCGGAGTCGACGGCGTGCTCGCCGGGGATGAACATGCCCATCAGGGGCCGGGCCAGCGGGTCGGGGTCGAGCCAGCCGAGCTCGGCCGGGTCGATGTCCTCGTACGGCTCCTTGTACTCGTCGAGGGTCTTGCGGATGGCGGCGTAGTTGGCGGAGTCGATGCCGGGTACGCCCACCGAGTTCAGCAGCATCACGGTGCCGTCGGCGCAGCGCAGGTCGTCGTGCTCGCCGGTGTCCTCGGCCAGCTGGTCCAGCCAGTCGTCCCACAGGCGGGTGGCCTGCACGCCGAGGTCGAGCTTGGCGCGGCCCTGTTCGCTGGCTATGAGGGTGGAGGTGACCTCGCCGAAGGTGCCGAGCATGGCGCCGGCGGCGGTGGAGGCGGCCCAGGGCCGGTCGGTGCGGCCGAGGACGGCCACCTTGGTGCCACGGCGGGCGAGGGTCAGGCCCAGGGACAGGCCGAGCACACCATTGCCGACGACGAGGACCTCGAAGGTCCGGCCGGCCGGGTTGTCGCTGGTCATCGCTTTCGTTCCCATCCTGTGAACCGCCGCGCCGGGCGCGGGGTGTGCGAAGTCGGTGTCGGGGTCTTTGGTGGTGGCGGCGTCAGACGGCCGCGGGGGTGCCGTCGCGCGGCAGTTCGGCCAGGACCTTGGCGACGGCGGTCGCCACGTCGTCGACGTCCTGGCGGGTGCCGAGCAGGGCCTGGTGCGGGATGAGCACGCCGTCACGGCCGACGCGTTCGGCGTTGGGGCAGCGTTCGGCGAGTTCCTCGGGCCGTGCGCCGCCGGTGGCGCCGGTCCAGAAGGCGTCGGTGCGGTGCAGGGGCTGGTGGCTGCCGAAGGCGGGGATGCCCTCCATCAGCAGTGCGAGGGCGACGGTGTCGCGGTCGAGCCCGCCGAGCTCGTCCTGGTCGAGGACGAACGTCGTCATGTAGTGCGGGGTTCCGGTGCAGCGCGGGTCTCGGCCCTGGAGGCGGATGCCGGGGATCTCGCCGAGTGCGGCGGCGAGTTCGGTGTACCGGGCGGCGCGGCGGGCGTTCTGGTCGGCGAACCGGGCCAGTTGGGCGCGCAGCAGGGCGGCGGTGAGTTCGGAGACGCGGAAGTTGGAGGAGGCGGTGGCGAGGTGGAGTTCGCGGTCGCGGCCGCAGTTGTGCCGCAGCCACGCGCTCTCGAAGGTCTCCTCGTCGGGCAGCAGCAGGGCGCCTCCCTCGCCCGCGGTGATCACCTTGGTGCTCTGGAAGGAGAACGTGGCGATCGAGCCGAGGGCGCCGAGGCCCTTCCCTCGCCAGGTGGCGCCGTGGGCCTGGGCCGCGTCCTGCACGACGGTGACGCCGCGGGCGGCGGCCCAGGCCGTGATGGCGTCCATGTCGGCGACGTGGCCGCCGATGTGGACGGGGATCACCGCGCGGGTGCGGTCGGTGGCGGCGGCGTCGAGGCCCGCGGGGTCGAGGCAGAAGGTGTCCGGGGTGACGTCGACGGGCACCGGGACGCCACCGCGCCGCTGGACGGCGGTGGAGGTGGCGACGAAGGTGTAGGCGGGGACGATCACCTCGTCGCCGGGTTCGATCCCGGCGAGTTCCAGGGCGAGTTCGAGGGCGTGCGAGCCGTTGGTGACGGCGAGCGCGGCGGGCGCACTGCCGAACTCGGCGAACTCGCGCTCGAACGCCTGGACCTCCTTGCCGCCGTGCCGCCCCCATTCGCCCTGCTGGAGGGCGCGGGCCAGGGCGAGGGTCTCGGTCTCGTCGTACTCGGGCCAGCGCGGGAAGGGGTGTGTCCGCACCTTGGGCCCGCCGTTCAGAGCCAGCATCGGCCTCTCCTCAGGTCAGACGGGGAAGTTGCCGAACGCGGTGCGGGTGCCGTACGGGTCGAGCTGCATGGTGAGGCCGCACTCGTCCTCCCAGCGCTTGGTGATCTCCACGCCCTCGGAGCGGTTGACGTCGTCGAGCATCACGGTGGCGCCGGGCGCCAGATGGTCCTTCAGGGCGGGTACGGCCGGATAGCGGGCCATCTTGCGGCCCTGCTCCCAGCCGGGCGGGCCGTCGACGAGCAGCAGGTCGATCCTGCCGTGCTTGTCGGTGAAGGCGCCGATCTCGTCCTCGACGGTGGCGGGCTCGTACCATTCGACGCGCTTGACGGCGGCCGGGTGCTCGGCGAGCGGGGCGTGCACGACGCGGGCGACGTCGGTCAGGCCCTCCTGCGCCAGCTGGTCGTTGACCCAGCGGGCCCACTTCTCGTCGTGTTCCAGGGAGAGCACGTTGCCGTAGCCGCGCTGGGCGAGATAGCGGGCGAAGACGATCGTGGAGGTGCCGCTGCCGCATTCGACGAGGACCTTGCGGTCGCCCAGGGCGATGTCGTCGAGCAGTTTGATCAGGGCGCCTGGGCGCAGCGACCACGCGGAGAACGGCAGATAGGGGCCGTTCAGCAGCGGGGAGAGCCGGATCCACGAGGCCAGGTCGTAGAACGCCCGGAGGAACTGCGTGTCCATCTTCCTGCTCCTGTCTGGATTCCGGTTCAGTGGCCGGCGAGGGCGACGAGGTGGTCGACGGCGGCCGTGACCTGGGGCAGCGCGAGCATGTGACGCTGCGCGGTGCGGGCCGCGTGGGTGTGGCCGGCGTCGCCGAGCAGCCGCTCGACGGTGCCGGCGACGTCATCGGCGCCCGCGCTGGGCACACGCAGCCCGAGGCCCAGCTCCGTGACGCGGCTCGCGTTGTGCGCCTGGTCGCTGAGTTCGGGCAGGACGGCCATGGGGACACCGGCGCGGACGGCCTCGCGGACGCTGTTGTAGCCGCCGTGGGTGAAGAGGAGTTGGGCGGTCTCCAGCAGCAGCGGCTGCGGGATGCTCTCGTAGAGGTGGACGTTGTCGCCGACGGCGGCCGGGTCGACGGGCATGCCGCGGGTGGCGACGACGGCCGTGCAGTCCACCTGGGACAGGCCCTTGACGATGGTGGTGAGCGGGTTGGCGTCGCCGGGCATCAACGCGCCCACGACCAGCGCCGGGTCGGCCTCGATGTCCAGGCCCTCGAAGAGGTGTCCGGCGACCACGCCGTCGAAGAACAGGTCGAGGATGCGCGGGAAGACGGAGTGGTGCATCAGCGAGGCGAACACATTGGTGCTGGAGACCACGACGAGCGGCTTGTCGCCGGGGAGGTCGCGCAGCCACTCGGGGCCGGTCTCGCCCCGCACGATGGCGGACGGCTGCTGGTAGGCGAAGGTGCCGCCCATGTCGTGTGCGGTGAAGGCGTACTCGGGCGGCATGCAGTCGAAGCGGCCGTGCGCGTGGATCGCGTCGGCCGAGTCGCTCTCGGGCAGGCCCAGTTCGGCGCGGCGCAGATTCAGCTCGGCCAGGGCAAGCTTGGCGTCGAGGTACTGGCCGCCGCCGGAAGGCGCGGTGACGTGCGGGACGCCGAGGGTCTCGGCGACGAGATAGCCGGCGAACTCGACGCCGCTGCGCAGGATCACGTCCGGCTTGAACTCCTGGGCCACGTCGAGGAGTTGACGATAGGCGTCGGTGACGTGCGGGCCGCAGGCGGTGGCCAGCAGGGTCTGCGGCGAGAACGGGTCGGAGGGGGCGAAGTCGATGCGCTTCTGCTGGAGCAGGCTGAGCACGATCTCGGCCATGTCGGTGAACAGCGGCAGGACGCGGATGTCCTCGCCCTCGAAGACACCGGCCATCTCCGGCGGGGAGACCACGGTGACCTCGTGGCCGGCCTCGGCCGCGGCTCGGGCCAGCGGCAGCAGGGCACGTGCGTTGGAGGGCGACAGCGCGAGGCTGCAGAGAATGCGCACAACCATTCCTTTCCGTGCGGAAGCGACGTTCGGACACGTCATGATGTGCCGCCGGACTCGGTGTTTTCCCGAGTCTTCGGCGCGCTTTCCGCGCCGCTTGTGACGAACTTATGCGCTGGGCGCGCCGGGACCCAGTTGGGTGTTTCCATCGGCGGGTAATCGGTGGAATGGGCACACGAATTCCCCGCCATTGTCGGTCGATCGGGAAATGGAGTGCCGCGTATCGGTCACACGGTCAGCTGGGCGGCGGTGCTTTCGGTCCAGGCCTCCGCGCGGCGCCTGCGGTCCTCGCGCACCGTGCGCGGCACGAGCGCGTCGACGGCTTCGCGGGTGGCCGGGTGCCGGAAGGCGTAGCGCAGGGCGCCGGTGGCGGAGGGGTGCCGGGAGCGGCGCAGGAAGTCCCGGCGCTCCAGGTGGTCGAGCCAGTGCACGGCCTCCGCGCGGTCCACGCCGCCGACCGCCGCGACTCCGTCGGCGCAGCACACGCCACCCAGGGCGGAGGCGCACACGAGGACGGCCTTGGCGAGCGGCGGGAGCGTGTCGAGGTGGGCGGCGACGACCTGCCGGACATGACGGGGCATCACCGGCGGCCCGGGGGCGCCGACGGCCGGCTCCCGGGCGTACTCCACGGCATAGAGGGGGTTGCCGCCGATCCGGGCGAGGACGTCACGCCGCAGGTCGGCGGGGAGCGCGCTGCCTCCGCGGCCGGCGAGGAGGCCGTCCAGCAGCGCGGCCGAGGAGAGCTCGTCGAGCGGGTCGAGGGTGAGGGCGAGGGCGTCGCGCCGGCCGCCGCCCCAGGTGGGCCTGCGGTCGAGGAGTTCGGGGCGTGCGGTGACGGCGAGGAGCAGCGGTACGGGCCCTGCGGCGTCGGCGAGTTCGGTGACGAGGTCGAGAACCGGGTCGGGCGCGGTGTGCAGGTCCTCCAGGACGAGGAGCAGGGGGCGTTCGGCGGCGAGGCCGGTGAGCAGGAGCCGCCAGGCGGTGGCGAGGTCGGGCCAGTCGGCGGGGGCGGGCGGCTCCGCGCGCATCAGCGGGCCGAGCCGGTCGAGCAGCCAGGCGCCGCTGTCGCCGGTGCCGAACAGGGCGTGGACCGTGCGGGCGAGGGCGTCGTGTGCGCGGTCGTCCGTGCCGGGTGCCGAGGCGCAGTCGTCCGTGCCGGCTGCGGGGGCCAGGGGGTCGTGGGCCGAGCGGTCCGTGCGCGTGGCCGAGGCCAGGGGGTCGTCGGCAGGGGCGTCCATGCCGGCCGCCGAGGCGAGGGTGCGTTCCAGCAGGGCGAGCGGCCGGTCTCGGTCGCACCAGGAACTGTGCCCGGTGACGATCCGGTACCCGTGCGGGGAGCGGCGGGCGAGCCGGGCCAGTTCGGCCATGAGCCGCGTCTTCCCGGCGCCGGGTTCGCCGAGCGCGGTGAGCAGACAGGGACGTTGCCGGCGGGCCACGTCGCCGAGCGCTCCGCCCAGTTGTTCCATCTCACGGTCCCGGCCCACCAGGGCGGGCGGGGTGTCCGTGCCGGCCGTGCGGGCACCGAGCGGCTCGGACGCGCCGTCGGGCCCGGCGGCGCCGTAGACGAGGGAGCGTTCGGTGCCGGAGCGGGTGGTGGCGCACACTCGGATGCCGCCGGGCGGCACGGTCTGCAGCAGGTCGGCGCAGCTCTTCGGTACGGCGCCGTTGACGATCGGCACGGCACCGGTGCCGTCGGCGGCGCAGGTGACGACGACGTCGCCGGTGGCCACGGCCACGCGGGGCGCGGCACCGCCGTGCACGGGGACGGGGCCGCCCGCGCCGTACTGGCGCAGTCGGCGCAGGATCGCCCGGCCGGCCCGGACCGCGCGCTCGGCGTCGTCCTCACGGGTGCGGACGACACCGAACAGGGCGAAAGTGACCGGTCCGAGCACACCCGAGACCTTTCCGCCGTGCCGGGCGACCTCGTCGCGGATGGCGACGGCCAGTTCACCGGAGAGCCGGGCGGCGTCCTCCGGATCACCCCCGAGACCCTTTCCGAGGGTGGTCCGCACGAGCAGCATCGACAGCTGCTTGTGCTGCTCGGTGAGCACGCCCGCGGGCGCGGCGGGGTACGGGAAGGCGGCGGCGCGCGACGGTACGGGGAGCGGGGGCGTGGGCGCCGGGCGGGTGTCGAAGTCGGGCAGGCCGGGGGGCCTGGGCGCCGGATGGATGTCGAAGCCGGCCAGGGCGGCCGCGGCTATGGCCGTCGGGCCGGGTGTGACCGGCGTGGCCGCGGCGGGCCGGGGGCGGTGGGGTTCACCGTCGAGGGCCATGATGGCGAGCGCGTCGGGCTGGCCGAGCACGGGATCGTGGTCGAGGACGGCGCGCTCCACGGCCCGCAGCACCCGGCCCGGTTCCAGGCCGAGCCGGGAGGCCAGCGCGGTCCTGGTACGGCGGTAGGCGTCCAGGGCCTCGGCCTGATGGCCACGCCGGTACAGGGCGAGCATCAGCTGGGCGCACAGCCGCTCACGTTCCGGTTCGCGCTGGGCGTGGGTGCGGAGGTCCTCCAGCACGTCGTGGTGCCGTCCACAGGCGAGTTCGGCCTCGTACAGGTCCTCACGGGTGGCCGAGCGGGCCTGCGCGAGGGTACGCAGCTCGGGCCAGTCCGTGCCCGACTCCGCGAGGTCGGCGAGGACGGGGCCGCGCCACAGGTCGAGGGCGGCGCGCAGCGTACGGGCGGCGGAGGACCAGGCTCCGGCGGCGAGGTCGGCGCGGCCACGGTCCGCGAGGGCACGGTAGGCGGTGAGGTCGAGGTCGTCGCCGTCGACGCGCAGCAGATAGCCGGGGGCGTGGGTGAGGAGTACGGGGCCGCCGTGGGTGTCCTCGGAGTCGTCGGCGAGGAGTCCGCGCAGGGCGGAGACCGCGTTCTGGAGCATCTTGCGGGCGGTGGGCGGTGGTTCGCCGGCCCACAGGGCCCGCATCAGGGCGCTGGTCGCGACGACTTCGTTGGCGTGCAGCAGCAGATGGCCGAGTGTGGCGCGCTGTTTGACGCCGCTCAGCGCGACCGGGCCGCTGTCGCCGAGGACCTTCAGCGGGCCCAGCACCTGGAATTTCATGCCGGTGTCGCTCCCGTTCCGCTCCGGCCCGGACACAGCCGGAGGGCCGGAAGGAGACGAAAGAGACGATGAAAAGGGACGGCTCCCTCTCCCGGTTTTCCCGCCGGTTCCGCCGAATGTGCCGAGCCGATTCTCCGGTGCCGTTCTTGCCGTTCTCCGAGGTGATTCCGAGGGACCCGGACGGCCGTTCTCCGGTCTCGCACCAGGCCCGGAGAACGGCCGTCGGACATTCACCCTCTGTATCCGGAAAGGATGCTATCGGCGTCCCGGTGGGGCGGTCACTGGGGAAAACACTGGTCCTGCGCCTGGTGCGCGCGGCCTGGGCCGCGGCGGCCGCCGCCTCGGTGTCAGGAGGCGCGCCAGCGCAGCGCCCGGTCGGCGATCCACAGCGACGCCACCGACGCGACGGCGAGGACGGCCACGTCGAGGGCGAACATGCCGTCGACGTCCCCGGTGACGCTGTGCCGGATGGCGTCGGCGCCGTAGCTGGTCGGCATGACGTAGCTGATCACACGCAGCGCGACCGGCAGGGACTCCAGCGGGATGAGCAGCGGGGCGCCCAGCAGCAGAAGGAAGTTGAGCATGTAGGTGACGATGGAGATGAGCTCGATCTTGTCGATGAGGCTGCCGATGACGAGGCCGAGCGCGGCGAGCGGCAGGGCGGTCAGCGGGTACACGAACAGCAGCGTCGGCGACAGCGTGAGCTGGATGTCGTAGAGCACTTCCACGGCGAGCAGTGAGGTGACCAGGCCGGGCGCGATGAGCAGCAGCCGGGCGGCGACGAACGCCGTCACGAAGGCCACTTTGCTGATCGGCAGCGAGGCGTAGTACATCATCGAGCCCTCGGCCTTGATGGCGCCGATGCGCTGGGCGATGGCGGTGGTGCCGAGCGCGGCGATGGAGAACACGCCGGAGCCGCTGGCGATGTACAGCAGACTGGACTGGTCGGTGAGGCCGCTGCCGATGCGGGAGAACCCGAACACCATCGTCAGCGGCATGAAGATGCCGAAGACCATATGGACGTGCCAGGACGTGCGCACGATCAGCATGTGCTCGAACCACAGGTACTTGAAGGACGTGCCGAAGGTGGCCAGCCGGGCCCCGAGGGTGCCTCGCGGGACCCGGGCGGGCGCCGGGGCGACGGAGGGCGCCGGCCCAGGTGTACGGGCCGCGGGGCGCGGGGTGCGCCGGGCGGCGGGCGGGGTGGTCGTGGGCGCGGCGGCCTCGGGTTCGACACCAGGAGCACCGAACGCGGCGGCCTCGGGTTCGACACCAGGAGCACCGAACGCGGCGGCCTCCGGTTCGGCACCAGGAGCACCGAACGCGGCGGCCTCCGGTTCGGCACCAGGAGCACCGACGGTGGCGAGTTCCTTCACGGGGGGCGGCGGTTCGGGCGAGTCGGGCGCCCGGTGGGCCGGCTCGGGCTCGGCCGGCTTCTCCGGTTCGCCGACGGGTTCGGGCTTCAGGCTGAGGTAGACGTCCTCCAGCGTGGGCCGGGCGAACCGGAAGTCGTCGACGCGGGTCACGCCGACATCGGTGACCAGGACCTCCAGCAGGGGCTGGATGCGGTCGGGGGGCGCGGTGACGAGGTAGCTGCCACCGCGGTCGCCGGGCGTGACGACACCGATCCGGCCGAGCCTGGCGGCCTCCGCCTCCGTGAGGCTGCCGCCGTCGCGGACGAACAGCTCCAGCCGCGCCTGGGCGCCGGTCTGCTCCTTGAGCTCGCCGGGCGTGCCCATGGCGGTGATACGGCCGCCGTGCATGACGGCGACGCGGTGGACGGCCTTCTCCGCCTCCAGCACATTGTGGGTGACGAGGACGATCGTCGTGCCGTCCTCGGCGGCCCGGCGCTGCACGATGTCCCAGATCAACCGCCGGTTGTGCGGGTCGAGTTCATTGGTGGGCTCGTCCAGAACGATGAGTTCGGGGCGGCCCATCAGGGTCATACCGAAGTTCACCAGCCGCATCAGACCACCGCTGAGCCGCTCCACCTGCCGGTCGGCATACGGCCCGAGCCCCAGCTCCTCGATCAGCTCGTCGGTCTGGCGCCGAGCGTCCGTCTCGCTCTGCCCACGCAGCCGCCCCGTGTAGTGCAGGGCCCGGCGGGCCTCGATCAGCCGCATCGACAGGCCGCGCTGCGGCAGGAACCCGACGGTGGACTTCACCAGCTCGGGGTGGCGCACCACGTCGATGCCGTTCACGGTGATGGAACCCGACGTGGGGCGCACAAGACCCAGCATCTGGAGGACCAGTGTCGTCTTGCCGGCGCCGTTGGCGCCGAACAGGCCGAACACCTGCCCGCGGGGCACGCTGAACGTCAACCCGTCGTTGGCCTTGATGAGTTCACCGCCCCGGCCGCGATAGGCGCGTACCAGATCACGCACCTCGATGGCCGGACCGTCGTCCGTCTTGACCATGCCCACGTCTCATCGCCTCTTCGGCTCAGGGACCCGGCCGCGCCGCTGGTCCGCCGTTCGTGTACCGGTTCGCCCACGCTAGGCGGGGCGCGGCCGGGGACATCAGTGGAAGCTCTCCACCCCTCGGTCACCCATGGCCGAGTTCGTCGTCGAGGAAGGCGAACATCTCGTCGTCCGACAGCTTGTCCATGTCGAACTCCGCCGCCTTCTCGGGGTCGTTCACGTCCGCTTCCGCTTCCGGTGCGGCGAGCGCCGACCAGCGTGTGCGCAGGACGTCGAGCCGTCCGGCGATCTGCCGGTGCGCCGCTCCGTCGGCGGCCGGCTCCGGCAGGGCCGCGATCATCTGCTCGACGCGTTCCAGGGCGGCCAGCAGGCCGTCGGCCCCGGTCCGCTCGGCACGCGGGGCGAGCAGCGTGTACAGGTGCGCGGCGACCGCGTCCGGCGTCGGGTGGTCCAGGGCCAGCGTGGCGGGCAGCCGCAGTCCGGTGGCGGCACTCAGCGCGTTGCGCAGTTCCACCGACATCAGCGAGTCGAACCCGAGGTCGCGGAAGGCCCGGGCGGGTCCCACCTCACCGGTGCCGCCGGGCCGGTGCCCGAGCACCCGGGCGGCCTGCTCGCGCACGGACTCCAGTACGGCCGCACGCCCTTCGCCCTCGTCCAGGGTCGCGAGCCGCGCCACCAGTCCCGAGGCGGTCGACCGGGACACCGTTCGGCGCACCGGAACCAGGCCGCGCAGCGGCGCGGGTACGTCGTCGCGAGCACGCAGGGCCCCGACGTCGATCCGCACCGGCAGCAGGACGGGTCCGGCGGCGGTGACGGCCCGGTCGAACAGCGCGAGCCCGTCCTCCGTGCTCAGCGGCGGGAACCCGGCCGCACGCATCCGCTCGACGTCCCGTGCGCTCAGCGCCCCGGCCATGCCGTCCGAGCGCCGCCAAGGCCCCCAGGCCAGGGACAGTCCCGGCAAACCGGCGCGATGCCGGTGCCGCACCAGGGCGTCGAGGAAGGCGTTCGCGGCGGCGTAGGCGCCCTGCCCGGCGTTGCCGAAGGTGCCGGCCGCCGAGGAGAACACCGTGAACGAGCCTACGTCCGGCAGCAGTTCGTGCAGATGCCAGGCCGCGTCCGCCTTGGGCCGCAGAACGGCGGCGACCCGCTCGGACGTCAGGTGCGTGGCGGTCGCGTCGTCGAGTACGCCGGCCGCATGCACGACATGGCCGACCCGGTGCCCGGCGAGGGCGGCGCCCAGCGCGTCCCGGTCCGCGACATCGCAGGCCACCGCCTCGACGCGGGCACCCTGCCCGGCAAGCTCGGCGACGAGGTCCGCGGCGCCGGGCGCGTCGGCACCGCGCCGGGACAGCAGAAGCAGATCACGTACGCCGTGCCGGGCGACGAGATGGCGAGCGAGGAGGGCACCGAGGCCGCCGGTGCCGCCGGTGATGAGTACGGTTCCCCCGTCGGCGAGGGGGAGGCCGGCTTCCGGCCGGGGATCGGGGCCGCCGGGGTTGTCGAAGCCGCCGGAGCTGTCGGGGCTGTCAAGGCCGTCGGGGCTGTCAAGGCCGTCGGGGCTGTCGGGGCTGTCGGGGCTGTCGGGGCTGTCGGGGCTGTCGGGGCTGTCGGGGCTGTCGGGGCTGTCGGGGCTGTCGGCGGAGACTCGCTCCAACCGCGGAACCAGCACCTCGCCATCCACGACGGCGACTTCCGGCTCCAAGACGTTCAACGCACGGGCCAGGCCGGACGGATCCCCAGGCATGTCGAGAAGGCCGATCCGGCCGGGATGCTCGCTCTGCGCCGACCGCAGCAGCCCCCACGCCGCGGCGGCGCCCGGGTCAGCCCCGGTGGTGGCCCCACGGACCAGGACCACGAGCCGCGCCCCGGCAAGGCGTTCACCGTCCAGCCAGGTCTGCGCGAGCGACAGCGCCGCACGCGCGTGTGCATGGGCGGAGTCGGCCGGATCGACGCCGGCCTCCCGCACCGGAGCGAGCACCATGCCGTGATGCGCGGCTACGGTGGCGAGATCGTCGTACGCCACCGCCTTGACGCCGGCCGTGGCCAGCTCCCCGGCGAGATCCTCGGGCAACTCTCCGAGTACGGCGACCTCGGTGGGCGCATCGGCGGTGAGTTCTCCGACCGGTGTCCACGTCGTTCGCAGCAGGGCGTCCGGCGCTCCGGCGGACCCGGCACCGGCCATCTGGTCGGCGTCGACGGGCCGTACGGTCAGCCCGCCGACGCTGAGGACGGCCCCGCCCTCGGTGTCGGTGACCGCGATACGCACGGTCCGCTCCCCCGTCCGCTCCAGCCGTGCCCGCACGGTCCTGGCACCCGAGGCGAAGAGGGCCACGTCCTCCCAGGAGAAGGGGAGCGCGGCACCCTCGTCGCCGCCCGCACCCGTGAAGCCGGCCGCGTGCAGTACGGCGTCGAGGAGGGCCGGGTGGAGGCCGTATCCGTCGGTGGCCGAGGCCGTGGCCGTGGCGGTGTCCGGTTCGGTGTCCGGGTCGGTGTCCATGTAGGTGTCCGCGTCCAGGGAGACCTCCGCGAACACCTCGTCGCCCCGGCGCCAGGCTTGGCGCAGCGCACGGAAGGACGGCCCGTATGCGAAGCCGAGGTCCGCCAACGTGTCGTAGTAACCTGCGAGTTCGATGCTCTCGGCGCCCTCCGGAGGCCATACTTCCGTACCCGGGGCCGGCCCCTCGCCGGGGGCAGGGGTGAGCATGCCGTTCGCATACGCCGTCCAGGAGGCGTCGGCGCCGGCCGACTCGGGCCGTCCGTGCAGTGCGAAGGAGCACCGCCCGTCATCGTCGGCGCCGCCGATCCGCACCTGCAGTCCGACGGCCGTGCCGTCGTCGGGCAGCACGAGCGGGGCGACCGTCGTCAGTTCGTCGATACGGCCGACGCCGACTTCGTCACCGGCCCGGATCACCAGGTCGACCAGGGCCGCACCGGGCACCAGTGTGCGACCGAGCACCGTGTGGTCGGCGAGCCACGGCTGCGCCTGCGGCGACAGGACGCCGGTGAACACCGCACCGCCGCCGTCCGCGAGCAACATCGCGGCGCCCAGCACAGGGTGCCCCGCCGGCACTAGCCCGACGGAGCGCACATCACCGGTGCCCAGATCGGCGCGCGGCTCCGGCCAGAAACGCTGCCGTTGGAAGGGGTAGGTGGGGACATCGGTGAGTCGGGCGCCGGTCCCTGCGAAGTACGCCGCCCAGTCGACGGGCACACCGTGCACGAAGAGTTGGCCCAGCGCGACGGCCAGCGCCTCTTCGTCGGAACGGTTCTTGCGCAGTGTCGGGACGACGAGGGCGTCCTCGGGGACGGTCTGCTCGATGAGGGCGGTGAGAGTACCGTCGGGTCCGATTTCCAGGAAACGGGTGACGCCCTGGCCGGTGAGGGTGCGGATGCCGTCGGCGAAGCGGACGGTCTCACGGACGTGCTGCACCCAGTAGTCCGGCGTGTTCGGGCCGGTCCGGTTCGAGACGAAGGGGACGGCCGGTTCGGCGAAGCGGAGATCGGCGATGGCCGCGCGGAAGTCCTCCAGCATCGGGGCCATCAGCGGGGAGTGGAAAGCGTGCGAGACCCGCAGGCGGCTGGTGCGGCGATCGGGCAGGGCGGCGGCGACCGCGAGCACGGCCTCTTCCGTGCCGGAGAGCACCAGGGAGGTGGGGCCGTTGACCGCCGCGATGCTCACCTCGTCGGTGAGATGCGCGGTGACCTCGTCCTCGGCCGCCTCGACCGCCAGCATCAGCCCGCCCTCGGGCAGCGCCTGCATCAACCGGGCCCGCGCCGACACCAGCGTGCACGCGTCCGCCAGGGAGAGCACATCCGCGACATGAGCGGCGGCAATCTCACCCACGGAGTGCCCGGCTACGAAGTCCGGCCGCACGCCCAGCGATTCGGCCAGCCGGAACAGCGCCACCTCGACGGCGAAGAGCGCCGGCTGAGTGAACTCCGTGCGATTCAGAGCCTGCTCGTCCTCGCCCCAGATCACGTCACGCAGCGCAGGGTCGAGCTCGGCGAGGACCTCGTCCAAGGCCTGCGCGAACACCGGGAAACGGCCGTACAGCTCCCGGCCCATCCCCAGACGCTGGGCACCCTGACCGGAGAACACGAACGCCAACGGCCCCTCAGCCGCCACTCCCCTGGCCGCCTCGGTGACACCCTCCCCAGACGCCAACAACACCGCCCGATGGGCGAAGGAGGCCCGGCCGGTCGCGGCCGTGAAACCGACGTGTACCGACGGCTCGCACGACTGGAGTTGCCATATTCGGGCGTCCAGTGCCCCTTCCGAGCGCGCTGTGACGACCAAGGGGAAGGGACGCTCGGTGTCGTCAGTGATGGGCTCTTCTTCGGGGCTCGCTTCGAGGATCACGTGCGCATTGGTGCCACTGAGGCCGAAGGAGGAGACCGCGGACCGGCGCGGACGGTCATTCTCCGGCCACGCCACCTGCTCGCGGACCAGTTCCACCGCACCCGTCGACCAGTCCACATGCGAGGACGGCGCGTCCACATGCAGGGTGCGCGGAACGACACCGTGCCGCATCGCCAGCACACTCTTGATCACACCGGCGACACCGGCAGCGGCCTGCGTATGCCCCAGGTTGGACTTCACCGAGCCCAGCAGCAGGGGCCGTTCACGATCCTGACCGTACGTCGCCAGCAGCGCCTGCGCCTCGATCGGATCGCCCAGCGTCGTACCCGTGCCATGCGCCTCGACGACGTCGACGTCCCCGGCATTCAGCCCGGCCGACGCCAGCGCCTGCCGGATCACCCGCTGCTGGGAGGGACCGTTGGGCGCGGTGAGCCCGTTCGACGCACCGTCCTGATTCACCGCACTGCCCCGAACAACCGCCAGAATCCGATGCCCGTTGCGCACAGCATCCGACCGCCGCTCCAGCAGCAGCACACCCACACCCTCGGCCCACCCGACCCCGTCAGCGGAATCGGCGAACGCCTTGCACCGCCCGTCCGGCGCCAACCCGCCCTGCCGCGAGAACTCCACGAACGTCGTCGGCGTCGACATCACCGTCACACCACCGGCCACCGCAAGCGAGCACTCGCCTCCACGCAACGCCTGCGCCGCCAGATGCAGCGCCACCAGCGACGACGAACACGCCGTATCAACGGATACCGCGGGCCCCTCTAGACCCA
>NZ_JBHSKM010000018.1:0-8214 GCF_042657965.1 Streptomyces coerulescens
GCGCGGTGTTCGAGGGTGGCGCGGGTGGTGGCCAGGGACAGGCCGACGTCGAGCGGGTCGGCGTCGAGCGAGGTCAGTCGCTCGATCTGGCCCTTCAGGGCCGTGGGCGTCCGTGCGGAAGCGACCCAGGGCACGACGGGTCGTGTGCTGTGCCGTCGCTCCGGCTCCGTCGCCGGGGCGGGCGGGGCCTCTTCGAGGATGACGTGGGCGTTGGTGCCGCTGATGCCGAAGGAGGAGACGCCTGCCCGGCGCGGGTGTTCGCGGCGCGGCCAGTCGTGTGCGTCGGTGAGCAGGCGTACCGCGCCGGTGGTCCAGTCGACGTGCGAGGACGGGGCGTCGATGTGCAGGGTGCGTGGCAGGCGCTCCGCGCGCATCGCCATCACCATCTTGATGACCCCGGCGACACCGGCGGCGGCCTGGGTGTGGCCGATGTTCGACTTGATCGACCCGAGGTACAGGGGCTCGTCGCGGTCCTGGCCGTAGGTGGAGAGCAGGGCCTGTGCCTCGATCGGGTCGCCCAGACGGGTGCCCGTGCCGTGGGCCTCGACAGCGTCCACGTCGCCGGGGCGCAGTCCCGCCGCCGCCAGTGCCTGCCGGATCACCCGCTGCTGCGAGGGACCGTTGGGGGCCGTCAGGCCGTTCGAGGCACCGTCCTGGTTGACGGCGGATCCTCGGACGAGGGCGAGCACCCGGTGGCCGCGCCGTTCGGCTTCGGACCGGCGCATGAGGACCAGCACGCCGGCTCCTTCGGACCAGCCGGTTCCGTCGGCCGCCTCGGCGAACGGCTTGCAGTGGCCGTCGGGGGCGAGGCCGCGCTGGCGGGAGAACTCCACGAACGCCGTGGGGTTGGCCATCACGGTGGCGCCGCCCGCGAGGGCCGTGTCGCACTCGCCGGAGCGCAGGGCCTGGCAGGCCAGGTGCAGGGCGACGAGCGCGGAGGAGCAGGCGGTGTCGACGGAGACGGCCGGGCCTTCGAGGCCGAGGACGTAGGAGAGGCGGCCGGAGGCGACGCTCGGGGTGCTTCCGGTGAGCAGGTACCCGGCGGAGTCGCCGTCGGCCTCGTGCACGGAACCGCCGTAGCCGTTGGCGGAGACACCCGCGTACACGCCCGTCGCCGTGCCGCGCAGGGACGTCGGGTCGATGCCGGCCCGCTCCAGCGCCTCCCACGCCGTCTCAAGGAGCAGCCGCTGCTGCGGGTCCATGGCGAGGGCCTCGCGCGGGGAGATGCCGAACAGCTCGGCGTCGAAGCCCGCAACGTCCGGGATGAAGCCGCCGCGTCCGGCGAACGGTGCACCGAGGGCCGCCGAGGTGGACTCCAGCAGGCCGGGGATGTCCCAGCCGCGGTCGTCCGGGAACGGCGACATGCGGTCCTCGCCGGCGGTCAGGACGTCCCAGAGGTCTTCCGGCGACTGGATGCCGCCCGGGAAGCGGCAGCCCATGCCGATGACGGCGATGGGTTCGTCGTCGGCCGAGGCGGTGGCCGAGGGGGTGTGCGTGTGGGCGGCGGGGTCCGTGCCGAGGAGGCGGTCGCGCAGGTGGGTGGTGAGGGCGGACGGGGTGGGGTGGTCGAAGACGAGTGTCGTGGGCAGGGCGACTTCGGTACTCGCGGCGAGCCGGTTGCGCAGGTCGACGGCGGTGAGGGAGTCGAACCCGAGGTCCTTGAAGGCGCGTTCGGGGTCGATGCCGGCCGGAGAGGCGTGGCCGAGGACGGCGGCGACCTGGGACTGGACGAGGTCCAGGAGGGTGCGGTTCTGTTCGGCGGGAGGCAAGTCGCGCAGAGTGCGCGCGAGTTCACCCTCGGAGGCGCCGGGTACGTCACGGGAGTGGCGGGTGTCGGTGGTCGCGACTCGGCCGGTGATGACCTCGGGCAGGTCCGCGATGAGCGGGCTGGGGCGGGTGAAGGTGAAGGTGGGGGCGAAGCGTTCCCAGTCCACGTCCGCGACGGTCACGCAGGTGCGCTCCGCGAGGAGCGCCTGCTCCAGCGCGGTGAGGGCGCTGTCCGGCGCGAGCAGGGCGAGGCCCCGTCCGGTGAGATGGTCGGCGACGGCTTCGTCGGCGGCCATGCCGCCGCCGCTCCACGGGCCCCAGGCGACGGAGGTCGCGGGCAGGCCGAGGGTACGGCGGTGCTGGGCGAGGGCGTCGAGGTAGGCGTTGCCGGCGGCGTAGGCGGCCTGGCCGCCGCTGCCCCAGACGGCGGCCACGGACGAGAACAGTACGAACAGGTCGAGGTCGAGGCCGGCGGTCAGTTCGTGGAGGTGCCTCGCCCCGGTGACCTTGGCGGAGACCACCTGGGCGAGGCTGTTCGGGGTGGTGTCGGTGAGCGGGGTGTTCTGGGGGAGCCCGGCGGTGTGGACGACGCCGGTCAGTGGCGTCTCGGCCGGGACCGCGGCGATCAGGTCGGCCAGTGCGTCGCGGTCGCCCACGTCGCAGGCGGCGAGGGTGACGCGGGTGCCGAGGGCGGTGAGGTCGTCACGCAGTGCGTCGGCGCCGGGCGCGTGGGCGCCGCTGCGGGAGACGAGCAGCAGGTGGGGGGCGCCGAGGGCGGCGAGACGCCGGGCGACGTGGGCGCCGAGTGCGCCGGTGCCGCCGGTGATCAGTACGGTTCCGCGCGGCGCGGACAGTACGGGGGCGCCGGAGCCGCTCGGTACGTCGTGGGCGAGGCGGGCGGCGTGGACGCCGGAGGCGCGGACGGCGAGTTGGTCCTCCGGGCCGGGGGCGGCGAGGACGGCGGCGAGGCGTTGCCAGTCGCCGGGGCCGGCGTCGTCCGGGAGGTCGACGAGTCCGCCCCACAGACGGGGCAGTTCGAGGGCGGCGGTCCGGCCGAAGCCCCAGATCTGCGCCTGGTCGGGGTGGGTGAGGGGCTCCCCGGCGGTGACCGCGACGGCGGACCGGGTGACGGCCCACACCGGGATCTCCAGTTCGGCGGCGGCCAGGGCCCGGAGGAGGTGCAGGTGGGGCGTGGGGAGGGCATCGGCGCTGTCCGGGACGACGACGATGCCCTCCGGGCCGTACTCGTGGATGTGAGCGGCGAGTTCCACGGTCGCCGTCGACGCGGGCAGGAGTTCGGCGTCCGCGCCCGCGGCACGCAGCGCGTCGAGGCAGGCGTCGGCGTCCTGTGCGCCGGCCGGGGCGGCGATCAGCCAACGGCCGGTGAGACGAGCCGCACTGGGCATCGGCACCGGCTTCCACACGACGCGGTAGCGCCGGCGGTCCTGCGCGGCACGTTCCTCGTGCCGGCGTCGCCACTGCGTCAGCGCGGGGAGCAGCGCGTCCAGCGAGGCGCCCTCGGGCAGGCCGAGTTCACGGGCCACGTCGGCGGGGGCGGCGGTGTCGACCAGCTGCCAGAACTCGTCCTTGGAGCCCTCGTCGGCGGGCCGGTGGCCCGAGCGGTCCGGGAGCCAGAAACGCTCGCGCTGGAAGGCGTAGGTGGGCAGGTCGGTGAGCCGGGCGTGCCTGTCGCGGAAGACCTCCGCCCAGTCGACCAGGGTGCCGCGGACGAACAGTTCACCGACGGCGGTGAGCAGGGTGTCGGGCTCTGCTCGGCCGGCGCGCAGGGCCGAGGTCGCCACGGTCAGGTCGGGGGCCGTGCGCTGGGCGAGCGCGGCGAGGACGGGGTCGGGGCCGAGCTCCATCAGGCGGGTGGCTCCGAGTTCGCCGGTGGCGGTGCGGACGGCGTCGTGGAAGAGGACGGGCATGCGCACCTGGCGCACCCAGTAGTCGGCGTTCGCCCAGTCGTCGGCGGCGACGGGCCGGCCGGTGACGGTGCTGACGGCCGGTATGCGGGCCGGCCGGAAGGTGAGGTCGTCCGCGACGGCCGCGAACTCGGCCAGCATCGGCTCCATCAGCGGTGAGTGGAAGGCGTGCGACACCTTCAGCCGGGTGGCCCGCCGGCCCTGCTCGCGCGCGCCGGCCAGCACCGCTTCCACGGCGGTCTCCGTGCCGGAGACGACGACGGCGGCGGGCCCGTTCACGGCGGCGACGACCGCGCCCTCGGTCAGCCAGGGCTCGACGTCCTCGGGGTCGGCCTCGACGGCGACCATCGCACCGCCCTCGGGCAGCGCCTGCATCAGGCGTGCGCGTGCGGCCACCAGCCGTACGGCGTCGGGGAGTTCGAGGACGCCCGCGGTGTGGGCGGCGGCCAGCTCGCCGATGGAGTGGCCGACCAGCACGTCGGGGGTGAGCCCCCAGGAGCGCAGCAGTTCGGCGAGGGCGACTTGGAGGGCGAACAGACCCGCCTGCGCGTAGCCGGTGCGGCCCAGCAGGGCGGCCTCGGCGCTGTCCGGGGTGGCGAACAGCGCGGTGCGCAGCGGTGTGTCGAAGCCGTCGGCGCCGGCGAGTTCGGCGTCGAGCAGGGCGCACGTGTCGTCGAGGGTCCGTGCGAGCAGCGGGTGGGCGTCGTACAGTTCGCGGCCCATGCCGGGGCGCTGGCTGCCCTGCCCGGTGAAGGCCCACACCGTGCGGCCCTCGCCCGCCACCGAGGTGACCGGGGCGGCCGGGGCGCCGTCGGCCAGGGCGGTGGCGGCCGCGGTGAGGGTGTCCGTGTCGTCACCGATCAGGACGGCGCGGTGGTCGAGGGCGGCACGGGCGGTGGCCAGGGTGCGGCCCACGTCAGCCGGGGCGAGGCCGGGCCGGTCGGCGAGGTGGGCGACGAGCCGGGCGGCCTGCGCGCGCAGGGCCTGGCGGGTGCGTCCGGAGAGGATCCAGGGCACCGCGCCGACGGGGGCGTCAACGGCCGGTGGGTCCGTCTGCGGTGCCTCGGCGGCGGGCGCCTCCTCCAGGATGATGTGGGCGTTGGTGCCGCTGATGCCGAAGGCGGACACCCCGGCCCGGCGGGGGCGTTCCCCGCGCGCCCAGGTCCGTGCCTCGGTGAGCAGCCGCACCGCGCCGGAGTCCCAGTCGACTCGGCTGGAGGGGGCGTCGACGTGCAGGGTGGGCGGCAGTTGCCCGGCGCGCAGGGCCAGGACCATCTTCATGACGCCGGCCGCGCCCGCCGCCGCCTGGGTGTGGCCGATGTTGGACTTCACGGAGCCCAGCCACAGCGGCTCGTGGCGGTCCTGGCCGTAGGTCGCGAGCAGGGCCTGTGCCTCGATCGGGTCGCCGAGGCTCGTGCCGGTGCCGTGCGCCTCGACCGCGTCCACGTCGGCGGGCCGCAGTCCGGCGGCGGTCAGGGCCTGCCGGATCACCCGCTGCTGCGAGGGCCCGTTGGGGGCGGTGAGTCCGTTGGAGGCGCCGTCCTGGTTGACGGCGGAGCCGCGCAGCACGGCGAGCACGGGGTGGCCGGCCCGGCGCGCGTCGGAGAGGCGTTCCAGTACGAGGACGGCGGCGCCCTCGGACCAGCCGGTGCCGTCGGCGCCCTCGGCGAAGGCCTTGCAGCGGCCGTCGGCGGACAGGGCGCGCTGGCGGGAGAACTCCACGAAGATGCCCGGAGTGGCCATCACGGTCACTCCGCCGGCGAGGGCGGTACGGCATTCGCCCTGCCGGATGGCCTGCGCGGCGAGGTGGAGCGCGACCAGCGCGGAGGAGCAGGCGGTGTCGACGGTGAGGGCGGGGCCCTCCAGGCCGAGGGTGTAACTGACGCGGCCGGACAGGACGCTGGCGGCCGAGCCGGTGGCGACGTAGCCCTCGACGTCCTCGCCCGGCGTGCGGGCGGCGGTGTCGCGGTAGTCCTGGCCGTTGGTGCCGGCGAAGACGCCGGTGGCCGTTCCGCGCAGGGACAGCGGGTCGATGCCGGCGCGCTCCAGCGCCTCCCACGTGGTCTCCAGCAGCAGCCGCTGCTGGGGGTCCATGGCGAGGGCCTCGCGCGGGGAGATCCCGAAGAGCTCGGCGTCGAAGTCGGGAGCGTCGTGCAGGAATCCGCCGACGCGGGCGTAGGTGGTACGGGAGTGGCCGGGGTCCGGGTGGTAAAGGCGCTCGACGTCCCACCCGCGGTCCTCGGGGAACGGCGTGAGGCCGTCCGTGCCGGAGGCGAGCAGGTCCCACAGTTGGTCGGGGGTGGTCACATCGCCGGGGAAGCGGCAGCCCATGCCGACGATGACGACCGGGTCGTCGTCGGCGCCGACGGGCGTGAGGGCGGGGCCGCCGCGCTCGATCTCGTCGGTGGTGACGCCGAGGACCTGGGTGCGCAGGAACGCGGCGAGCGCGGTCGGGGTGGGGTGGTCGAAGACGAGGGTGGCGGGGAGGGCCAGGCCGGTGGCGGCGGCGAGCCGGTGGCGCAGGGCGACGCCGGTCAGCGAGTCGAAGCCGATGTCCTTGAAGGCGCGGCCGGCGTCGACGGCACTCCGGTCGGCGTGCCCGAGGACGGCGGCGACCTGCTCGACGACGAGGTCGAGCAGCAGCCGGTCCTGCTCCGCGGGCGTACGGCCGGACAGTTCGGTACCGAGGGCGCCCGCGGCCGGTGCACCAGGTCCGGCGTCGGTGGCGGACGGCGCGGCCTCGGGGAGGTCGGCGAGCAGCGGTCGCCGGGTGTACGTGACGGCGGCGAAGCGCTGCCAGTCGACGTCGACGACGGTCGTGCAGGTGACGTCCTCGTCGAGGGCCCGGCCGAGTACGTCGAGGGCGCGGGCCGGCTCCAGGGGCCGTATGCCCTGGCGGCGGAAGTGTTCGGCGACGGTCTCGTCGGCCGCCATCCCGGCCCCGCCCCAAGGGCCCCAGGCGAGGGACGTCGCGGGCAGGCCGGCGGCTCGGCGGTGCTGGGCGAGCGCGTCGAGGCGGGCGTTGGCGGCGGCGTAGGCGGCCTGTCCGGCGTTGCCGAGGACGCCGGTGACGGAGGAGAACAGGACGAAGGCGTCCAGTTCCCGCTCCCGGGTCAGCTCGTGCAGGTGCTGGGCGGCCTCGGCCTTCACGGCGAGGACGCGGGCCAGGCGTTCGGGGGTGAGGTCGGCGGCGAGTCCGTCGTCGAGGATGCCGGCGGCGTGTACGACTGCCGTGGGCGCGTAGGTGTCGAGGACGGACGCGACGGTCTCCCGGTCGGCGACGTCGCCCGCGACGAAGGTGACGTCGGTGCCCGACTCGCGGAGTTCCGCGCCGAGTTCGGCGGCGCCGGGGGCGTCAGCTCCGCGCCGCGACACAAGTACGAGGTGTTCGGCGCCGCCGGTCGCCAGCCACCGGGTGAGGTGCGCGCCGAGGGCGCCGGTCGCGCCGGTGACCAGGACGGTGCCGCGCGGGTGCCACGACCGAGCGGGCCGCGCTGAGCGGTCACGCACCAGCCGGGCGGCGTGGACGCCGCTCGCGCGCACGGCGAGCTGGTCCTCCCCCGCTCCCCCGGCGGCGAGCACGGCCGCGACCCGCTGCCAGAGCCGGGGCTGCGGCTCGTCCGGCAGATCGATGAGCCCACCCCAGCGGTCGGGCTGCTCCAGCGCGATGACCCGGCCCAGCCCCCATACGGCGGCCTGCTCCGGGCGCACGGGTCCCTCACGGCCGGACACGGCCACGGCCCCGGAGGTCACGCACCACAGCGAGCTCTCCGGGTGCGCATGCCCGAGCGCCAGGACATGCGCGGGATCGGCGAGCAGGGACAGCACACCCGCGTACGGAGTCTCGGGATCGGCGGCCGGTCCGGTCGGGACCGACGCGTCCGTCTCGGAGCCGACGGCCGATCCGGTCCTGACCGTCACGCCCGCCACGGGATCGGCGGCCGGTCCGGTCCTCACCGTCACGCCCGTCTCGGGATCGGAGGCTGGTCCGGTCGTGATCGTCACGTCGGCGCCGACGGCTCGAAGTGCGGCCGCGGCCGCATCGGCCCGCTCGGCCGGAGTGTTCTCGTCGACGGCGATCAGCCAGGTGCCGTCAAGCCGGCCGGGGGCCGGGGTGCGGACGGGCCGCCAGGCGATCCGGTAGCGCAGCCCGGCCAGTTGCGACTCCTCCTGCCGCTTGCGACGCCAGTCGGCGAGCACCGGCAGGACGGCGTCCAGCGGGGCACCGCTGTCCACGCCGAGCTCTCCGGCGAGCGAGTCGGCGTCCCCCTGGTCGACGAGGTCCCAGAACCCCCCGTCGGCGACGGCCTCCGCGCTCACGACCGGGCGGGCGTGGTCGGGCAGCCAGTACCGCTGCCGTTGGAAGGGGTAGGTGGGCAGGTCGACGCGACGTGCGCCGGTCCCTTCGAAGAGCGCGGACCAGTCGAAGTCGGCGCCCTGGACGAAGAGTTCGGCGCAGGCGGTGAGCAGCGTCTCCGTCTCCGGGCAGTCCTTGCGCAGGGTCGCCGCGGCGGGCACGTCG